>NZ_SGUA01000009.1:0-182364 GCF_005435135.1 Halorubrum sp. ASP1 | reverse complement strand
GCCCTTCGACTTCCGGATCCACGCGAGCGCCTTACTCATCGACCACTGTCACCTCTAGGGAGCTCCCCGATTTGACCTTCCAGTCGAGCCGCTTCCCGTCGAGTTCCATCGCCTCTGCGAGCCCCTTCGGCACCGTCACTTTGTACTGGCCGTTTGCTCCTTGGCTGACTCGCGTTTTTGCCATCGTTGTATAGGGCTACATTCAGGCCTATACTTAGTTCTAATGTGGGTGTTCAGAAAACCCCCGTTTTCTGTACGACTGCCTACTCAGATGAAATAGAAGGCTCTACTGAAATGCTGTGTTGAATAGTGGTCATTAATCCGCGGTGGGAAGGTACCTATATTGAAACCACCAGCTTCAGCCGGTAACGAGCCAACTCACATTCTAACCACCTCAGCCAATACCGCTATTCAACAGAGCATACTGAAATACTTTATAACGGACACGAACTCCGTGCTGAATACAGAGTGCGGGCTGTGTTTAGACGTGTAAGATTACGGGACTCAGAGCCTTACTGCCCGTTTGGGGTTCCGGACGGCTGCCTTTAGACAATCTCACAAAACTGCCCAAACCACGTTCTAGCCCGGGTTGTTGAGTCGAATTGTTTGCGAAGTGAGAAGGATATTGCTTCGACGATTGTCCGCCGGTGGTAGACATCATCGTCAATCCGCGCGCTATGTGCCGTATCGAGCGAATAGAACTCACGAACAATTGAAATTATCTAGTGCTGATGGGTGTAGCGTTCACTCAGAGAGATAGAAGTCCGACTTCGGGTTTTTGACCGGCGAGGCACTTTGTAGCTTGGCAATTTTAGCAGGACTCCGATCTCGAACGATGACAACATCATAGGTCTCATCTGCAGCAACACTTGGCCCTACGCTGCTCACCGATGAAACGAAACGACCGGCATTCTCACTACCGAGGAAGACCATGGAAGCGTCCTCTTCCCGTGACACTTTGCGTAGATGTTTTGATATAGAGCCAGATGGTGCATAGCGATCTACAACTTTATGCCGGAAATCAGCACTTGGAGATAAATCAACAACTTTTTTATGCAATATTGATACAACAGTTTCCAGATCAAATTGTTCATTTTGTGTAATCCAGTCGCGTTCTCTAGCATAATCGGTGTTCCCTTTTGGAATCACACTTACAGCAACCACATTTTCTTCAAACACCTTCCCGAACTCAGTTGCGCGGACAAGTGCTGCTTCAGCGAGGTCAGACCCATCAAACGGAACTACTAATGTCATATGGTTTAACCATCATAGTTGCTACCGAGGTTCTTGTGCCTTAGCGTCCTTTTATTGATAAAATAGGACATTGAGGCACCATTCAACTCCAGACCGTTTTCCACTAGCGCTACACGGAATTCTACTACCGTGTTCTGGTCCGAAGGAAGGAGATCTGCCGGAGTCATGAGATTTCATCACCATCGCTGTTATTTTCACTTTGTACTCGGTTAGAATATATGCCACCAGTGACACCAGTAATCTCGAAGCGGGCACCACCAGTCTCACTCTTGGTAGCCTTGATACTCCACCCGTGAGCACTGACAATCTGCTCAACGATGCTCAGCCCGAATCCGGTTCCCGATTTGGCGGTTGAATACCCGGCCTCAAAGATCTGACTGCGATCCTCTTCAGGGATTCCTGGTCCATCATCTTCTATGTAAAAGCCATCATCCAACTTGCCGACAGTTACGGTAACATCTGGGCCGCCGTGTTCGACTGCGTTTCGAATCAGATTCTCGAATACCTGTTTCAGGCGATCCGCATCCCCTTGAATCAGGACTTTCTTATCAATCTTGACCGCGAGAGAGGCATTCGTTGTCTCAACAGTGGTCCAACAGTTCTCTACTAGTGGCACAAGTTCGATCGATTCGAAGTTTGTGATCGTTTCTCCCTGTCGAGCCAGTGTTAGCAGATCATCGATAAGCGCCTCCATTCGATCGAGTGCGCTCTCAACGTGTGCTAACTCCTCACTCTCACACTCGTCTTTGGCAAGCTGAAGCCGTCCTTCAGCTACATTGAGTGGATTACGAAGATCGTGGGAGACGACGCTTGCGAACTCGTTGAGCCGGTCATTCTGGCGTTGTAGCTCTTGAGTATGCTTTTTCTGGTCAGTAACGTCTCGCTGCGTGCCAAGATACCGGATAAGATCGCCCTCGTCGTCGTAGACCGGCTCGACGCTTAGTTCGTTCCAGAACGGGGTTCCGTCTTTCCGGTAGTTGCAAATCTCGACAGTAATTGGTTCTTCGTTGTCAATCGCCTCCCGCAACCGAGCCAGAGTTTCGGGGTCGGTGTCCTCGCCCTGTAGGAACCGACAGTTCCGTCCAAGCGCCTCGGATTTTGTATATCCCGTGAGGTCTTCGAACGCCTCGTTGACGTACACCATCGGGTTGTCTTCTTTGTGCGGATCAGTCAGGGTGAGTGCCGAATGAGCGTTGTCGATTGCCGTCTGGAGTACCTCCAGTTCGCGCTCGGCAGTTCGTTGCTCGGTGATGTCAGCATTAACTGCGACGAATCCGGTGGTCTCCCCGGACTCGTCGGTCACCGGGGCAATCGTCTGATCGATGATGTAGCTTTCACCGTCTTTTCGCAGGTTAGTGACCTCGCCATGCCAAACGTCGCCGTCGAGAATAGTTTCCCACAGATCCTCGTAGAACGCTTGTTCGTGTTCTCCAGACCGGAGCATAGCTGGGGTCTCTCCGATCGCTTCCTCGGCCGTGTACCCAGTTATTTCCTCGAATGCCGGATTGACTCGGTTGATCACACCATCTTGATCCGTACAATAAACCCCGTGGCCCGAGGATTCGACGGCGCGCCGAAACTCCCGGAGTCGCTGTTCGCGTTCTTTACGCTCGGTGATATCTTTGAACAGCGAGAGGACGGAGACGACATCACCCTCCTCGTCGGTTATGATTCGGTTGTGATACTCACAGACGATATGTTCCCCGTCTTTGCGGACGTTTTCATCGATGCTGTGATACCCACCCTCGGCAGCTGCCAGCGCGTCGGTCACCTTGTTGACGTTCTCGTGGCTGTCGTCAGTAACAAGTTTCTTCCACGTTTCCCCGCGAAGTTCCGCCTCGCTGTAGCCGAGTATGTCCTCGCCTGTCTCGTTCAGGCGGACAATATTCATTTCGCTATCGTGTTCGATGATACCGAGCGGCGATTGTTCGATGAGCAGCGAGAGCCGTTCCCGGCTCGCTTCGAGTGTACGCTGGGCGTGATCCTGCTCGACCACGTTCGTGATCCGATTTGCGAGGATACGGTACTGTTCTGTTCCGGTTTCCTTTTGTAGGTAATCAGTCACACCGTTGGAGATCGCCTTGCTTGCGACTTCCTCTGATCCCCTCCCGGTAAACAGGATAAACGGCAGGTCCGGATTCGTCTCGCGTACCTGTTTGAGCAACTCGATACCGTTGTAACCGGGCATGTCATGGTCAGAAACGATACAGTCGACGGTATTAGCCTGTAGATACCCGAGCGCGTCCTCCCCGGACCCCGCAGTATGAATCGAGAACACATCGTTTTCGCGCTCAAGAAAGGTCTTGGACAGATCCAGTAGGCTCTCGTCATCATCAACGAGGAGGACATCGATCTGGGTGAGGCCGTCGGTGACACTCGTGTACGAGGCAGCAATACCCCCGTTCTTTCGTGGTTCGCTGTGGTTTTCGGCGTCGGATTGTATTGTGTTTGTGTCGGTCATTCTCGGGTACCGTGTGCTGTGTTAGTATACTGTCTCAGTGGTCGTTCCACGGAGTGAATACTCACTATTCATCGGTCGCCACTTCGTGTCGATGGGTGATTCTCGCCACCGTCGGTCGCACTGACGGCCCCAGTTGAGGGTGATTTCGTTGCTGAAGCCGAATCGGCCGCTTCTGTGGTGTCGAGGTCGAACGTAGCGACCTGCTCACGGAGCGTCTTCGTCGCCGTCGCAAGTTGCTCAGTCGTCGACGTGTCGGAGAGTCGTGAGAGATTTTCGGCGGTGTCCGCGACCTCCGAGAGCGACGCGGTTTGCTCCTCGGTTGCCGCCGAAACGGTACTTGCCTCGGCCGCGGTCTGTTCACTCACGCCCGCAACCTCCTCGACGGTCGATACGACTTCCTCGGTCGAGGCGGCTTGGTCATCCGTGGCACCACTAATCTCCTGTACGCCGGATTCGGCTTCGGCAACTGCCTCTGCGATTTCGTCGAACATGTCTATCGCCTCCTCGATGGTTTCGGAGCCACGGTCGACGCGCTCGGTCATCGTCTCCATTCCCTCGACCGTCTCGGTCGTCGTCGACTGGACGTCGTCGATCTGGGCTTCGATCTCGGTCGTAGCCTGACCGACCTCCTCGGCGAGCGTTTTTATTTCGTCCGCGACGACGGCAAATCCTTCGCCGGCCTCCCCGGCGCGGGCTGCTTCGATCGAGGCGTTCAGCGCGAGGAGGTTCGTCTGCTCGGCGATTTCGGTGATGAGGTCGACGATCTCGTTGATCTCGGCGATCTTGTCATCCAGCGTTTCGACCTGCGAGGCGGCTTCGTCAGCTCGCGACTCGATCGCGGCGATCTCTTCGGTCGCGTCGGAGGCGGACTGTTGACCGACCTGAGTTCGCTCGACGGCGCTTCGTGTCGTGGCAGCCACTTCTTCGGCCGAGGAGGCGATCTCCTCGACGGTCGCCGAGATATCGTTCATCTCGCCAGCCACGCTCTGGAGATCCTCGTTCTGTTCGTCGGCTCCGGCGCTAATTTCCTCGACCGATCCGGCGACATCCTCGCTCGCCTGTTGGATCTCTTCGACGGAAGTGGCGACCTCGTCGCTCGCCTCGTCGAGTTTGCTTGCGGTGGTTGCCGTCTCCTCGCTCGCTTCCGCCACCTCGTCGATGGTTCTCTGGACCGTCACGAGGCTCTCGTTAAGTTTGACAATTCCCGCGTCGAGCGAGACCAGTATCTGACCGTAGTTACCGGGCTTGTCGGTGTCGATCGACTGATCGAGCCGACCGTTCTGGAGGTTCTCGCTCGCCGCTCGGATCTCTTCGAATCCGTCGACTACTTGGTTGGCACCGCGGTCCAGGTTGGTCATGATATCACCGTATCGGCCGGGAAAGTCGATGTCTCGCTCGCGAGTCTGTAGATCGTCATCGCCGGTTGCCAGGTTGTTACTGAACGTGTCGATCTCGTTGAAAACCGCACGCAGGTCAGTCTGCATCGATTTGAACGCGTCGATCATGCGACCGATCTCGTCGTCTTCGACGTGGTCGTTGGGCTCCACCTCAAAATTCCCCTCACGGGCAGCGACAGCCGCCTCCGAGAGCTGGTTGATCGGCGTCGAAATCCGCCGGGCCACGAAGAGACCAATCATAACGGCAGCGATGAATGCGGCGACCGTGACCCCCGCGGCTTCAACCTGTGCGGTCCGTGTCGTCTGCTCGGCGGACAGCACCGCCTGCTGTAGGTCAGCTTCGACGATCTCCTCGAACTCACGCGTTGCAGACTCTATCTCATCGATAAGGGCCAATGCCTCCTCGGCTTTCCGTTCGGCACGTTCTTCGTTACCGGCTTCCTGTGCCTCGAAGTACTCGGCAGCCACCGTGTTGAACTCGTCGTGGAGCGACCGAATCTCGTTGACGCTCTTGTGAAGTACATTGTTGGTGAGTCAGAGAACTTCTCGAATAATCTGTTTCAGTGCTTCTCGTCCCGGTTTGCGGAGGATTCGTCGCCGAAGTTGGAACGGTCTGAGATACGCTGTCAGTTTGTCCTTTGAGACGCCTCGATGGGGCGAGAGCCACCGTCGCGCCAGCGACGCGTGGCTCTCGCACGTGTTCACGTGTGTGTCTCCATCAACGTACTCGCCGTCACCGTGAATCACTGATTCTCGGTGGAAGCTCTCGTCATCGTCGAGTGGATCGTAGGCTCGAAATCCATCAGTATAGACAGTCAGCGACTCCTTCTCGTGGTTGTCGAGAAGTAGTCGCACCGTCGCTTTATCGGCTGATTTCGCTGGGACGACGTATCGCTGGCCGCTGCCGCGATCAACGAGCGTGAACACTGGCGGTTTGTCCCCCCCATACGTTCCTCGTCCGCGTTTCGAGAGGGCACGCGAGCGCGACCAAGAGTCGCGCTCGCGGCCTTTCTTCCCGGCAGAGACGTAGAACTCGTCGATCTCAACCGGACCAACGAGGTTGATGGCTGGCGCGTCGAGCGTTCTGGCGAACTGCTCGACGCGCCGGCGAAGCGAGCGATACGAAACATCAATTTCAGCGTCTAGCTGGCGGATACTTGTGTTGAACCGGAGGAACGAGTAGAACGCGAACAGGAGCTTGTCGAGGCCGATCTTCGCGTGCGCGAAGATCGTGCCGGTCTTGTCGTTGAACGTGCGGTCGCAATCCTTACAGAGATACCGTTGGTACTCTCGATAGCTGCCGTGTTTGATCACCGATTCAGACCGGCAGCGCGGGCAACAGAGGCCCTCGCGCCAGCGAACCTGCTCCAGCAGGTTCGCGGCGCTCGCCTCTGAGCTCAGCAATTCAAATGGGAACATTGCGTTCGGGTGACGCGTTCGCGTCACCCTTGCCCGCTACGCTTTCACAGCGACAGCTCTACCTGACCAACAATCTGCTTCGGAAGAGCGCTCGTTGAACTGTGCTGTTTCCTCCTCGTTCAAGTCGTGAGATTCGAGTACCGCAACCCCCTTCTCGTTGTAGTGTTCGTTCGCTTCATTCAGCATGGCTTGTGCCTCTTGTTGGCCCAGCTGCGCGCGAAGTATCGCTCCTTTCTGTCTCTCAACCGCGTATATGATCTCTGATGCAGCGTCCAATTCCTCGGTATCTTCAGCGACCACGGCCGCGTCGGCACCGACGGCATCAACCCCGAGGTATCCGATCCCACCCGCGACCCCCGCGAACAGCGCGACGATCACGAACGCGAGTAGTATCTTCGGTCGCAGGTCAATACTGCTTAACTTGATCTTGTCGATCATTTACATAGAGTTCCATCATTACCACATTTATAATTGTTAAGAGCAAAATATACGTTATGATAACTAAATTCCTCTAAAATACTAATGTAAATATCTCTGCTCGGTGTTGCTTGGGGCCAGATATAGTTCAATTTGCGTTCCATACGCGCGTACTCGCGATACGATAATCAAACAACAGGTTCAGATAGAAAGCAGTCCTGCTACTTGTGGTTCATATGTGAACTTCACAGTCTGACCGAGTGACAGCGAGCCGTCCGGTCACTCGAATTTGGCGTTCCGGGGCCGTATCGGCGAGCTCCCGATTCCCTCTAGAAGTTCCTCAAATACCGCTTGCTCTGCCTTCCGAAGGTGTTGGTGGAATGCGGCGTTCGAGAACCCGAACATCTCCGCCACGTCTCCGCCGCTTGCACGTCGGGGTGAACTGAAGTATCCACACCGATACGCAGTTTCGACGACTTCGCGCTGCCGTTGGGTGAGCGCCTCCAGAACGCCTCCAGACACTCGTTCGTCCGGTTCGGAGTGCGAATGTAATTCCCGCTTGCCGAGTAGCTGTGTGCCGTCGTGCTGTGAGATGATCCGCTTCACCGTCCGTCGGGTGTCAGTCGTTTTCGGCACTTCGACCGCCACCCGACAGCGGGCGTCGTCAGCCACTAGTTCGCGGATCATGTATCCCGTATCGGACGGCATCGACCCGATAAGCGACCGTGACATCAGCAACCGAACCAGCGTGTCATCTGCCCGCTCGAACAACTGACAGTCTTCCACCCACCCGAGCTGTTCGACCTCTTGGTGAACCCGCTCGACCGCCTCGTCTGAAACGCTGATGAACACCAGTGACGCCTCCCCAGGCTGTGAAACCACTCCCTCAAGTCCAACCTCACAACCGAGCAGTGACGCGATCTGACAGAACGGCTGTGTAGGATCGCGAACCTCGAACTCCAGCAACAGCGTCCGGTCGGCCTGTAGGACCGCTGCTTGCTCGCTTGCAAACGTCGCATGCGCGACCAGACCGCAGAGCTCCTCCAGAACGGACCGCAGGCCATCAGGGAAGCTCGAACCGTGCCGACTGTACACGCTGAGCACTCCGTATACGGAATCCTCATAGATTATGGGGATACTCACAACTGATCGAAGTCCTCGTTCGATCGCCATCGCCTGCCAGTCGCCATTTTGAATTCCAGTCGCCGTGTTAGCATTAACACACGTTTTGCGGGATCGAGCGGCCTCCACAGTGGGCTCCGGGTCGCTGTCACTATCCAAAGAGAAAGACACGTTGTCGAGGTATCCGTCCCCTACACCAGCCTGTGCCTGCGGCACCACGGTGTTCGTTTCGAGATCGATGCGACCGAGCCAGGCGAACTCTATCGGGTCGAACTCGATGAGTCGCTCACAGACCGATCGTTCGAGTTCCGCCCGTGTGTCCGCCTGAACGACCTCGTGGGTGATATCGCGTATCCGTTGGTTAAGTGACTCAACCTCCCGCAGTTCCTGGCGTTGTTCGCGAAGCTCTTGTTCTCGTTCGGTGCCATTAATTGCTGCTTCGACTGTGGACCCAAGCGTTTGCATTAAGCTAAACATCCACTCATTGAGCGCATCTGGTCGGGTATCACCGACGAGAAGTACACCTCGATCGGCTACCGGAACGATCAGCTCGCTCCGTAACGCCCGGTCAAACGTATACTCCGCCTCGTGGGCATGTAAGTCATTGATAAACACAGTTCGTTCGTCGGTAAACGCACCCCACTCGGCCCCGACTCCGGGTTCGAAGATAGGGAGTTCGTCAATCCGCTCGCCCAATTCAGTCGAGATAACGCTGGTAACCGGCTCGAACGCCCACCCGTCTTCATCGAAGGAATAGAATGCGACCGTAGATACGTCTAGCAAGTCAGCTGCCATCTGTACCGCCCTCCGCTTGATTTCTTGTTTGTCCTTGACGTCGAACAACTCGTGAATTGCGTCGTTGAGTGTCGCCAGCCGACGCTGGTGCTCGATCTGGGAACTGATTTCACGGAACGAATGAAACACGAGCTCCGCACCCTCCAACTCAACTGTTCGAGTACTAAGTTCAACTGGGACCTTCTCACCCTCCTCGGTGACGACGTGGATCGGTGACCCGTCGGGAAGTGTCCGCCACCTTCCACTCTGTTCTCGTGACTGCTTGAACAGAACCTCGTACCCCTCCTCTCTTTCAGTGGGGTGAATAGTTGCCTGCTGTCGACCGATAACTTCGTCGGAAGGCCGGCCAAGCATTTCCCCGGCAGCTTGGTTCGCACTGCGGATTTCTTCTGTCTCGGGATCCACGGTAATGATCGGATCGGGTGCAAGCTCCAGCAGCGTCCGGTACCGTTTTTCCGCTTGTTGTCTTGCCTTTTGATGCTCCTTTCGTTTGGATACATCTCGAAAGTAGATAGCGATTCCATCGTCATCGTTGGGATACGCCTGTACGTCAAACCATCCGTCGAGCGTCGGGTAATACTCGACGAACGAGACCGGCTCCCTCGTCTCCATCACCTCGCGGTACTTCGTTTCGAAAGGTGTTCCTCGTGCGTCCTCGAACACCTCCCAGAAGGGTTGACCGAGCAGCTCAGCTTCGGAACGATTCACCAGCGCTCCGCCCTGACCGCTAACGAACGTACACTGCCACTCGGCGTCCAACTCGATAATGCCGTCCGTTACCCGCTCGATCACTTCCTGCCGTTTGCGTTGTTGTTCCTTCTGTTCAGTGATATCCCGTGCGGTCACCACAATGTCGTCCAGTGTGTGATCTTCGGCGGGAATGCGGGTACGACTCTCCAACCAGATCCAGCCTCCGTCTTTAGTCTGGGCGCGATACTCTTTCAATCGGGCGACATCCTCGCCAGCAATACTCTGGAATCGTTCTCTGATCCGGTCGCGGTCATCAGGATGAACATAGTCGAATCCTGAATCACCGATTCGTTCTTCAGCGTCGTATCCAAGCATGTCACTGACCGCCGGACTGTCGTACCGTATTACCCCGTCCTCGTCTAAAACTGTGACAAGATCAGGGGCGCTTTCGAGATACAGTTTGTAGCGTTCGATCCTCGATTCACGTTCTTTGCGTTCCGTGATGTCCGTCGCCGTGCCGACCCACTCGACGATTTCGCCGTCCTCCACTATCGGTACTGCGCTTGAATCTACCCACCCAATGGTTCCATCGGCGCGGGTAATGCTGTGTTGTAATTCGAACGGGCTCTGTGTCTTGATCGCTTCGTTGATTGCCTCGCCGACACGCTCTCGGTCATCTTCCGGGATATACTCTTGCCACGTGTTGGGAGGGTCGTCAGTGATGAAATTTTCTCCCGCGAGTTGGTATATTTCCGACCAATCTGGGCTTATTCGATAGACTCCCTCTGTGGTGGCTTCCAACAACGCTTCAAGCCGTTTTTCACCCTCACCTAGCGTGTTATCAGGATGTTTACGTTCGGTAACATCATCAAAAAGAACAGCAACGGTGTGCTCTGTCGGGTCACCAATCCGGAACGCATTAATCTCGCACCACTGTTCACCGAGATACTCTGTATATTCTGTGAACTGAATAGGATCGCCCGTCTGTGCGACGACACCGTATTTTTCGATTCGGTTGTCGTTGTGGTTTACGTCCAACTCGCGTATCCGTTTACCCACGGTATCTCGCAAGCCAGTAAGTTCATCGAACGCGGGGTTCGTTTCGAGGAATCGGTAATCGACTGGTTGCTCGTCAGCGTCGAACAGTACTTCGATAACACAGAGTCCTTTGTTGATCGACTCGAACAGTTTCTGGTACGTTTCCTCGGTATTCCGTTCGTTCTTGCTGTCTCCCTCCACTGGTCGCCACCAGACACGACCACGGGCACCGACTTTCTTTGTCTCCAACACACCATCCTCGACGAACGTCTCAAGTCTGTTGTAGACTGTTCGGTCGGTACACTCGAATGTTGTGGCGACCTCAGTCGTCGCAAACGGCGTTCCAGGCGGCCCAAGCGCCTCAAACACCTCCCGAACCTCTGAGAGAGTTGGAACTGAACTCATATATTGTGCTGTTCGTGAAGACACATAGTATTTCACTCAACGGAAAGGACATCATATGCCACAGTATGTGTCTCATTGTACTGGCCGCGTGAACCGCCTCGGGGTCAAGCCCCGAGGCACTCGGCCTGTTCCGCCTGTAGATTCGTTCATGAGGAGTATGGTGTCAGTATGTTGTAGTGCCGCGGACTCTCATCAGACTGTCTTTCGATGCCTCGCGCAACGAAAATACGCTCAGTGGCCGGCGTATGAGTCGACACCGCTGTACGGCCGAACATCGCTTGCTGGACCAGAATCAGATATTCGGACAGCCTCGGATGTATGGTTCAACCACGATTATTGTTTGCTGGAGCTCCCCGTCGTCGACGTGAATCTTCAGGCCAACGTCGAGGGCCTCGACGCCAGTGTCATGTTCCAAGCAGTGTTAGATGAACTCGTGAATCTCAGTCGGACCGAGCCGAGAAAGTCGACTGATTTCGTGAACGACCACGAGATCGAACCGTCCCGTCTCGACGTCATCAAGGAGTTGGTTGTACACCTCGCGAGTGTCGGTGTCGGCGGCGCCGGAGACGACCTATAGATACTTCTCAATGTCTGCCATACCGAGACGCTCCAGGTGTTCACGCGCTTCGTCGAGCTGCCGGGATACGTCTTGGTCCGATGTCGAGACCCGGGCGTAGATCGCCGCGGCAGTGGATCCGTTCTCGCTCATGTTTTCGAGGACACACCACTAAATTAAACAAGAGGGGGTTACCGCGGTCCTATGTAAACCACTACCTTCTCGACGAATCTTGAGATCAGCTGTCCAATACTGAGGGATAGTGAAACAGCAGTATATATTTATGATTTGGCAGGTCAATCAGTACAAGATACAGAGGATAGATACAGCACGACGGTCTGCGGCGGTAATCGGTGGGACACTTCCGCTGCCGAACGCATACGTGTCTCGCGGGTTTATTATTGGACGGGGTCTCTATCGGCGACTGGCTCGGAAGACCGTGTAAGAAAGTGGAACGCAGCCCCTGCTCCAGCGACTGCGATGCCAGCCCCGGTCAGTACGCTGTCCCCGTCTATTCCTGTTTGAATACCGATACTCGTGAGCAACGCGCCGAGAGCGATGACTGAGCCAAAACAGGCGAGTAACACACCCGCTACGATGTAGACGTGTGTTCTGTTCATGTGCCATGTACGTCAGATAACATGATAACTATATCTATGGACAGTCGGTCTAGTCGACAGCACTCTAATTGATGCTCAGTATTGACGCTCTGACCGCTGCTCTATCATGCGTGGCTAATCTTTGCTGTGTGTTCAGCAGTAACCCGACGAGCCACTTAATTTAGGCACCGAGCGAGACACTCAACTGTGTGTAGATTTCCCCCGACGAGGCCATGTTTCACTTCGATGCGTCGTCCAGTCCGAACCGACCGCATAGCGAATAGGCGATGGCCACGAAGCCAAGCATCTCCGAGTCGTTCGTCACTGCGACGAAGTAGCTCGGGTAGGTCGGTGAATAGCGAGAGGAACAGCAAGAGGACCGATGGCACGGCGGTCAAGAGGACCATGCCGGTCGCGGGGTAGAGCATCAGTGGGTATGTATTGCGCCCGTAGCCCTGGTACGCCTTCCGCGGGATGACGAGCCAAAGAAGCGCTGAGTGGAGGAGCGCTGACATGCCCGGGGAGCCACTCCTCGTCGCCGCGCTCGGCCTGCTTGCGCTCGTCGTCTCGCTACAGTCCTGAACGCCTCGCGCGGGGGTTCGGATTTCTAACCGCGTTAGTACTCCAGCACGCCGATCTCTGGACGTGTGAGGGACGGGCCGATTCGTCAAATGAACAAACCGGCGTCAGGGTTCATGTACCCTGCCTCTCCACGTACAGACGTGCGCTGCCCCCTCGAACCGACTCCCAGCCGATACGCCGTCTGATGGACGAAGCAGACAGGCTCGCGGCGGTCGCAGAACTGCTGGCCGACCCGTACGCGAGGAACATCCTCGCCGCAGCGAGCGAGGAGGCCGTGGACGCAGCCATGCTCGCCGAGCGATTGGATGCCGACCCCTCTACGGTCTACCGGCGGCTGGAGGCGCTGGAAGAACACGACCTCGTCCGTAGCCGTGTTAGACCTCGGCGCGACGGCCACCATTACAACGTCTACCGGACACGACTCCGCCGCGTGACGGTCAAGCTCGAAAATGGGGAGTACCAGGTCGACATCGAGCGCGAGACGCCAACCGATCCGGCCGACCGGCTGACCGACCTGTTCGAGGAGATACGATGATAGCCCAGACCACCGCCGAGACGTTGTTGCTCCCCCCGTTCGTGACCGTCGCATTGTTCCTGCTTACGGTGCCGCTGGGGCTGGCGGTGGGATACCTCGCATTTCGTGGCCTCAGGCGGGGTCGGCGGCGGGTGGCCCGAGCGCTCGCGCTTGGTCTCATCGTGTTGACCGCGGGCGATGCGCTACTGGGCGCCACCGTGAGCGTCGGCGAGACGACGCTTCTCGCCAGCGGCGGTCCATTGCTGCGCGTCGTCATCCAGTGTCTGGGGTTGCTACTGATCCTGTACGCCATCTACGCCCCCCGTGGGAGCGAGAGAGGTGAAGACACGTGACGGCTACCGTCGACCCGCTCCTCGTTCCGGCGAGCCTGTTCGTGGCCGCCCTGAGCGTCATCGTCGTCGCGCAGTGCTACCGGGGGTACATCCGCAACGGGAGTCGGCCCCTCCTGTTCCTTGGGGCTGGGGTCGCGCTGGTGACGCTCCCGTCGCTCCTCCTCTATCCGGTGTCAGTAGCACTCGGTATCCCCGCGTACGTCGACGTAGCCGTCGTGTCACAGCTCTTCGGCCTGCTATTGTTACTCTACGCGTTCACACGCGCATGAACGGCTACCACCGTCGTAGACCCCTCAGCGACCGACGGACCGTGACGAGGCCAGCAGCTTGGATAACGGTGAAACTTCCCGGCAACGGATCTATGATGAGGAGTGACAGTCCGACGGAAGGAAGAGAGCGATGAGTGTGGGTGGAGTCTGGTCACGCTTGCGACGGAGACCACACCCACCTCGATGAACTCGACGGGCTACCCGCCGTCTTCTATTCGACGTGGTCGCTGGTCTGCTTGCTCGTGCCGAAGCCGTCTTCGCATCTGCGAGCCGTCGGTGCGAGAATCTGAGTGTCTGCTCAAGACGTAGCGAGCCGTTTGAGACGTGGCGGGTGACATAATTGTTTCGACGACTCGGCGCCCGAGCAGTCTGTTATCGGGGTCTTTGGTAATTCCTGACCGATTCGAGCTGTGAACTCAACGATACTCACCCAGCGCCCGGCGTTGACCGCGGCGGTGGGGTACATCTGTCTACACGTCGTGCTCGTCTTCGGATCCGTAGCAGTCGCCGACGGTGATACCGGTTCTCTGGTAGCAGCCGGGGGCCTCTCCATCGTGTACTATCTGCTGATCACCGCCTTCGGAATGGTTTTGCTCGCGGTCACCGCAGCCTCGCTCTCTCGGGGGTGGTTGATTGGGGGGTTCACGACCGTGGTGGCGCTCGTCGCTATGAGATACGTGTTCGGGACTGCTGCGGGCATCCTCACCATTATGGCGTTGTTCGCCATCGTCTTCCTACCGTACGTCGTCGCCGCAAGCATCCTCGCCCGACTGCTTGTGAGCCGGTTCGGGGGTGACCGACTCGGCGGCCTGCCCACACACCACCTCACGCGAACAGGAATGTTCGTGGCCAGCGTCTTTCTCGTCGCGATGGTCGGTGGGTCGGTGCTCGCCGTGGCAGCCGCGCCACCCGCGGTCCCGGCCGAGGACTGGCCAGCCGACCGGCAATTGAACTACCTCGAACGGACCGACCAGCGCGATCGGGAAACCGGCGCCGTGGTCGACCGGCGCCGCGACTACCAGCGGGCCGAGCGCGTCCTCTCGCTTCTCACGGCAGGGAAAGCAGACGCCCCCGAGGAGTGGCTTGACGCCGCCATCGTGCTTCACCACGGAACCTGTCCAGAGCATTTCGAACTGGCGAACCGACTCGCGGTGGCAGCAAACGAGTCAGCCGCGGTGACCGCGACCGACTGGGTCCGTCTCACATACGACCGCTGGCAGGTGTCGATGGGTGAGCCACAACGCTACAGTACGCAAACTGGGACCCGGCCGATAAACGCGGCTTGTCATCCGCCGGTGCCGGCTGAGCTGAACGTCTCCGCGCCGCTTGCTGGGGTGAGTGATGCTGTGTGAACGGCGATTGCTCACCGTACTGTACGTGATTACAGGGTACAGATTAGTAGCGTCCAACCCACAGTCTGGTATGAACCGTCCCCGACACTACCGTTCTCACCGGAGGAATCACCGATGACCGACCGTGAGCCGCGTCATCGACGTCGTCAATTCCTCCGGATCGCCGCTTCGGGCGTTGCTCTTGGCCTCGCCGGATGTAGTGAAAACGGCCAGCCCGCGTCGACACCAAACGAGACCGAGACTGAGACGCCCGAACGGACCCTGACAGACGCCGAGCTCCGCAACGCTGCGCTCGGGTTCACTGAGCAACTCGCCGCCGGGGAGTACGAGGCCGCCCGCGAGGTGTTCGCGCCGAGCGTCGCTGAACAGGTAAGTGCCGCTGCTCTCGAGGCGACCTGGGCTGACCTCCAGCGGGCCAACGGCCCGTACGTCGAGATCGAAAGGACAGAACGAGTGACCGTCCAGTCATTTGCGGCCGTCGTCGTGACCGTCCGGTTCGCACAGGCTCGGCAGGGGTTGCGGCTGGTGTTCGACGACGAGGGGCGTGTGGTTGGCTTCCAGTTGGTCGCTCCTGCGAGTGCTGAATGGACGCCGCCGTCGTACGTCGACCAGAGCGCGTTCGAGACGCGCGAGGTGTCCGTCCGTGGCCCGGGTAGCTGCGCCCTTCCGGGCGAGTTGACAGTTCCCGGAGACGGTGGTCCGGCCCCAGCTAGTTTCGTTCTGCTGGGCGGGTCGGGACCGACAGACCTGAACGGGACGCTCGGCCCGAACCAGCCGTACCGCGATCTGGCATACGGGCTGGGGACGGCCGGGAACGCCTCTCTTCGCTATACGAAACGGACTGCTGCCTGCGAGGTCGACCCGGCAACACTGACAATCGACGAAGAATACACCGACGATGCGGTGGCAGCCATCGAGATGCTCCGGTCACAGGACGGCGCTGACACAGACCGGACAGTGGTCGTCGGCCACAGTCTCGGTGCGAAACTAGCACCGCGCGTCGCAGCCCGAACCGACGGTGTGGCGGGGGTAGTCATGCTTGCCCCACCTGGGCGATCGCTCCACGAATTGCTTGTCGAACAAACGCGCTACCTCATCGAGCTTGACGGGAGCGTCTCGGACGGGGAACAGGCGCGTCTTGACGCCGTCACCGCTGCCGCCGACCGCGTCGACCGACTCGATATCGACGACGACGAGGTGGTACTGGGGGCAGGTCAGGCCTACTGGGAGAGTCTACAGGCGTACGATGCTTTCGAGACGGCCCGGTCGCTCGACGTGCCGATGCTCGTGTGCCACGGTGGCCGTGACTACCAGGTGACGACAGCCGACATCGACGCGTGGCGCGACGCACTCGCCGACGACCCAAACGCCCGATTCGAGACGTACCCGGACCTGAACCACCTGTTTCTCTCCGGTTCGGGACCGGCCTCGCCCGCCGAATACCGGACCGCGGGTCACGTTGCCGAGCAGGTGGTTGCCGATATCGACGTGTGGCTCGAAGCGCGGTGGGGCTGAAGCGTGGCTACCCGTCCTCGATCGACACCGTCGCGGTCCCGTCCATCTCCACCGTGAACGGTCGCTCGCCGACTTCGAACACGAGACGGAGCACGACTTCGCCGGGGTCGGCCGACGGGTCGCCGTCGACAAGCGTTGGGGGCGACGCGGGCAGGTCCAGCAGCTCCCACGGTGGCAGGTCCAGGAGGTCGAATCCGGCCATCCGGAGGCGCGCTCGGACGTCCCAGTCTGCGACGGCCCACGCGACCAGCGGGCTCCCGTAGACCATCGCACAGGCGGTACACCGCGCGGTCGCGTGGTAGGCGCCGGCGGCCTCGTCGACGGTCTGGAGCCCCCACTCGACCGGCTGGTGACACCGGGCACAGACGCCGGTGGCGGTCGTCTCGAGGTCCGAGAACATCCGCCGGGTCGCCTCGCGAATCGCGTGGTCGACACCCCGTTCCAGCGCGGCTGCCGGGAGGCCGACCTCGCGGAAGCCGTGGCCCGAATCGCAGGCGAACTCGACGCCGCCGGTGGTCGCACGGGCCTCGATGTCCCCGCCACAGATCACGCAGTCGTGGTCGGTCTCCTGTGTGACCGTCTCCCCGGGGGCGAGCGTCCCCGCGTGGAGGACGCTCGCGACCTGGGTGCCGGCGTCGGTCAGGACGTAGCCCGCCTCGGTGTGGGTGACGAACCGGTCCTGGAGGCGGTTGAGGTGGTACGCGAAGTTACCGGAGTCCTCGACGCCGGCGAGGCGACGGAGTTCGGCGAATCCGACTGCCGGGTCGGTCAGCCCCTCGGCCTGCCGGCGGCTCAGCGCCAAGACGGCCCTGAGCCGCGTCTCGTTGGCCAGTATCTCAACGGTCGCCGTCGCGGCTGCCGGGTCGAGCGTCGCTCCGGGTGGCTCACCGTCACGCATCGTGGCCCCTGCTGAACGCCCCGCCCCGACTTTTCCCTCCGTGTCCCATACCTGTATCGAGGACGCGAACGACAAAACCACGTGGGCTCAGACGACACCCTCGCTCGCGATACGCTCGGCGTACGTGGCCGCGAGAACGGCGATGACGGCCGGCGCGACGACGACCAAGGGGTTCACCGATACCCCGAGGTTGAGCGCGACCAACGCGACCTGTAGGTAGGAGACGCTGGCGACCACGGCGAGGCCGGTCGTCGACCGGAGTTCAGGGTCGCGCCCCGGCAGGAGCCCGCCGCCACGCAGGTACGCGAACGCGAGCAGGGCACACGCGGGCGTCAAAAAGACACCCGGAACGGCCGGGAGGACGGTGCTGGGCGAGCCGTCGGCCGCCCACTGAACGGCCACCTCGGCCGGGAGGGTTGGGAGCGCGACCAGTCCGACGATGACGGAGAGTGCGATGGCAGCCAGCGACCCCACGTCGGCCGGCCGGAAGGCATCGAGCTTCATAACCGGGAACGGCAGCGGGCGGTGAAAAGTCGTTCCTGTAATCGGGTACAGGAGCAAACTCAAGGGGCGTCATCGCGCCTGTAGACACGTCTCGACGGCACGTCGGAGCCGCAGCTCTCGTGGGTCGTCCCAGACGTGTGTCCACATCTGGTTCGAGGCGTAAGCAAACCCCAGTTCCCGGTCGGGATCGGTAAAGGCGAACGAACCCCCGGGACCCAGGGCACCGATCGCTGCCTCGCTCCCGAACGCGAAGCCCTCGGACGACTCCCCACCACACCAAATTTTCCCAACAGCGCTGGGACGGAACGGCCACTGGCGATGGAGGTTCAATCACCGGACGTGGGGGTGCCACAGGCCATCTCCGTCGAGACGGTTTGTACCGTTGGTTCAGGGTCGCGAAGGTCGAACGTCGTCGTCGAGTAGTTACAGTCGAACGACGACGCGGCGAGCGCCTCGGTGAGTATGGCCTCGCTCCCGACGACGGAGACGGTGAGGCTGTAGTTCCCGACGTGGTCGATCTCGCCGAGGACCGTCGTGTTTGGGAACGAGCGGAACGTCCCCTTGTAGACCGTCACGCCGTCGCGGGCGACAGTGAGGGTGACGTTCCGCGTCGTGTCCCCGTCGTTCACGAGGCGGACGATGTGCGGGGGTTCGTCCGGACCGAGCGTGTCGTTCGCGCCGTCGAAGTCGAGTGGTGGTTCGTCCGAGGTCGCACCGGTGGTGGGAGCGCCGGTGGTCGGGGAACGAGTCGGGTCGGAGCTGTCACTTGGGGCAGCAGGACCCGTCGCCACACACCCGGCCAGCAGGGCGACGAAGAGGAGGGCCAGCGTCAACGGTGTTCGGGACATGGTTACACTGAGTGGGATAGCGATATAGCCTTCGTGTACCCTCAAACAACGGTTTGATACGTGGACTGGCGGCACTACAGCCCCTAGCGGCCAATCTACCCTGACTGGCTCTGTTGAAATCCTTAATTAATAACATGATTTAGCGACCGTGCTGAATAGAGCGCGCGAATGCGGCACGTCGCAGTGACGAAATCAGGATAGATCGATTCGGACGGTACAGGTGGTTCACGAATCGATCAGCAGAGTGTTTAGATACCCTGTCTTTCCCGTCTCACAGACAAGGCATATACCGGACCGATCAAAATTCTGCTATATGTCCTCTCACTCAAGACGCGGTGCCCTCCGCGGCAGTCTCGTTACAGCGACGGCGTGTCTTGCGGGATGTGTATTCTCTCGCGGCGAGGAAGACGGAGATAATGAGCGCGGACGAACGCTTCACGAGTCGGATGTCACTCTTAGCTCGACAGCCTCGTGGCCAAGTTACAGGCGTGATGCTCGCAACACCGGGTACGATTCCAGTGTTTCGGGCCCGAGAGATGATGCTACAGTCGCTTGGCGGTACAGTGCTCTTACAGAGGCGGAGTCAGGCGTCGTTGTTGACGGCGGTCACGTGTATGCCGGTGGATTAGTCCTTGACGGAGAAACTGGCCAGCAGATTGGCGGGGAGTGGAATGGCCACACGACTACTCCAACCGTCGCCGACGGGACCGTTTTTGTCCCCACGTTTGACCTTGAGGGACGAGACGCCGAGACCGGCGAGCTCAATTGGACGTTCGAGCCAGACTCACAGTCCGGTGGACTGGGAGGAGTGACCGTCGCTGACGGGACCGCATACGTTCTGGGGAAACTGGGGCCATCCGGACGGCCACCTATTTATGCGGTCGATGGGACGACGGGTGAAGAGGAGTGGCGGTGGACTCCCGACGGCGACGAGATCGGTTCAATTCGATCGCCGCTCGCAGTCGCCGACGACACCGTCTATCTTCTTGATGAAGGTGGCACAGCGTGTGCTATCGACAGCGAAACGGGCGAGGAGAAGTGGCGACAGCCCACGTTTGTCAGAACATCCAGTTCCCCGGTCGTCGTCGATGGAATGATGTATTTCGGCTCAGAAGACAGCGAAGCGACTGCGCTCCGTGCCGAAGATGGGGAACCACAATGGCGTACCAGACTCAGTCACGAGTCGGAAGAAACCGTCGCAGTCACGCCCGATTCGGTCTTCGCAACCGGTGACGGTACCGTGACACGTCTCTCAACGGCCGACGGAACGATCGAGTGGGAGCGGCAGTTTGACGGTGTCGGCCAGCTCGGCTCACCGACAGTCGCTGGTGACACCGTCTACGTGGGGTCTCGAAGCGACGGAACGGTCCTCGCTCTCGCAACGGGTGACGGAACCGAAAACTGGCGCGTCGAGACGCGGAGCGTCTATTTCGGAGACTACACTCGGAGCGGAGTCGTCGACGGGCCAGCCGTAGTCGATGGCGTCGCATACGTTGCGACAGAACCCGGCGAAGTGTACGCAATTACAGAGCGGTGACCAGTCCGAAGAGCAGTTAGCGACGAACGGTGTCCAGAACTGAATTGCCGTTGTGAACTGATGGCCCGACTATTCGATTTCTAGCCGCCAGACGCCGTCAGCCTCGATTTCGAGCCATGAAATACCGGCCGGATCTGCACGCGCCTCGCCGGAGAACTCGCCGATCTGGTTGAACACGACTTCGTCTGGAGTTCCACCGCTGGCGTCCTCGTTGTAGACCTCGACGACGAAATTCCCGCCGTCAGACTCGTGCTCGCCAATGAACGTCGTCGTCTCCGCAAGCTCAATCGGTCCGACTACTGCGTGTCCGTCGCCACTGGCACTGACGCTTGGGGTCCGAATTTCTTCTGGTGGCGCAAATGGCTGCCCAACTGTCATCGACCAGTTCTTTTCAGTTGCAACGGCGAAGTTGTAGTCTCCACGATCAGCTGCGAAACAGGCGGCTCCAGCCGTGTCAGAACTTTTGACTACAAGCCCCCCTACTGACCCGTCTGTCTCGACAATAAAGTCATCTTCACCATCGTGTTCAAACGCGACAACCGTGAATCCCGATCGAAGTGGAACGGCCTCTATGCCCGCCGAGGCGTCGCTAGTGAACGTCTTACTCTGCGGATCGAACAACGGATTGTCAGTGTCAAGCGTGTCTCTGATATTCAACAGCGTACTCGCATCTGAGCGCTCTGTTTCATCGTCCAAATTCCGCTCCCGTACCGTCTCACCCTCAGTCTCCGACTCGTTAGGCTCCTCACTATTATCCGGATCGGACTCGCTCGGTTCCCCAGCGGTGTTCGCATCCCCACAGCCAGCGAGTGCGGCTAATCCCGACACCGATAGCCCAAGTATGGCTCGGCGATCAAGGCAACGCGTCTGCGGTCGACCAGTCATTATAATCTGTTCTGGCACCTGAATCATAAGGGCTGTGGGCCTTCTACACGTTCTCCTTTCGTGCTACGTTCCAGCAACTCTGCTGAATACAGCGCGCGAGTCGGCCTCCGAATTTCCTGTTAACAAGCCACAAATATAAGAAAATTTATGGTAGCGTGTACCCTCTACTGTTTGATTATGTATTCAGAGAGACGCAACAACCACCGAAATACTGTGCCACATACGACCGTCAGCCGTCGGTCACTACTCGCAGCGAGCGGGGTTATTGTAGTTGGGGGACTCGCTGGCTGTCTGAATCAAGTTGCGTCGTCAGTGACGAACACGGGCTCGTCGCCTGCGGCAGTGTTCGCAGGGACAGACTGGAATGATGATGACACGGAAGTCACGTTTATGATGGCTCCGGGGAGCCCGCACGTGAGTCGGTTGACTCCGACGGTGTCTGCCGGGCAGCTTGGGGATGTAGAGTTGGAAGGGTGGGTTACGTCGTCGGCGCTGATGGCTCAAGACTACAATTCGTCGCGGAGCAATAAGCGGAAGACGCAGGCGGGTGATACGGATTCAGATTCTGATGGTGATGGTGTCGGTGACGGTTCTGAGGAGGACGCTGACCTCGTCGCGTATCTGAGTGGTGAACCGATTGTTGCTGAGCGGTTCTCGGTGTGTTTGCCTGATGCGGAGGTTCCGGGTGGGAATGGGAGTCTCCGTGAGGAGGTGACGCCGGAGCGGCTCATGGCGTATCTGACGGGCGATGAGAGTTTTGCGGGGCTTTCCAAGGCTGACTCGAAGAAGTCGCGTGGCGGTGGCGATTGTGATGATACAGACCCTGACGTGTACCCGGGTGCGTTGTGCGGGACGACGCCGCACTTCGTTGCGGAGGTGACGGGGCCGACGGCGACGGGCGGGAGCCTTGAGGTCGTTCGGGGTGAGGGTGGGATGGTGACTGTCGTCAATACGCCGCCGACGGTGGACGACAAGTCTGCAAGGGTGTGTGTTGCTGCGGATGATGACCCGTGTGGTCCGGGTGTTTGGGCTCGTACGACTGAGTCGGGGGCTGGGTCGGGCGTGTCTGTGTATCAAGTGATGGTGCAGCCGCCGCGGTGTCCAGAGCCTTTTCCTGCGTTGTTGTACGTCCAGCGGTGTGAGAGCAACAACCAACTCGTGTACACGGGTGGATGGGTCATCGACGACGCTGCGCTGTACGAGGAGTCGGTGACGGTGTTGTCGATGGCTGGTCCGACGGAGGTGGTTGGTATCGAGTGCTGCTTCGATTTCTCGGCTGATGGTGACGGGTTCGGTGACTTGGTGAAGCGGTCGGTGTCTGGTGAGCGTTCGCTGCGGGGGGCGCGGATTGATTCAAGCACTGTTGAGAAGTTTATTGAGGACGGTGACACTGAGTTGGCGGATGATATCCTCGATGTCATCACCAGTCGAGGTGGGGAGACTAGAGGTGATGATGGTGAGACAGGAGAGAATTATCGGTTCGTGACGCACGTGGCGGTGGATGCGCCAGTGTTGCACTTGGTGAACGCTGCGAGTGCGCCAGAGGAAGTGAAATTCAAAGCGGGGGCTGAACTGTCGAAGAGCGTGAACTGATTATCCGTGTGGCATCATGGTACTCCCGGTGACGACCTGAGTTCTCGAACGGTATCTCTGTGCTCAATCCACCATCTGTATCGGTCACGCCGGTACTGACAGAGTTCGGGTAGTTAGGCTCTGTTGAGGTCCTTAGGAAGTGATACATTCTGACCTGGGTGTGGTCAATATAGGGTACACGCTCTTGCGAAGCAGATTGTTGGTCAGGTAGAGCTGTCGCTGTGAAAGCGTAGCGGGCAAGGGTGACGCGAACGCGTCACCCGAACGCAATGTTCCCATTTGAATTGCTGAGTTCAGAGGCGAGCGCCGCGAACCTGCTGGAGCAGGTTCGCTGGCGCGAGGGCCTCTGTTGCCCGCTCTGCCGGTCTAAATCGGTGATCAAACACGGCAGCTATCGAGAGTACCAACGGTATCTCTGTGAGGATTACGACCGCACGTTCAACGACAAGACCGGCACGATTTTCGCGCACGCGAAGGTCGGCTTCGACAAGCTGTTATTCGCGTTCTACTCGTTACTCCGGTTCAACACGAGTATCCGCCAGCTAGACGCTGAAATTGACGTTTCGTATCGCTCGCTCTGCCGGCGCGTCGAGCAGTTCGCCAGAACGCTCGACGCGCCAGACATCTCTCTCGTTGGCCCGGTTGAGATCAACGAGTTCTACGTCTCTGCCGGGAAGAAAGGCCGCGAGCGCGACTCTCGGTCGCGCTCGCGTGCCCTCTCGAAACACGGACGAGGAACGTATGAAGAGGACAAATCGCCGGTGTTCACGCTCGTTGATCGCGGCACCGGTCAGCGGTACGTCGTCCCAGCGAAATCCGCTGACGAAGCGACGGTGCGACTCCTTCTCAACAACCACAAGAAAGAGTCGCTGACCGTCGATACGGACGGATTTCCGGCCTACGATCCGCTTGAGGATGACGAGAACTTCCACCGAGAAGCAGTTATTCACGGTGGCGGCGAGTACGTTGATGGAGACGCGCACGTGAACACGTGTGAGAGCCACGCGTCGCTGGCGCGACGGTGGCTCTCGCCACATCGAGGCGTCTCAAAGGACAAACTGACAGCGTATCTCAGACCGCTCCAACTTCGGCGACGAATCCTCCGCAAACCGGGACGAGGAGCACTGAAACAGATTATTCGAGAAGTTCTCTGACTCATCAACAATGTACTTCACAAGAGCGTTACTGAATTCGTCCTGGACGACCGACATTAGTGCCAGATTTCGGGCTTGCGGCCCCTATCTCGAACGCTGACCTTCCCACCCTTCGGAGTCGTCCTCGCCGAGGTAGACCATCATCTCATCCCCTACCGAGTAGGCATCGGTAGTGGGCTGTAGAACACCTCCATACAGCAACCTCGCCAGCTATCTGTGAGTAAATTTTTAACAAGGTTGTGTTTGAATATGGGTTTAATGTCGGACACGTTCCTCGCTGATATCCACGAGGCCTTCAAAAATATTGGTGATGAGATTCGTTCTGAGGGGAGCGAATTCGACTTCAGGTACAGTCTTGTCGATCATCTGTTTACGGACGCGCTTGAGTGGTCACGCACCGAGGGGGAGGGACACGTCAATTTCGAGGACGATAGGAAGGACGTCCTCTGTTACGACGACAGCCATCCGCCATTCCCAGTCATCGCGTGCGAGACGAAGCGTCCTTCACACGAGCTGGAACTTGGCGATGTGGAACAGCTGGAGACCTACATGGTGGGGATTGGGAGTGCAGAGTACGGCATCCTAACGAACGGCCACGAGTTCCGTGTCTACGAGTACTCAGCCGAGGATCGTTCGATCTCGTCCATCGACGGGTTTGATATTGGTCTCGTGGCCAACGCAGAGTCGGTTGAGGATCTCACCGAGGAGCAGCGCGAGGCACTCGGCAGGTTGGAGTACTTCCGCTGTGACCGCTACACGAATGTCGGCGACGCTGACTACTTCCGTGATCGGGCAAAGGAGGTGCCCGTTCAGTACCAGCCGGGGACAGATGACGAGGGGTATGACCTGTTCCTTGAGGCGGTGAAGGAGTCATTGGATGAGCTGTCTAGTGTGATGGCGCGGTTCTTCGACGACTACATAGAGCGGCCAGATAATTCCTACCCCAAGCAGTTTCTGGAGACGACCTTCCCCGACTGGAAGGACTGGCGGGAATACACTGGCAAGAGTGATGACGCGAAGCAGACGTTCTGTCGGGAGACAGCGTATATCCTGATGAACCGGGCGTTGTTCGCCCGTATCGCAGAGGACAAGGAGATCGTCGGGAACACGCGTTTGTCCGGGCGAGGAATGGCTGACGCACTCGAACAGGGTGATAAGCGTCCCTACCTTGAGGCGTTGATGGACACGTACGACAGGATTGATGATCACTACGCAGACCTGTACGAACTCGGTATTTTCGACTGGTGGTGGGTGTCGAGAGACAAGCGCCAGCGGTTCGACTCCGACGAGGAGAGCCGCCAAGAGAATCTTGAGGATGACCTGGACTACCGGCTCGGCGAGGTGTTCAAACGACTCAACCGGTTCGACTTCGAGTACGTCAACCGCGACATTCTCGGCCACGTCTACGAGGACTACTTGCCGCAAGATGAGCGGAAGAAACTCGGCGAGTACTATACCCCCATCGAGGTCATCCGGTATATGCTGGACGAAACCGGGTACAAGGCGAATGAGGGCATCGGCCGGCAGAAGGTTCTCGATCCGGCGTGTGGGAGTGGTGGCTTCCTGACTGAGGCGACGGAGAGGCTTATCCAGCACTACATCAACAAGTTCGGCAAGACCAGCATCCACTACCTCGACGCAGAGGAGGCGCGGACGATACTGGAACGGGTTGAAGAGAACGTGTACGGCATCGATATCAACCCATTCGCCGTCCATATCACCCAGATCAATCTCCTCTTCCGCACCGTTGATCTCTACGACAAGGTGACGGAGCAAGACCCGTCCTACACGATGGATGGGTTCGAGATTCACGTCGCGGACACGTTGACGCCGACCGTGCTGGAGCAGCAGGAGGGTAGTACTGACGACACAGGTCAGCAGTCACAGATTGGCCAGTTCGCCCAGTATAATGGCCGTGCGCAGTCGTTCCTCGATGACAGGGACGCGGTTGACCGCATCAAGGACGAAGTTGAGTTCGATGTGGTAGTGGCGAATCCGCCGTACGTCAAGACACAGAAAATCAACGGGCCGAAGGAGGAATACGCAGCTCGTTACTCCTCAATTAGTAGCAAGTCCTTTGACATCTACGTGCCGTTTATTGAGCGTGGTATAGAATGGTTGTCGGACGATGGAAGCCTTGCGTATATTACTCCTGATCGACTTCTCACCCATGAGTACGCAGAAGAAATACGGGATAAAATAGCCGAAGAGCCGTTAAGACGTCTTGTTGAGTTCAACGATGTGGAGGTGTTCGATGCTGCCACCCCGTATCCGTGCATCTTCTCACTTGATCGGGATCTCTCATCGGATCAGCCTGTGAAGTGCGCGAGATTTGCAGAGGAAAGAGATGGTGTCTTGGAAGAAATTCACCATCGTGATTCATGGGAGAACCCTGATGGGGTAAGCGAATACGATCTGTTTGAGTACCCGAAGGAATTAATGCGGGAAGACAACTCGGATGACTACTTACCGAGTTGGAAGCCAATGCCGTTGGAAGATGAGCGGCAGGTATTCGATAGAGTCGAAGAAACGGCCTCTCGACGACTCCGTGAAGTTTCTGACGAGGTATTTGTCGGTATTCAAACGAGTGCAAATCCAGTCTATCTTGGATTTGTTGGGGACGGTGCTATGGATAGTGATGAGGAGGTAGTACAGTTCCGTGCAAAAGGTGATGATGAGGCGCAACCCATCGAAAAAAGCATTCTTCGGCGGCTTCTCCGAGGCCCTGAAATTGATCGTTGGGGGGTTGATTGGGAGGGGCTCTGGCTTGTCTTCCCCTACGAGGTCTCTGATGGAGATGCCGATTTGATGTCCAAAGAGACGCTTGAAGATGAGTACGAAAACGCATGGAATTTCCTCCAAGACCACGAGGAATACCTTCACGATCGGGATTATCAAGGGGACGATTGGTGGGCGTTCGGCCGCCGGCAAAACGTGGACAAAATGGAGCCAGACAAGATTATGACGAACATTATGAGTGACTACAGTCGGTTCGTCGCTGATCTTGATGGTGAGTACTATTTCCTAGGTGGTGGGAATGCTGGGGGTTACGGTGTGCAGTTGATGGACGAATACGCACCCACGTCCAAAGACCACCTGTACTACGTCGCCCTCCTCAACTCGTCCGTATTGGAGTTCTATCATAAACACATCGCGCCGATTTTCGGTGGGAAGTACTACTCGTACAACAAGCGGTACTTGGAGCCGCACCCTATCGTTCTCCCCGAGGATGTTCCCAAGGACACGGTTGCGGAGTACGGCGAGGACATTCAGAGTGCCCGGGCGGAGCGCACGAACTTGGAGTACAAGACCAGTGACGTGCGCAACTACCTGCCCGACTACGAGGAGGACAGTTCCGTCCTCGATCTCGCCCAGTCCATCAATCTCGATGGCGACGACTATCGACAGGGTCCGATTCGCAAGGACGTGAAGATGGAGGTGGATAGTGAGGACAAGGTGTATCAGGTGGTAATGAAGCAGAGCCACGAGATTGAGTTTGAGGACGAGCGAGTCCGAGACTTCGTGTTCGAGCTGTTGACCGCCCAGGACCGACGGCTCTCACGCTCTGAAATACTCAATATGGACACGCCGCCCCACGAGTCCGTCGTCGAACTGATGGACGAGTATCTCGGCGACATAGAGCGGATTGAGGAGTTGAAAGAAGAGTTCGACCGATTGTGTGACGAGTTGGACGAGATCGTGCTTCGAGACGTGTACGGACTCGGTGACACCGACGAGAACACCATCGAAGAGTTCCTCGAGGTTTGGTGAGTCGAGGCAACGCACAGTAACCCGCTTTTGATCGTGATTATTGCGCTAATTACGCCCACTCGGTAGCACGACAAACCCGCAACGGGCGCTTTTCGGTTTCGTTCACACGATGTCCGATATCAACCCCTTATGTAACATGTAGACAACACCGGGAAGCAAGAGTTACATAAGGAATTACGACGGTGTTGAGCAGCTACTATACCCACCCGATTTCGGCGGGTGATCAGCTGTCTTGCTCTTTATCAATACCTCTAGAACACTCGTCACAGTCGACATCGACAGTGGCGGCTCTGTTGAAATTCTCAAATATTGATAGTTTGGAGATGCTATGCTGAATACACAGCGCGTATCGGTCAACGCCTCCTGTGAATCACTCAGTACAGATAGTTTATATGCTGATACACAGCACTGACCACCCTACATCGAGCCAGCACACGACTCGCATCAAGTCACAAATATTCCAAGCCGACAGGTCCAGATACCACCACAATCGGCCTCAACACGCGGGCGCAGGCCACGACCTCGCGTCTACCGAGGCGCGGCGAACGGCCGGCCTCACGCGCATCGCCTACACCCCGAGATGGATACAGAAGCACACCTGGCGCCGGGAGGCAGTGTCGCGCTCGTCAAGCCTGACTGATAGGATGAAGAGAGGGACGGCACTTGGAAAAGAGAGCGAGGCGGATTAGCTGTGTAAGGAAGGCACATCGTCTGAACGAGAGTCGGTTGTCGGCAACACGTGGGGGCCCACGACCGGGTGTGTCGACGAACGCGGGATGCCGGCCCGTGTCACCTGATTTAGAGGGAAGCGTTATGCTTTTTCACTAATATATGGGAACTAATGGCACCCGGCCCTGACTGGCTCCCGGCGATCGATGCGGAAGCCGCCGCCGACGCGATCGGCGACGGCATCCAGACGCTCGTCGACAGCGGCATCCTACAGACGACAGCGGGGGTCGCCACCGCGGACCCGACAGTGCTCGTTGGCGGCGCGGTCGTCGGAACGCTTGCGAAGACTGAATTGGTTGAGTACAGCCGTATCGCAGACCGCCGTCTCACGCAATATATTGAGGAGACCAACGAGGACGAACACGCGTATCGCGTGAAGCTTGCCAAGGGAATCAGTCACTTCCTTCCCGAGGGATTCGGCGACGCCGCCATCGACGCCGCTAGGGGCAGCCCCGAAGATCTTCGAGAAGTGATAGAGGAGTACTACGCCGGCGAGAAACATGACGAACTGGATAACGCCGTCCAACGGATCCTGAAAGGTGACATCGAGAACCTCGGCGCGGAACTGTGTGAGGCGTTCGACACGGACGACGTCTACGAGGCACAGGCGCTCTTTCTGGACTTTCGCGACCTCATCGAGTCCCGCCAGGTCCAAGAGACGCTCGAGACAGTGCTCGATATTGAGGGGCGGTTCGCCGATCTCGAAGAGGAACTGGGAGAGACACGAAAGGAGCTTCGGGCGAACTTCCGGGCGCTGGTGCGACGAGATCTCCGCGACGAGGGATTCGTCTACGTCGCTCCCGTCGAGTTCGACCGCGAAATCACCGATTCCGAGGCGGCTTGGCGCGCTGGCTTCGACCTTACACACGTCCGACGAGGATTCGCCGCCCCACGCGCAGGAATCCACGGACATAGAACCGTGCGCGAGGAACTACTGTCGACACTCCGCGATGGCGATGACCGGCTAATCGTCGGTCCCGCGGGGTCGGGCAAGAGCACCGTCTGTAAGTCCGTGGCCTGTTTGTGGTACGACGACCCCGACACCGGTACCGTCTTCTATCGGGAGAGCGGGAAAGGTCGACCGTTCACGAGTTCGGGATCGCTCGTCGAGGCCGTACGGGAGAGCGACGGGCACACGCTCGTCGCCGTTGAGGACGCAGCTAGGGACGAAACCGAGGCCGTGTACGAGGCGATGGCGGACCTCCGGGGCGATCGCGTGAGCTTCCTCCTTGATGCCCGGCGTAGTGACGTGGAACGATTCGGCGAACCGGGGCAGCTCGAAACCGGCGCACAAAAGAAGATAGCCGAGGCGTACCGAGATATCCCCCGGTACTCCCTCGGTGAAGGGTTGTCCGAGGCGGAGATCCGCGCCGTCTTCAACCGATTCGAGGCGACGACCGGACGAGAGGTAGGGGCGCCCCCGGATCGGATTCACAACGAACTCCAGCAGGGCGGCGACTTTGGCCAGATGCTCTTCCTGTCGTACTACCTCCCGGTCGGCGGCAGTGGTGGCGGCCTGTTACAAGACGTCACGAACAAGTACCGAACGATCACCGGGACGGCCGACGGACGGGAACACTGGACGGATGTTACCGGGTTCGACGCCGACCTGCGGCAGGATGTCGCGCTGACGACGGCACTGCTGGTCGCCACCGGCGTCGGTAATCACGACGAACTCGCCCACGCACTCTGTGAGAAACATGGCCGCGACGGAGCCGTCCACGACGAAATCATGGAGATCCGCACGGCCCTCGAAGGCTGGTTCGTCTACTCGACCGACGACCCGGACGCCGAGGTACCGGCGACGACACACAAACTCTGGGCGATGCTGTACCTCCAACAGGAGGCGGAGGCCTTCGTGAAAAATCAGGAGCAACGGGAACGAGAATTCGGCACCCCCGATCCGAACCGATTTCATACCTGCCTGACGGCGCTGTACGCCGTCCTCGACGACTCGTGTCGCGAGTATCTCCGTGGCGGCTATCCCGACTCGACGGTGCTGGAGCGTATCGAGGACGACCCGGCGGCGTTCGGTGAGCGCCTCGCAGTCGAGATTCTTGACCTCGGTAGGGATCGACCGGCGCTCACGCCGCTGTTCGAGTTCGGCACCGACCTAGAGATGCCCGTGCCGTCGAACTGCGATCGGGATACAGTCTCGCGAATCGAGACGCAGAAGGGACACGTCTGTCTGGACCGAGGGGCGTACGACCAGGCTCGCGTTCACTACAGGCGAACCCTCGACATCAAACGCGAACTCGGCGACCGACAGGGCGAAGCAAAAAGCCTCAACAATCTCGGTATAGTCGCTCAAAGTCAGGGCGATTACCACGACGCACACGAGTATTTCCAGCAGAGCCTCAACATCAAACGCGAACTCGGCGACCGACAGGGCAAAGGAAAAATCCTCAACAATCTCGGGAATGTCGCTAATGATCGAGGCGATTACGACGACGCACGCGAGTATTTCCAGCGGAGCCTAAGCATCAAACGCGAACTCGGCGATCGACAGGGCGAAGCAAAAAGCCTCACTGGTCTCGGTACAGTCGCTCTAAATCAAGGCGACTACGATGACGCACGCGAGTATCATCAGCAGAGCCTCGGCCTCACCCGCGAACTCGGCGACCGACACGGCAAAGCAACCAGCCTCATTGGTCTCGGTACAGTCGCTCAGTCACAAGGCGACTACGACAACGCACGCAAGTACTTACAGCAGGGCCTCGACCTTGCCCGCAAACTCGGTGACCAACAGGGCGAAGCAACCAGCCTTGTAAATCTCGGGCTCATCGCTCGAAATCAAGGCGACTACGACGACGCACGTGAGTACCTCCGACGAGCGAACGAACAGTTCCGGGAGATCGGTTCGTTCCGTAACGCTCTGACCACGTTCGAGAACCTCGTCGATGTCTGCGAGGAAATGGACGATACCGAAGCCGCCATCGAGTGGTGCGAACGCGCCCGCGACTGGGCCGGGAGCGTCGACCGGATCGACCTCTCGGATACAGCCGCGAAGTTCGGGCGTCGGCGACTGCGACTCGACGTCAGCGAGGAGGCGACGTGGGAACTCTATCTGAATGGGGTCTATCATGTCTACTCCGGGGACGACGAGGCAGCTTTCCGGCTCCTTGAGGAGATATGGGACCGGCGGGAGACCTTCGGTGCCGACACTGACGTCTCCCCGGTTATCGTAAGCGCCGGGGTGGTTCTCGCCGCGTACGCTCGCCTGTTCGACGACGAGGCGTTCCCGTACGACGCAGGGGAGGTACTCGATACGATCGACGAAGACCAGGAGCGGACGTTCGGGGGCAAAGTACTCTCCGAACGACTCGCAGAGGGCGAGACGGAAACCACACCGGACGAATTAGAGGCGACCGCGGACGAGCAGGACTCCGAGTTCGCTCAGTTGGACCTGCTCGCGGCGGCGAGGTTACTGAAATCGCTCGACGCCGAGTGACATCGTGACGGAACGACTCGCCTGAGTACTCCTAAACGACAGAGGGAGGTGCTGAATATAGCCTCTATATCTCGCACGCCAATCCTATCAGGTCCTTAGGATTTCAACAGAGTCAATGAAATTGTAGCCAATTATTTGCTTTCCACTAGTGATTTCTACTCAAGCATGACCGGAATCGTGATCCTCCCCGCTGGTCGCGACGACGCGTTTGAGGACTACAAACAGTTCATCCGAGATGGGCACCCAATTGAGGATATTGAGTCATATCTCCTTGACAAGGACCTCGAACTATTTCGCACGACTTCTGAAGCAGCCAGTTCATAACCCTTGTCGAGATGAAAGGGGTGGTGTCGATATGAACACCCCTCCATCGAAATGAATTCTCTACCTCTTCAATGTCATCACACACCAACTTCGAAGTGAAGACCCCGCCATCGATATGAAATCTCAGACATCACAACACACCGCCGGCACCGTCGGTATCCACTGTTCATGTGGGATTAGCGCAACCGTCGACACTATTTGTCTCAGCTAGATTAAGCGGATATAGTTGTAGCACAACGACTGGAATTTGATTTGGAGCGGTCTTCGATCCCGCTTATCCAAATTTGTTTATAACCCGTATGATTAAGTCGTATTAGAGACAAAGTAATTCAAAATGAGAGCAGAGGATTTGCCACCAGATGCGCCGGGGCACTACCAACAGTCGCATCCGGATCCCTACTATATTCCAGAGAAGTTGCCCCTCTCATCGCGGGTTGAGATTGACGAGGATCTCACAGCGACGATATCAGATGCGACGTTCCAGCTGGGACGTATCGACGGGATTAGTCCCACTGTCGATTTCTCGCCGGTACTGTATACGTCGCTCCTCCGGCTCGAAGCAGTCGAAACAGCAGAAATTGAGGGCGCAGATATCGAGATGGACGAAGTCTACGCGTATCATACACGCCAGAAATCAGGCAGTTCTGGGCGTGTGAGCCGTGACTTACAGGAGGTTCTGAACGCTGAGCGCGCACTCAGTGATGGATTTGACGCAATTAAACAAGGAGAGTCGATTTCGGTCGAACTGCTCAAATCACTCCACGAAACATTACTCGACGGAGTTCGGAACGAGGGGGACGTTGTTGGTGAGTGGCGAGATGATGATGTTCATATTCCGTCGCCTCGTCCCGGACAGTCCCCATTTGTGCCACCACCGGCGGACCATGTCTCGGAGCTAATGGACTCGCTTGAAGCATATATTCAGATGGACGGCGAGTACCACTCCCTGGTTGACCTTGCGATCACTCACTATCAGTTGGAGACAATTCACCCCTGCTCGGACGGCAACGGTCGTCTCGGACGGATTCTAATCGTCCTCCAGTTATACAAGGCTGGCTATCTGTCTGAGCCGTACCTCTATCCGAGTGCCTATTTTAATCGAAACAAGCAGGAGTACGTCGAGACGATGCGTGCGGTTAGCGAAGAAGGCCAATGGCGCGACTGGATTGCGTTCTTTATCAAAGGCATTGAAGAGCAAGCGAAGGACTCCTACGAGCGAACATTCGAATTACTCGAACTCCGGCGAGAGTACGAAGCGCAGTATCCGAATCAAAAGACAAGTCACAAACTCGCCCGCGAACTGTTTGAACTGCCGTACTTCACCGCAGACAACATCACGGATCGGTTCGACGTAAGTCGACAGACTGCCTACAATGCGATTGAAGAACTCGAATCGGATGGCATTGTTATCGAAGTGACTGGCAAGCAGCGAAATCGTGAGTACAAAGCTATCGATGTATTCGATATTCTTGAACGGCCGGTACAACGGTAGCAAAGCTTAGTCGCTTACCCCGGATGCTGGATCGGTACCCATCGCTCCCGCCCCGAACAGTAGCATAGCACCGCCAATGACTGTCAAGAACCCGAGCACACGTTCCGAGTCTGGCTCTTCGGAGAGAAGCGACGTCGTGCCTGAGGTGTACACCGCGTAATATCGCCCGCTAGCGTCAACTACAATCGCTTCTTGAAGATTCGTCTGAGACTGACTACCCCCGGTCTCAACCGCCTGCTTGACTGCTGGTGAGTACTGGTCAACGGGGCGAGAAACGTCCTCTAACGCCTGTGAGGCATTTACCGCGATGAGGAAGCCAGCGTGCGGGACGTGTGATGTCTGCGCGTTCCGGCTCGAGGCGTTTCGGAACGCCGGGCCACACGATCCGATCGCGTATGCTGAGCCGTCGGTGTTTTCGTAATTCATCGGTCGGTCCGCGTTCTGCTTTTGTAGCGGTGCTGTCTGTCCATCTTCTCAGTCGTATCCGACAGAACGCTTATTCGAGCGGTCCACGAAGAAAGAGTATGGCGAGTGCGACACGCGACGCATCCAACGGGGAAGGCGTCGAGTTCATTCACGAGGATGACGGCTCGATCACTGCGAGAGATATCGAGACCGGTGTCGCCTCCTTCGGCGAGACGAAAGCGGAAGCGCTCCGGATGCTTGCGGAGGCGATCGAACTTCACGAAGGCGGTGGTGAACCCCTCACCGATGAGGATATCGAAGAGTGGGGTCTCGAAGAGACGGAGTCCGGTGACAAGGAGCTTCCCGAATTCATGCAGTGAATGGTCCGGACGAACTTCTCCGGGCGCGAGATTGCGTCTGTTCTCCACGACTTCGGGTACAAGCGTGTCGGTCGTGTCGGTAGCCACCTGAAAATGCGGTATGAATCACCAGATACGGACGAAGTCCGGATCGTGACTGTTCCGATGGCGTCAGAAGACGAGATCCCGACCGGAACATTACAGTCGATCGCAGACCAGTGCGGAGCCGACGACTTCCACGCGTGGTGTGAGTGGATCGACGAGCACCGGTGACGATCGGCTCGACGCCGACTCGTCGGCCGTTAATTCGTGCACACTCGGCTCGTTTCCAAAGATATCCTATTGCCGTCTGGCGTTTTTCCGCGCGTTTCAGCAGACGATTAAGATTGGGGCACGGAGTCGGCGTGTGGGACGTGCGATGCGTGTGCATTCCGGTTAGAGGCGTTCCGGAACGCCGGGTCACGCGATCCGATCGCGTATGCTGAGCGGCCGGAGTTCTCATAACCTACGAGTTAATTCGATATAGGACTAATAGTCTCAACTTATATTAAGGTACAGTCCGAACAATGTGGTATGACCGGAGACGAATCGGACTCCAAGAGCCTGATGAAACGCCAAACCACGGGTGAAGATCGGGTTCGGATGACCGCCAGACAGCTGTCGGAGCCGCGGACGGCTAACTGGATCGCGTCTGAAGCGGACTGGTCACACGAGCCAACCAAACGCGTGCTTGAACGCCTCGTCGACGACGGCATCCTCCATCGTGACGAAAGCGGCACCCACACGACGTACTACCCTGATTATCGCCGCCAAGCGATACAGGAGGCGATGCGGCTTCGAGACAGCGGGCACACTGTCGAAGAACTCACCGACCGTCTCGCCGAGATGAAGACGCAGATCCGTGACTGGGAGGGCGAATTCGGCGTTGAGTCACCGAACCAGCTTCGCGGAACGCTCGCTGACGAGTCCCTTGATGCTGACGAGGAAGACCGTCGCCGCGAGATCGCCCGTGAGTGGGAGCAGCTTCAGCGGCGTATCCAGGTTGTCGGCTTCGCCATCCGTGAATGGGACTTCCTCGCTCCGACGACAGAGTCTGCTAAGGCCAACAGCTAACGGATGTCTGTCCCGCATCCGGGTGGTGACCCGAACGCGAACCTCTATGCGCAACTGAAGCGAGACGTCCTTGATCGCGTACCACAGATTTCGACGGTTGAGTTCGTTCCGGATGATATCGAGGCCACGCAGCTGCGAGCAATTTTCGATCCGGCTCGTCTTGATCCCCCGACAGGCCCTGAGTCACCAGCACTAACCGTCAAGTGGTATCGACAGGACCCAGACGATTGGTTCCGTGTCAACTACACGGACCCAAACACGGGCTTTCACGCCGGCTGGCACCAAGACGAGGATCATCCCGATCTCGGACAGGCGCATGTCCAGTACTCAACCGCCACTACTGAGGACCGATGGGGGATCACATTCGAACACGAAACTCCCTCTCTGATCCTCTGGGAAATCGTCGAGGAACTTCTCGAAGGTGTCCGTCCCACCTATCAATACGCGAACGACGAATCATGACTCCCGGTACAGCTTGAAATCATTCCGATTAGTCCTCCTGAAGTCCTTACAGCGCTACCTACAGGACAAGGAGAAAGACCCTAGAGACGAGTAGATCAGTTTGACGTAAGGCTCGAACATGTGACCAGAAACTGGCTATGAATTAGCAGCGTACTCCGAGGATTTCTCCGGGTACCCTGATTGCCGCCCGGCGTTTTTCGACGCGTTTCAGAACGTGATCGATGTCGGGACGAAGCCGGAAACGGAGATTGAGTTGAAAGCACCGTTCGTCGAGTGGTCGAAAACGGAGATCGCGGAGCGCGGGGTGGTGCTCGGGGTGCCGTACGACATCACATGGTCGTGTTACCGGGACGAAGAGCCGGCGTGTGGGACGTGCGATGCCTGTGCCTTCCGGTTAGAGGCGTTCCGGAACGCTGGGTCACGCGATCCGATCGCGTATGCTGAGCGGCCGGAGTTCTCGTGATTCATTGCCAGTTGGTGGTGGTCAGTTCGGTCGGAAAGACCACTCACCAGAGCGACTCAATACGTTGCTCGATTGCTTCGAACACCGTTGAGTACACATCGAGTGGATGACTCGAAGGAAGGTCAAGATCTGAGATGTCCGTTCCGGCTGGCGGTTCGTGGAAATGGAGTCGAGTATTGTGTGTATTTGGATGCCGATCCCAGCGGCACTCCCAGTGGGTGTTATCTCCCCGAGTCTCGACGTAATGAATGGAAAAATCACCAGTCGTGAACCACCGGATATCGACTCTGGCGGTAGCCACCGCGTCGGGATACTGTTCAGTGTCTAGGGTTGCAGTGAGCAATCGCGGTTCGTACGCTTGACCTCCTCCCGCGCCTAAAGACGCGGGAATCCCACCACGGGATTTCAGGCCGAGCGTCTGCTTGACCCTACGGTTTCAAGACGCATTCGTTCCACGCGTCCCTTGCTGGGTTTCAGCATCGGCGTGGGTGTCTTGTGGGGCGGTCAAACGCCCCCCATCCTCAGCCGAGTCATCGTCATTCTCGTGTTCTCTGAAACGACTCTCTCCGCTGAGGTAGCGGTCTGCGATGTTCACCGCTCCGTTCACGTCCGCTTGGTATTCATCCATCCAACACGCATCGTTCGTACACTTGGACGTCGCCTGTCGTGGGCGGTATCCTACCTCACCGCAAGCGTGGCACTCCTTCGAGGTGTTGCGCGGGTTCACCGTCTCCACCGGGATACCCTTCTCGACGGCTTTGTAGCGTATCTGCGCGTGGAGTTTGGCGAATCCCCATCCGTGGAGACGGCGGTTCATGTACTCGCCGTAGTCCATCGACTCCCGTATGTACGTCAGGTCTTCCAGAACAAGAACGGGATTCTCGACGGACTCGGCGTACTCCACGACTTCGCGGGTGACGCGGTGGAACACGTCGTCGATCTGGTTCCACAGGTCGTCACGGAACGATTCAGCGATACGCTCGCTTCCGCGTGTCTGAAGTCGCCTCGTGGCGGTGAAGTAGGTCTTTCTGAGCCGACGAACGGTCTTCCCCTCGTCGGCCCACAGTTCGGGAGCGGTCGGGCAACCGTGGTCGTCGCGGTGACACACCGTGACGAGCGACGCTTCCCCAATGTCGACACCGATGGGCGTCCGTTCTTCAGTGGACACCTCGGAACCATCCTCCACGTCGCGGGTGGCGGTGACGTGGAGATACCACGTTCCACCCCGCTCGAACAGCCGACTTTCACCCATCTCGGCGTCGCCTGCGTTTAACGCTTCAAGCCAATCCCGCTGGTCGGGATTGGCGCGTGCCGGTATCCAGAGGTGGTAATCCTCGTGGTGCGGGAGTTTATTTATCATGGGTCGGCGCCGTTACCGCTTTTCGCGGCCTCGACCCGGTCCGCCGTCGACTCCAGGGCCTCGGCCAGCGTTCTCGCTTGCGCGGGCGAGAGGTCGAACTCGTCGGCGTGGGCGGCGAGGTCGTCGATCTCCGTCCCGTCCAGTTCGACCGCCAGCGTGACCTGTTCGGGGTCCTCCCGCGGCGCGGTGACATTCACGACGCCGGGCGCGTCGGTCTCGAACTCGTGGCCGCGGGCGCGCCCGTCGACGAGGTCCAGCGTCGTGTATGCGTTGACGCGGAGCAGGCGATTCGGCATCGTCAGTCGTCCGCCGGCGGCGAGGGCGCGTCGTCCATCGAGTCGTCCTCGGCGTACGGGTACCATGTGCGCTTCGTGTTGTGCATCATCGGGTCCTCGTAGTCGGTCTCCTCCGGCTCTACGAGGGCGTCGAGTTCGTCCTCGTCGTGGCGGGCGACAAACGCCCGGAACGACTCGCCCTCGTCGCGCTTGGCGGCGAACGAGTCGATCAGGTTCGCGATCGCTCCGGGGACCTCGTCGACGGGCACGCGCTGGGTGACCCAGCGGGCGAACCCCGGGTTCTCCCCGAGCCCGCCGCCGAGACCCACGTCGAGCGCCTCGACCGGGTCGCCGCCCTTGCGGGTCTTCATCCCGCGCAGGCTCACGTCGGCGATCTGCGGCTGCGCGCACGAGGCCGTACACCCGGAGAGGTGGACGTGGAACTCGTCGACGCCGTCGGGGAGGTCGACGTTCGCCTTCAGCCAGCGCGCGAACCGGACCTGCCGGTTCTTCGTCTCGACGATAGACAGCGAGCAGAACTCCGTGCCGGTACACGCGACTGAGCCGCGCATGAACGGCGACGGGTCGGGCGAGTAGTGGTCTAAGAGCGGCTCGTCAAGGAACTCGCCGAGGGCCTCGTCCGACACGTCGGTGACGATGACGTTCTGCCGCTGCGAGAGCCGGACCTCGCCGGAGCCGTACTCCTCGGCGAGGTCGGCCAGTTCGAGCACGTCGTCGGCCCCCATCCGCCCGACGAGCACGTTCAGCCCGACGAAGTTCCGGCCATCTTTCTGGTCGTGGACGCCGATCAGGTCGTTGCGCTCGCCCTCGCCGGCGTTGTAGGTGTACTCCTCCCGAACGTCGCGGCCGGCGGTCGCAAGTTCGAAGTCGACGTATTCCTCTTGGAGCGTCTCGCGGACCTCCTCTTGACCCCACTCGTCGACGAGGAACTTCACGCGGGCGTTGTACCGGTCCTCGCGGTCGCCGTAGTCGCGGAACAGCGCGGAGAGCCCGCCGGCCACGTCTGGGACCCGCTCCGGAGGGACCCACACGTCGATGTCGCGGGCGAACCGCGGCTCGTTACGCGCGAGCCCGCCCCCGACCCTGACGTTGAAGCCGACCGCGTCCTCGCTTTCGTCGCCGCCGCCCTCTCTCCCGCCTTCACCGCCGTCCCCGCCGACCGCCTTGTACGCCGGCTCGAAGGCGAGGTCGTTGATGTCGCCCTGTCCGGAGCCGTCGGCGGAGCCGGTGACGGACACCTTCCACTTGCGCGGGAGGTTCGTGTGGTCGTCGTTCCCCTTGAACCGCTCGTTGAGGTCGCGGATGACAGGCCACGCGTCGATCACCTCCTGCCCGTCCTTGCCCGCGACGGGGTTCCCGACGATGTTCCGCCACGAGTCCCCGCAGGCCTGCTGGGTCGAGAGGCCGTTCGCCTCCAGCTTCTCGAATATCGCCGGCACGTCCGACAGCTCGATCCAGTGGAGCTGGATCGACTGGCGGGTGGTGAAGTCGGCGTACGCGTCACCGAAGACCGGGTTCGTGCCGGGACCGCGGGCGTACTCGTCGGCTATCTCCCCGACGACGCGGAGCTGTCCCGGTCCGAGCACGCCGTTCGGGGTCCCGATCCGCAGCATGAAGTACCCCTCCTGTCCGTTCCGCTGGTGGTACAGGCCCCACCATTTGAACCGCTCGAACCACGCGTCCCGCTCGTCGTCGGGGATCGAGTCGTACCCCTCCTCGGCGAACTCGAACAAGCGGTCGCGCACCTCGTTGCCGTACACCTCCGATTTCCAGTTTTCGACGTCCGTCGGCATCGATCCGGCCTACAGCCGACATCCACATAGCTGACGGCGTGGCGTCAACGTTCCCCGGTGCCCCCTCGATGTGGCACGTGTTGCCGCTACTTTCACCGTCGCACCCGGCGAACGGCGGAACGGTCGAATTCAACGAAATCGCCCCCGCGTACCCGTCCGATAGGTATCCACCCGGTGATCCCGGTCGCCCCACACGAGATACACTGGCCGTACACCTTCGCCTCCACGGTCGAGCCGTCGACGCCGACCGACTGGAAGTTCTCGACGACCAGATCCGTGAGCGCGCACTGACACAGATCCGGCGTGTCGAGCCGCCACAGTTCGCTGACACGCACTTCCCGGCTGTCGTTGACGGAGATCCACGCACCGTCGTCGAGGACGCGCAAACGAGTGGTCACGCCTTGGGTTCGGCCGCGACGACCCAATGGGTGGCGCTGCTCGCAACCGACGACAGTACCGATGACGGCCGGATATCGGAAAACCGGCAGACTACACCGACATACGTGTGAAGTTACTCTCCGATCTACCGGACATGAAATCCGGTATCCGAGAGTAGTGGTCCGATTTACGCGTGTGCCGACGGTTATAACTCCCGGGCGCGCACGTCGGTGTAATGACCGATTCGGTTCCTGACACCACCGACGATCGACTCGTCGACCCGCTCGACGGGACACACCGACAGCACGCGTCCGCGGATGTGGCGCCCGAACTCTTCGAGGACGCCTCGGAGCGACAATGACCGAGCGAGGCGATTCCCGAGCGACGAACGACGACGAGCGGAACGCCGCCGGGGACGGGACCGAGGAAGAACCGGACGCCGAACCGGACGACGGCCACCTCGACGACGTCGAGGACGGCGCGGGGTGTACGGAGATCTGGGAGCGGCTCTCCGAGCGCCGGGAGGAGTAGTAAGCGCGGGGGTTACGACAGCTGCGCGGCGATGTCGGCCTCGGTGATGATCCCGACCGTCTCGCCGCCGTCGGTGACCATCACGGCCTTGTAGTGGTCGAGGAGGTTCCGGACCTCGTCGACGGTTGGGGACGGCGCGACCGTCAGGAACGACTCGCTTATCACCTCGCTGACCGGGTGGTCACCGATGTTCTCGCCCGCGTGGACGATGATCGCCCTGGCTGATCGAGCTGACCGACACGGCGTTCTGGAGGACGGGGAGCTGCGAGTACGCTTCCGCCTCAATCAGGTCGACCGCCTCGCTCATGGCGTCGCCGGGCGCGACGCTGATCACCGTCTCGTTCATCAGGTCCGTCGCGTGCACGACCTCGCCTTCCGCCTCCTGAAGGGCGCTCACGATGCGGCGGAGCGTCGAGAGCCGCGGGTCGATGTCGCCGCCCTCGATCCGCGCTATGAGGGGTGTCTGAGTGTAATTATACGGGCTTTCCGCGTTTCTACATAAGAGCGAAGGTTCTAAATTAGGCGTGTAAATCAGGAAAGAGCGACTCACACTGCTGTTTGGCCTCCTCTGGCGACCAGAGCTTCGACCGGTAGTTGAGATCGAACGCTGTCGTCGTGCCAGCCTGCCTCGCAGCCGCCAACAGGTCGGCCGTCATCTCCGCGAGCGTCGGCGAGACCGCTGGCGTGAACCCGCTCATGTAAAACGCATCAGCGTCAGCGATTTTACCCCCCATCAATTTCGCTCGGTGTGGCCGTTGTGATCGCCGCGTCGGCGCGGTCCTAAATGACAGTCGTTCCCCTCGGAATGGAGCCCTCCTCGATGTAGTAGACCCCTTGCCGCGCTTCGTCGACCTACGCGACACGCGGCTCGACGCCGTGGTGCCTGACCTCGTTTGTGACTCGACGTCCGAGCGGCGAGTTGAGGAGCTTCGAGAGCCACACTGCCGGCGCGCCGAGCCGGGCGACCGCAATCGCGACGCTGCTTTCGGCGCCGGCCGTTCGGAACTCCAACGACGTGGCGGTTTCCAAGTGCTCTCCAGACGGCGGGTTTAAGCGGAGCATCGTCTCGCCGAACGTGACGAGACTGCCCGTCATCGGTGCGTCTCCGCCAGTGCCGTGAACTCGCTTGCGGCCTCGGTCAGCTCGCCGAACTCCCCGTTGTCGATTGCGTCGCCATCGACGATCGCACTACCGACGCCGAGGGCGACGGCGCCGGCGTCGAAGAACGCCGCGGCGTTGTCCAGCGAGACACCGCCTGTCGGGATCAACGAGACCTGCGGTAACGGTCCGTTGATAGCGCTTACCTGCTCGGGACCTACGGTCGAAGCGGGGAACAGCTTACAGAAGTCAGCGCCAGCCTCCGTGGCGGTGAGCGCTTCTGTCGGCGTCATCACACCGGTCGCGACGGCCGTCTCGTACCTGTTACACGTTTCGATGACGTCTGCATTGACTGTCGGCGTGACGACAAACTCCGCGCCTGCCAGTTGGACGGCCCGGGCGGTTTCGGCGTCGAGGACCGTGCCAGCGCCGATAGCGACGTCGTCGTGCTCGGCTGACAGCCGCCGGATCATTTCGACTGCGCCGGGTGTGTTAGCTGTTATTTCGATCGCATCGACACCGCCCGCTGCGATGGCATCGACGACCTCACTGCACACATCCGGTTCGATCCCACGAATAATCGCGACAATACCCGTCTCTAAGATGCGCTCGCGCGCGGCAACCTCGCTCATTACTATACAGGTCCACACTGTGTAGCCGTACATAACTTCGGTGATGGGATCGGGCGGCTGCCGCGGACACCCGCGGCAGTCAGCGTCCGCTATCGAAGTCAGACCGGACAACGGCTCGCTACCGGATCGGTAACGAGCCGTTTTAGTACCATTCGATGGAATCGACAGCAGCAGAACCATACCTCAATAGTCTGAAATCGACAGATTAGAGCTGATTGGCGCCGTGCGTCACTCGCTGTTGAGCGCGAATGTCAGGGCTTCACCGCCGACGGTCGCGTCGATGGTTCCATCCCGAAGAGTTGCCTCCGATGCACGGTCGGACCCCCCTGTGAGTGTTGCGGCGTCGCCGAGTAGGTCACCAGTATCCGTGGAGACAACGGCAAACACAGCCGCGCCGTGCGGCGCCAGCTCCCGCTCGACGACTTGACCGTCGACGACTTCACCGGAGAGGCCGTCCCAGATAACTCGGTCACCCTCCTGGCCGTACTCGTGTGCGTCGAATCGGACAGTCGACCGCTTGTTTTGCCAATTAAACAACGCAACAGTCGTGGCGCCGTCGCCTGGCCTATCGCAGACAATCCGCGACGGGAACCTCTCTCCGTCGAGTCCAACGACCTCGCCGCCGGATGCTGGCGGGATGGACCGTTGGAGGAGCCGCCGACCAGCTGTGTCGATTTCCGCAAGCCGGTCCGAGAACATGTTTACGCCGCCGGACACGGCGACGAGCACCGCGAACGCCTCACGCTCGGATGCGGTGAGATCGCTCGTGTCCCGAACCAGCTGACAGTCGGGGTCATTGAGCCACCACCGGCGGTGTAGGAAGTTCCGATTCAGGGTGTTTCTGACCGCGTTTTTCAGTCCCGGCTGGCTGCCGGATTCACCTGGTGTCTCCCACGTCGGGTCGGTGTCCGGGCCGATACGCATCGCGTCGAAGAGGCCGACGCTCGGGGCCATCGGCGCGCCGCAGCCCAGAAGGAACACGTCGTCGCCGGCCGCCTCGGTAATCGCTTCGACTCCGCGCCGGTACGCCTCGATCCGCGTCGCCTCTGCGTCGTAGCGCTCGCCGGGCAGCGCCGCGGCAAACAGGAAATCGAGTTTTAAATAAGTGAACCCCCACTCGTCGACGACCGTCGACACGGTTTCCCGCAGCCACTTGAGGACCTCCGGATGCGTCGTGTCGAGCCCGTACAGTTCCGACCCGGCGCGAAAGCCGCCGTCGACCGGTGTTCCGGGGCCGTCTGAAGGCGCCTCCGTCGGCTCCGTCACGAACCACTCGGGGTGGTCAGCGTACAGGTCGGCCCCTTCCTCCACGTAAAAAGGCGCAAGCCACAGCCCCGGTCGGTACCCCGCGGTCGCGATGTCGTCCGCGACAGCGCTCATATCCTCGAACCCGTCGGCGAAGGACCGCCAGTCGCCGAACGCCTCCATATACCCGTCGTCGATCTGGACGACATCAACCGGGATTCCCCAGTCGCGAAGCTCTGCGAGGTTTTCCCGGACGTCTGCCTCGGTAAGATCGGTGAAGTAGTGATACCACGAGCACCAGCCGGTCGGCGCATTCTCGGGTATTTGTGCGTCCATCCGGTCCCCGATCTCGTCAGCCAGCGCGGCGAGCCCTGCTCGGAGTTCTCGGTCGGCGTCGACCCACAACGGCGGCAGCGTCAGGCGCTCGCCGGGCGCCAGGCGCGTCCCTTCAAGCGGACACACCGCGCGGACCGTCTCGATACCGCCGTTGTCGTCGTCGATATCGAACCGGGTGCAGTAGCGGTCGTGTTCGAGGAATCCGGCCGTGACAACGCGGTCGTCCTCAACGAATCCGGCTAGGTAGCTACTAACGCGGTTGTCTTCCGGCGCTACGAGGTCGTTCATCATCGGGGCGTTGTCCGGATCCTCTTCCGGAAAGCGCTCGCCGACTGGGACTGTCCCCGTCGACGACCACGACTGGTAGCCGTGTCGGTACACGCGCGCGTCCGACCCGAATGCGGTCTCGAACGAGAGCGCCACCTCGTCGCCGCGAATCGACTCGTTACCCGTGTTCGCCACCGTACAGGCCACGGTGACGCCGCCTGCTTCGTCCGACAGTGACACGTCTACGACCTGTGGATGGTCGTCCGCAGTACCGGACGCTTGGAGAATCCCGGTGAGTAGGTCGCCGGTGTCGTCCGCGACCGCGAGTTCCTGTCTGTCCGGCTCATACGTGACCGTGGTGGCACCTACAGAGTGTTCGCGCATACACAAATCACAGCACCCCGCTACAAATAGCCACTCACGTCAGCGCCATAATCGGCTGATCACCGGCAGACGGCGAAGCAGCCGTCGGCCATCCGAACGCTTACGTGGCGTGATAGAGTGGGTCGGTCATGCGTCTTGGTGTCTGTTATTTCCCGGAACACTGGCCGAGCGAAGAGTGGGAACGCGACGTGGAAGCGATGGCTGACGCCGGTCTCGAATACGTGCGAATGGCGGAGTTCTCGTGGGGTGTACTTGAACCCGAGCGCGGAGAGTTCAATTTCGAGTGGCTCGACGAAGCCATCGAACTCATCGGCGACCACGGAATGCAAGTCGTGTTGTGTACCCCGACGGCGACGCCGCCAAAGTGGCTGGTCGATGAGCGGCCGTCGATCCGCCAAGAGGAGCCAGATGGGACGGTCCGGGAACACGGCAGCCGCCGCCACTACTGTTTTAATTCTGAGGCCTACCGCGAGGAGACGACTCGAATCGTCGAGCGCGTGACGGAGCGATACGCCAACTCGCCGCACGTCGCCGGGTGGCAGACGGATAACGAGTTCGGCTGTCACCGCACCATCAGGTGTTACTGTGACGACTGTGCCGACGCGTTTCGGATGTGGCTCGCCGACCGCTACGACGATGTCGACCAGCTCAACGAGGCGTGGGGGAATCGGTTCTGGAGCCAACAGTACAGCTCCTTCGAGGAGGTCGATCCGCCGGGACCGACCCCGGCCGAGCATCACCCCTCGCGACTGCTCGCGTACGCCCGGTTCTCCAGCGACTCGGTCGTCGACTACAATCGCCTCCACGCCGACCTCATTCGCGACGCTAACCCCGACTGGTTCGTCACGCACAATTTCATGGGGCGGTTCCCAACCCTGAACGCCTACGACGTGAGCGACGACCTTGACCTCGTTTCGTGGGACTCGTACCCGACGGGATTCGTACAAGACCGCTTCGCCGACGAGGCGTCTCCGGACCAACTGCGCGCCGGCGACCCCGATCAGGTGGGGATGGACCACGACTTGTACCGAAGCGCGCTCGACCGCCCGTTCTGGGTGATGGAACAGCAGCCGGGCGATGTCAACTGGCCGCCACACTGCCCGCAACCGGGTGAGGGCGCGATGCGGCTCTGGGCACACCACGCCGCGGCTCACGGTGCCGACGCCGTCCTTTACTTTAGATGGCGGCGCTGTCTCGAAGGCCAAGAACAGTATCACGCCGGACTCCGCAAGGCCGACGGCTCCCCAGACCGCGGGTACACAGACGCTACACAGACATCCGGGGAGTTCGATACACTCGGCGAGACCGACCACGTCGACGCGCCAGTTGCGGTCGTGTTCGACTACGACTCGCTGTGGGCGCTCGACGCCCAACCACATGCGCCTGACTTCGACTACTGGGCACTCCAAGAGGCCTTTTACCGCGCTGTGCGCGGCCACGGCGTTCAGGTCGACGTGGTTCCGCCGACCGCCAACCTCTCGGGGTACGAAGCCGTCGTCGCGCCTGCGCTCCACCTCGTCACCGACAGCCTCTCCGAACGTCTAACTGACTACGCCACGGCCGGCGGCGAGCTACTCTTCGGCCCTCGCACGGGCGTGAAAGATGCGGAAAACAAGCTCAGACCGGCGTCACAGCCCGGCCCCCTGGCCGATCTTGTGGGTGCGACCGTCGACCAACACGAGTCGCTCCCGCGACGCCTCGAAGCGGCAGTCCGGCCCGTCGACGAGTCCGATGTCGACGACGACTCGATCATCCCGTTCCGAACGTGGGCCGAGTGGCTCGACCCCGACGCGGCCGAGACGCAATACGAGTACGATATGGACGGTCCGGCTGATGGTCGCTCGGCAGTCGTCACCAACGCAGTCGGCGACGGTCACGTCACCTACTGCGGGGTCTGGCCCGAGTCGGCGTTGGCCGAGACGCTCGCGGCAGACCTGCTCGACCGCGCAGGCGTCCGACGCGCCGAGCGCCTCCCCAACGGCGTCCGCATCGGCTACCGCGGCGGCCACACGTGGGTGACAAACTTCACGGGCGACCATCTCCGACTACCCGGAATCGACGCCGAATCGCTTGTCGTCGACGACACCGACAGAGACGCCATCGACATAGGGGCGGCCGGTGGCGAGATAGACGCAGATGCACACTGCGTCGTCGTGGGGCCGTACGGGGTCGCTGTCGTCGAAGGCGATCACGTTGACGGGTTGCAAGTCGCCGAGCAGTAATCGATCGGATTTTAAGACAGCTCAGATATTTAAAAAAGCACCCGCGAGCGCTCGGCAGCTATTCTGAGCGCTCTCGCGCCCGGTAGTCCGGGAGCGTGTCGTCTTGCATCACCGCGCCGCGGCCGCCGTCGACGAGCAGTGCGCTCCCCGTGACGAAGGCGGCGTCCTCGCTTGCGAGGAAGGATACCGCACCGGCCACGTCGGCCACCGTGCCGATGCGACCGGTCGGGTGGATCGATTCGACCTCTTCGAGTCGGCCCTTGGGCAGTTCGTCACGCGTCCGCTCAACTTCAACCCAGCCGGGGACGACGGTGTTCACCCGGATCTGCGGCCCGAAGTCCACCGCGAGCGATCGCGTCATGCCGTTTATCCCCGCCTTTACCGCGTTGTACGGGAAGTGCGCGGGCATCGTCGCGTACGCGTGATTTGAGGAGACGTTGACGATGGCGCCGCGGTCCATGTGTTCGAGCGCGGCCCGTGCCGCCAGCCAGTACGCCCGGAAGTCCGTCTCCAAGACGAACGACCAGTCGTCAAGCGTCGCCTCCGCGGCGGTCGTCTCCGTCTGTACACCGGCGTTGTTGACGAGGACATCGACCGAGTCGTAGCGCTCGGCCGCGGCCTCCACCAGCGCGGCCACGTCGTCCGGGTCGCGCATGTCGGCGCGCACGAACGTCGCGTCGCCCGTCAGTGGGGCGTCGTCTGCGCGTTGCTCGTCAGCCCCCCGGTTCGACTCCGAGATGCGCTCGGCGACGGCCTCACCGGCGGCCGCGGTCCGGCCGCTGACGACGACGTTCGCCCCCTCGGCCGCGAACCGCTCGGCCACGCCGGCGCCGATTCCCCGCGTCGAGCCGGTGACGATTACGGTTTGCCCGGCGAAGCGCCCGGGGACGGCATGTTCGGCCGGCGACTCGTGTCGGCGGGTCATGGCGCCCTCCGGGACCGAAGCGTCGGTGCGGCTCGTCGCGCGTGTCCGTCCTGTCTCGCTTGGGTCGACACGGCGATCACCACTCCGCGACGGAGCCGTCCTCGTGGCGCCACACGGGGTTGTGCCAGTCGACGTCGCCACGCTGATCGCGAACGTGTTCCTCGTCGATTTCGATCCCCAGCCCGTCGCCGTCGGGGATGTCGACGAAGCCGTCGCGGTACTCGAAGACCGAGGGATCGGCGAGGTAGTCCAGCACGTCACTCGTCTCGTTGTAGTGGATGTCGAGTGACTGTTCTTGGATCAGCGCGTTCGGCGTGCAGGCGTCGACCTGGATACAGGACGCAAGCGCGATCGGCCCCAGCGGGCAGTGCGGAGCGACCGACACGTCGTACGCCTCGGCCATCGACGCGATCTTCTTCAGCTCGGTGATCCCGCCGGCGTGGGAGACGTCCGGCTGGATCAGGTCGACGGCGTCCGCCTCCAGCACTTGCTTGAAGTCCCACCGCGAGTACATGCGCTCGCCAGTCGCGACGGGGATCGTGGTCGACTGCCGGATCGCCGGCAGCGCGTCGTTGTTTTCGGGCAACACCGGCTCCTCGATGAACATCGGGTCGTACGGCTCCAGCGCGGCTGCGAGCCGGCGCACCATCGGTTTCGACACGCGGCCGTGGAAGTCGACCCCGATGTCGACCTCGTCGCCGACCGCCTCGCGGACCGCCGCGATCCGGTCGACCGCGTCGGCGACGGTGGCCGGAGTGTCGATCGGTCGCAGCTCGGCGGTGGCGTTCATTTTTAATGCCGAAAAGCCCGCATCGGCTTTCTCTCGGGCGGCCTCGCCCACGTCCGCCGGGCGGTCACCCCCGATCCACTGATACACCCGGATCCGGTCGCGAGCGCGACCGCCGAGCAGTTCGTGGACCGGCGCGCCGAACTGCTTGCCTTTGAGATCCCAGAGCGCCTGGTCGACGCCGGCGATGGCGCTCATCAGGATGGGACCGCCCCGGTAGAAGCCGCCCCGATACATCGCCTGCCAGTGATCTTCGATCCGCGTCGGGTCCTCGCCGAGGAGGTAGTTGTCGAGGAGTTCCTCGACGGCCGCGACGACCGTGTGCGAGCGCCCCTCGACGATCGGTTCTCCCCAGCCCACGGTGCCGTCGCTCGTCGTCAGCTTCAAGAACAGCCAGCGGGGCGGTACTTCGAACAGCTCGTAGTCAGTAATATACATGATACGTTATGACTCAGTGGTTCCGACGACGGACAGGTCGACGGTGTCGGTTTTGGTCTTGAGCGCGTCGCCGTTTTCGACATCGAACAGATACACGGCCGCCTCACTGAAGTCGAAGGCGACCTGCGTGTCCTCAGCCGGCCGGATGGACGGTTCGACGCGGGCGGTGAGTTCGTGGCCGCCCATCTCCATGTAGAGGAAGTTCTCGTTGCCCATCGGTTCGACGACCGTCACGTCAGCCACGTTCGCTCCCGAGTCGATGATAGTGATGTCTTCCGGGCGGATACCGACGCTGACGCGGTCGTGTCCTTCGACCGGCGCCGGGTCGTCGAGCGTGTAGGTGAACCCGCCGGGTCCTCGAAGGGTGTCGCCGTCGACGTCGGCCGTGAGGAGGTTGATACTCGGCGAGCCGATGAAGTCCGCAACAAACTGGTTGACCGGCGAGCGGTACACCTCCTCCGGGGAGCCGACCTGCTGGAGTACGCCGCCGTCCATCACGGCGATCCGATCGCCCATCGCCATCGCCTCGGTCTGGTCGTGGGTGACGTACACTGTCGTCACGTCGAGGTCGGCCTGAAGCTCCTGGAGCTCCGTCCGCATGTCCGACCGAAGCTTCGCGTCGAGGTTGCTGAGCGGCTCGTCCATTAGGAACACGGACGGCTCGCGGACGATTGCGCGGCCCAGCGCTACGCGCTGTTGTTGCCCTCCCGAGAGCGCTTTCGGCTTCTCGTTGAGGAGCTTGCTGATACCTAGCATCTCGGCGACGTCCTCGACTTTCTCTTCGATTTCGTCGCCGGTGAGCTTCGTCGAGAGCTTCAGCCCGAAGCCGATGTTGCTTCGGACGGTCATGTGCGGGTACAGCGCGTAGTTCTGGAACACCATTGCCACGTCGCGCTCGCTGGCCCGGCGGTCCGTGACGTCTTGGTCGCCGAACGCAATAGACCCCTCAGTCACGTCTTCGAGACCGGCGAGACAGCGAAGCGTCGTCGATTTCCCGCAGCCGGACGGACCGACCAACACGAGGAACTCGCCGTGGTCGATATCGACGGAGAGATCCTTTACCGCGACCACCTTCTCGGTTCCGGAGTCGTACACCTTGTCTAGGTCTGTGATGTTGATTCCTGCCATAGTTACTCCTTAAGCGACCCCGCGAGGATGCCACTGACGAACTGCTTTTGTAACACTAAGAACAGCACGACCATCGGCACGATGGCGAGCGTCGCCGCTACCATGATCTGATCGTAATAGATCCGCTGGAACCCGGTTAGCTGTGCCAGCCCGATTGGGATCGTGTACATGTCCGAGGATTCTAAGATCACGAGCGGGTAGAGGAACAGGTCCCACTGGAAGAGGAACAGAATGATCGCGAGCGCGGCCAGCGACGACCGCATCGTTGGGAGCGCGATTCGGTAGAATATCTGGAACTCCGTCGCCCCGTCCATCCGCGCGGACTCAAGCAGGGCGTCTGGAATCGATTTCATGTTCTGTCGCATGAGGAAGATTCCGATGGGGTTCGCTGCCCACGGGAGAATTATCGCTCGGAACGTGTTCGTCCAGTCCAGCTGTGCCATCAGCAGGAACAGCGGGATAACGAGCAGCTGGATGGGTAACACGAGCGTCGCCAAAATCGTGTAGAAGATCGGCTCTTTGTACTTGAACTCATACTTCGCGAACGCAAAGCCGGCCATCGAACACAGCACAAGCGACAGCAGCGTGTAGATGACGGCGATGAGGACGCTGTTCCGGATCGTCCGGACGAAGTCGAGTCGCTCCTGCAGGGCCGCGAAGTTGTCCATAAACGCGGTGCCGGGGATCAACCGCGGCGGGAACTGCAGAAACTGCTCTTGCGGGAGCGTTGCGGCCACCAACATCCAGTACAGCGGGACCATCATCACGATGACCATCGTGATGACGAACGCGTAGGTGAGGAACTGCCAGACCGCGTCCTTACGACGCTGGTCGCGCATCAGTCCTCACCTCCGATTTTGATCTGGACGACCGAGAACACGCTGACGATCGCCACGAAGACGACCGTGAGCGCGCTCGCGTAGCCGAGGTTGAAATTGATGAATGCCTGTCGGTAGATGTACTGCACGATAGTGATAGTGGAGTTCGTCGGACCGCCGCCGGTGATGACGTACGGCTCGGCGAACAGTTTGAAGGTGCCAATTGTCGACAGCACGACAACGAACAGCAACACCGGTTTGAGCTGCGGGAGCGTGACGTACCGGAACTTCTCCCAGCGGTTCGCCCCGTCAATCTCCGCGGCCTCGTACAGTTGCTGTGGAATCGTCTGGAGACCGGCGAGGAGGATGATCATGTTGTATCCCGTCCATCGCCACGTCACGGCCGCGATGATCGTGTTTCGCGCCCAGAACCCGTCGGTCAGCCACGGGACCGGACCCAGTCCGACGCCCGCGAGCACGTAGTTGAGGAATCCCAGTTGCTCGTTAAAGAGCAACAGGAACACCGTCGAGTACGCCACGAGGTTGGCCGACACTGGCAGCGCGATGGCGGTCCGGAATACCCCTTTCAGTCGCATAAAGGAGGCGTTCAGCGCGAGCGCGAGCGCGAGCGCAAGCCCGATCATCAACGGGACCTGGATGACCAAGATGTACGAGGTGTTAAACATCGACTGCCAGAACAGGTCGTTGCCGAACAGCCGAGCGTAATTTCCGAGCGCGACAAATTCAAGCTGTGCTATCCGCGGTATTTCGATGTACAGCGGGCCTAGATCGATCCAGAACAGCGAGCCCTGTCCGACGCCCTGGTACTCGAAGAACGACAGGTACAGCGTGTAAAACACCGGGAAGGCGAGGAACACGCTGAAAAGTAGAAAGAACGGAGAGATGAACAGGTACGCGACCCGCGGCAGCGTCGGCGTCGCCGCTGTCAGGTCCTGTCTCGCGAACCGGAATCTGTCCCATACCGGACGGAACGCTCGTCTGAACTCTCGCGTCGCTTCCCGGACTTTCTCACTGACACGGCGCCGGTACGCTTGGCCGGTTCGATCAGTTGTCTCGTCAGAATTTGCCATGCGATCGATTACCTCGATTACGCGAGGTCTCGATCAGTGTTTTCGGCGACCGTCTCCGCAGCAGCCTGTACGGCCTCCTCAGGCGACTGCTCGCCGTTTATCATGCGCTGGAGTTCGGTTTCCATTGCCTGCGACACTTCGGGTGTGTCGGCGGTGAACCGGTAACCCGGCGCGTTCTGTGCGACCTCGGCGAACAGCGCACGAGCCGCCTGTCCGTCGTAGAAGTCCAGTTCCTCGTCGAACACTGGCTCGTCGTAGACGGTCTCCAGTGCCGGGAATAGTCCGTATTCGTCGTACATGGCGAGTTGCATCTCCTCGGTGGCCAGCGACCACTCCATGTAGTCCCAGCCGCGCTGTTTCTTTTCTTCGGAGACCTGGTTGGCGATCATGAGGTTGGAACCGCCCCAGTTCGACGCTCGTGGACCGCCGGACTCCAGGGCGGGAATCTTGTATACGCCCCAGTCGCCGGCGGTGTCGGGTAGCTCTGCGCGCAACGTCCCCTCCATCCACGCCGCCGAAGGGAGCGACGCGATGGTCGCGTCGCCGTACGCGCTGAACCACGCCGAGGTCCAGCCCTCAATGTTGGCCGCGATGTCGGCGTCGTAGATCTTTTTGATGTTTTGGGCCACTTTGAGTGACTTCTCGTTGTGGATGTTCACCTCGCCGCTGTCCAGGAACGGCTCGCCGGACAGCTGACGGAACTGGTAGCGCCAGACGCCAGAGAGGTCGCCCTCGGGGAGGTTGAGCATGTACTGGTCGTCCGGGAGCTTCTGGCCCTCTTCGATGAGGTCTGCCCACGTCTCGATCGACGAGGGGTCGATATCGTGTTCGTCGTACACCGACCGGCGGTAGTAGACCGCCGTCGGGCCAGTATCCCACGGGAGCGCGTAGATGTCGCCGTCGACAGTGAGTGCTTCCCACTTGCCGGAGACGAAGTCCTCCTGAACGCCCGCCTCATCGATTTCGTCGGTGAGGGGGGCGATGGAGTCAGTCGCGATGAACGAGGGACCGTCAACGGACTCAAGCATGGAGACCGCCGGCGCACCGGAGCCGGAAAGCAGGTTGGTCTGGAGGCGGTCTTTCATCGCCGAGCGACCGAACTCCTCGACCGCGACCGTCGCGTCGTTTTCTGCCTCGTACTCTTCGGCCGTGATCTGTAGCGCTCGCGCGGCAACGTCCCAGCCCCACACGTCGATTTCGGACGCCATCGCCGTGTTTCCGCTGCCGTCACTGCTGTCACCGCCGTCGCTGCCGTCGCTGTCGTCGCTGCCGTCGCTGCCGTCGCTACCGTCTCCACTGTCCGGATCACCGGTTCCGACACAGCCTGCGAAGCCCGCGATCCCCGCAAGTCCTGCGCCTTTCATCAGCCGTCGTCGCCCCACTTGTGCGTAGCTTAGTTTATCAGTCATGATCGTACCTGACTATTGCTCTGTTATAGTATAGATATATAAATGTACTGGACAACTGTTCTAAAAGTAGGTTACAAACGCTCGTGATGTGTTTTCTTGGTCAGAACAAGACTATCTTATATAAGTTATTACACTATATGGCGGCGAATCTATTTAATTTTGCTCATTGAATATTGTGTTATTATATTTGAGTTTGAAAATATATTCATAGCTCCCACAACGTTCATCCATGGTAAACAAAGGTTATACCTCTGTCGTCCGTACAACCTATCGAAACGATGGGAGATGTAGACTCCGTCACCGTTCAGGCAACCGCGACATCCCTCCAGATCCTCGAAGAGCTATATGAGCGTGACGGCGGCGGCGTCACCGAACTAGCCGACGAATTAGCAGTCTCGAAGAGCGCGGTCTACAACCACCTCTCGACGCTCTGTACGCTCGGATATGTGACGAACACGGAGGGAATGTACAAACTCACGCACCAATGCCTCCGGATTGGGTTCGGGACACGAGAACGGAACCCCGTCTACCAAGCGGCACGTGGTGAAATTCGGGGGCTCGCACGAAACACGAACGCGGTGGCGAACCTCGTCGTCCCCGAGGGGCCGAACGTAGTGTACCTCCACCGCGCCGGCCAGCAGGACCACCCGATTCCGATCGGTGGGAGCGTCCAACTTCACGCGGCCGCCGCCGGGGAGGCGGTCCTCGCGTTCCGGTCCCCGGACGAGATCGACGCGTACGTCGCTCGACACGGACTCGATCAGGAGACCGAACGAACCGTGACAGATCCCGCGACGCTCAGATCAGAGCTCCGGTCGATCAGAGATCGAAAGATCGCATTCGACCGCGGCGAACTCGACGGAAACTGGCGCTGTGTCGCCTCGCCTATCGTCGTCGACGGTGACCCTATGGGCGCGGTTAGCGTCTCTGGACCGGCCGACGAGATGCAGGGAAAGCGACTCGAAGAAGACACAGCTGGGCTCGTATCCAGCACCGCAAAAACGATCGAACTCGAACTGTTGTGACGCGGCAGCCCTCCTCGATTCGGTCCGAGTTAATATCTCTCCGGAAACAGATTTTTCGTCAGAACTGATCGACTCGACCAGATCACGGATAGTGGAATAATTGCAATCCCCCGCGGCACTGAGCGGGATGACATTGTAGCGGTCGCAAACCCCGTCGTCGACGCCAGCGACGAGCTCATTCGAGCCCCACGGCGACTGCGTCAGTTCAGGTCGTGCCGCACTGCTTGGGACGCACAAAATACTCCCTTTGGCGGTCACCGGAGGGCTGCTTTTTCGTCCGCGAAGCCGACCGTGACGAAGTACTCGAGGGACTCATCGAACTGGCCGACGGCGCGTTATCGGCGCGCGCCTACCCGATTTGGATCCTCATCTATCAAGAGCGAGGCGAAAGTATTGTATTCAGAACGCAGATAGTGTTGTGTGAGAAAAGAATGGCTGAACTCAATGGAATAGATACAGACGCGCTCGAAAACCTGATTGAATCGGCTTCTAAAGACCCCGATAAGGAATCATTCACCTTCCGGGCAGAAACTGAGTGGATCGGTGGTTTTGCGAGTGAGACACACATAAGCGATTTCACGCAGGATGGAACGACAGTCGAGTCGCCGGAGTTCACGATCACTGGCGACGAACCCGAAGCGCTGCTCGGCGAGCGTGCTGGTCCGAACGCAGTTGAACATCTCCTCGCTGCGATTGGATCCTGCCTGAGCGTAACGTACGCTGGGCACGCAGCGGCTCACGGCATTCAGCTCAATGACCTCTCTTTCGAGTTCGAGGGTGACATCGATCTCCGTGGGTTCCTCGGATTGAGCGAGGACGTCCGAGCGGGATACGACCAGATCCGTGCCACGACGCACCTCGACGCAGACGCGTCGGAAGACGAACTCAGGGAGCTACACGAGGAAGTCATAGCAACTTCGCCGGTGTACGACAACGTGACGAACGAGGTCACACTCAACTTCGATCTCCAGTTCGAGTAAGTGGTCGTTCCGTCGGGTGAATCAGGAAAGGGACCCATCCGCCCGACGCACTAACGAAATCTAGTAGAATCCTCGGCGGTCAATACGCAGGATATTTCTAACCGCTGACTCAGGCTTGTTTTAACTGTAACAAGCGCGAACCCAGCGGCCGCGCGGAGACTGACGGACCGCACCGTCGGTCACCGGCTGACCAGCCGCTCGCAGTCGAGCGCGTCGGTCGCCTCGCAGGGGCGGTCACAGGGCCGGGAGAGTTGATCGTCTAGTCGGGAGAGCTCTCCGGAGGGAACAGTCCGGCCGATCCGGTAGGCCTGTTCGGTGTCCAAGGAGATATCCACCGTCTCGAAAAACTGCTGGACGAGACACCGCCGCCACAGCAGGTCCCGTGCGATGCGCTCGCCGCGGGAGGCCAACTCCACCCCGACGTAGGGCTCGTAGGTCACCAGCCCCGCTTCGTCGAGTGTTTTAATCGTCTCGGTGACCGTCGGCCCGCTCACACCGAGGGAGTCGGCCAAAACACCGGTGCCGACCGGGGAGTCGTCGGTGAGCGTCAATACCAGCAGTCCGCAGAGATGACGCCCCTCCGCCGGGCTCACGGGGAGGCTCGCAGAGGACGCGTCACTCATCGTGTCCGCCCCCGTGCCGCTCCTTTGCCGGTCGGCCACGGGTCGTCGGCTACCCAGTACACGACTGTCCGGCCGGTCTCACGCCGGCGGAGCTCCCCCCGCCCGACCAGCCCGTTGAGCTTCGTCCGCGCTGCCTCGGTCGATACCCCGAGCACGTCTGCGACGTCTGTGGTCGTCACGACCGGGCTGTCAACGGCGCTAAACACGTCTTGGACCGCCTCGGGCGGGACTGTCTCCGCGAACCGGCCGTTGTCGCGACGACGCCGGCGCCGCCGGCGGCGGTGTGGCGTCTCGTCGCTCATCTCGTTGGTGCTACCCCTCGTGTAATATAAACGGTTTGCTAGTAGCAAAACCGCCAGTCAGGCGCGCCCGCCGCAGACAGTCAGCGTGATGTTGACACCAATCGGCTTGAGCGCTTTTGGGACCTGCTTAGCGAGTACCCGCTAGGCGGCCATCCTAATCTGGTGGGTCCTACCGAAGAGGTACCATACCTCCTCGATGAGTACCGACTGGGCGTACTCGGCCGCGTTCCAGAGGCCGGCGCGGCCACATCTCAATACGACCACTGCCCATCGTCGGTTTCGACGGCAAACGCTTGATCGTCCGAGACAAGATGCGGCTCAAGACTAGTGTCGGTCTCAATCTTCCCGACAGCGGCGTCTCCGTGGAGACGGAGAATATCTTCTCAACGCAACCGTCTCAAAGTCAAGCGTCATCCGCCAGAAGCGGGAGAGACGTATTAGCCTCCCTCTGCCATTACTTGATTATATTACCAAGTTATAAGTTGACGAACGATGGATATCGGCTATGGTCTTTACCGACGAACTCAACGATGTGGCTGAGGCCACGTGGCAGGCCATCGTCGATCACCCAATGGTCGAAAAGCTCGGTGAAGGGACACTTGACGAGGCCACGTTTCGCTACTGGGTTGAGCAAGATTACTACTACCTGACCCAGTATGCTCGAGTGTTTGCACACGGCGCGACGAAGGCTCCCGATATCGGTCGAATGGGGACGTTCGCCGAACTGCTTGATTCGACGATCAACACGGAGATGGACCTTCACCGTGCGTACGCTGCAGATTTTGGTGTCTCGGAGGCGGATCTCGAAGCGACGATACCGTCCCCCACGACACGAGCGTACACCGATTTTCTCGTCCGAGTGGCCGCGACGAAGACATTCGGTGACCTCGTCGCAGCGTTACTCCCCTGTATGTGGGGATTCAACGAGACCGGGAAACGACTCGCCGATAGGGGACTTCCCGACGACGAACGGTACGCGGAGTGGATCCAGACGTACGCCGGCGAGGAGTTCACCGAACTCACGACGTGGTGTAAAGAACTCCTCAACGACGTGGCAGCCGACGCCGATACCGAGACGCGAGAGCGGTTTCGCAAACTGTTCCACACCTCGGCCCGCTACGAATACCGGTTTTGGGACGCCGCATGGCGACAGGAGGAGTGGGCAATATGAGCGCCGGCGACGAGACCACGGGCGCGCCGGACTCGTTCGACACCTACGCCGCGAACCGTGACGACCCCTCGTTCACTAACTGGCTTCGCAGACGTGCTGAACCCGACTGGACCGATACAGTGACGCACCAGTTCGTGCGAGAACTCGGGAGCGGCGAGCTTGCCGACGACGCGTTCCGACGATACCTTGTTCGGGACTACGCATTCGTGGAAACGCTCGTCGGAACGGTCGGTCGCGCGGTCGGTGACGCACCCACGATGGAGGCGAAGTCGTCACTTACCGAATTCTTGACCGTACTCACGGACGACGAGAACGATTACTTCGAACGGGCCTTCGAGGCGCTCGATGTCCCCGAGGCGACGGACGCGGATCCGGAACTCACCGCCAGCAGCAGAGCGTTTGTGGACTTGCTCGAACGGGCCGGCCGTGAAGGCGGTTACCCCGAAACACTCGCCGTGCTGGTTCCTGCCGAGTGGATCTATCTCGAATGGGCCACGGACATGCCTCCTGAGCGGCCTGACCGCTTCTATCTCGCCGAGTGGATCGACCTCCACAACAACGACTCGTTCGGTGACTTCGTGACGTGGCTCCGAGGAGAACTCGACCGCGAGGGTGCTATGGTCTCGCCACAGCGACAACGCGGCCTCGAGCGGTTGTTCCGGCGGACTGTTGAGCTGGAGTTCGCCTTCTTCGCGGCAGCGTACGATCAGGAGATGTCGGAGGCTGGTCGGCGATGGTGACGACTGAGACAGTGCTCGGACTCACCATCGCGACGCTCGTCGCATTCACCGCGATGGGGGTCTACACCTCCCGTGGGGGGTTTGATTCGGCCGAGGACCTCATTACCGCCCGCAACTCGGCCGGTGGGGGACAGCTGACCGCCACGCTGATCGCCTCCGTGATGGGCGTCTGGGTCCTGCTGTCGGCGCCCGAAGCAGGGGCCTCCTTCGGTATCGCGGCGGTCGTCGGCTACGCGGTCGGTGAGGCGCTTCCCATGTTGGCGTATTCGAAGATCGGACCTCGGGTTCGCGACGTAATTCCCGACGGGCACTCACTCACGGAGTACGCGTACGCTCGATATGGAAGCGCGATGTACACGTTCATTCTCTTCGTGAGCGTGTTCTATATGTTCATCTTTCTCGCCGCTGAACTCACTGGGATCGCGTTAGCCCTCGCGCTCGTCGCCGACGTGCCACAGTGGTTGACGGCGGTCCTCGTCGGCGGGTTCGTCTTGGCCTACACGGGGTACGGTGGACTCCGCGCGAGCATTCTCACCGACACGGTCCAGACCGCACTGGTTCTCCCGCTGTTGGTCGTCGCCTTCACCGGCGCGATCGTTACCCTCGGCGGAACGGGAGCAGTCTACGACGGGATCGTCGCAACCGACCCGTCTCTGCTCGACCCACTGAACTCGGACGGGATCCGGTTCGGGATCGCTATCGCGCTCGCGATATTCGGAGCCGAGCTAATCAATCAGACGTGGTGGCAGCGGATATACGCGGGCTCTGACGCGAAGACGGTTGCGCGAGGGTTCCGAACCGCGACCGTTGCTAACGGAATGATAGTCTTACTCGCCGCTTTATTCGGCGTTGTCGCCGTCGGCAACGCATCCGTCGAGAACCCTTCGACAGCGTTCTTTGCGCTTCTGGGTGAGACGTTCCCGGAGTGGGCCGTGGTCGCGGTCACACTTCTCGCACTCCTGCTCGTGATGAGTTCGGTCGACACGCTGTTCAACGCGCTTTCGAGCGTTGTCACGGCAGACCTCCCGCGATTACTCGACGACCCCGACGACCGGACGCTCTCGCTCAGCGCCCGAGTTCTCACAATCGTCGTCGCCGTCGCGGCAATCTACGTCAGCCAAACGGCGCAGAGTGTGTTGGCGCTCTTCTTGTTTGCCGACCTCTTGGGCGCAGCCGTCGCGGTCCCGTTCCTGTACGGACTGTTCTCGGACAAACTCACGGGGACGGGCGCACTCATAAGTAGTGTCGGTGGCCTCGCGGTCGGTGCGGCAGTCTTCCCGTTTCCGCTCGGAATCGCCGACGCTCTCCGTTCGATCCCACTCGTCGGTGCGATGTTGCCGTCACCTGACGGGCTTTATCTCACGTCGTTCGCCGGTGCCTTCGTGACCGCAACTGTGTGTACGCTAGCGTTTGCCAAGCGCTCGTCACACCGATATGATTTCGACGAGCTCGCGAGCGAGATCCGACGGCTGGACGACCTACAACCCGACGGCGGACAACTGGAGGACCGGGAGGTGGACGACCAATGACCCCAGTTGGGTCGGCCGAATTCGCGATATTACTCTGGGGGACAGTCTCGGCCGTTTCCGCCGTGTTCCTGTATGAGGTGTATGTGATCGCCGCTGAGTTCGGCTGGATCGGTGGCAACGGGGGCCACACGGGCACGTCCAAGCCCGGTGACGAGTTGTGAGCAATCAACGATCCGAACGTCTGTCCACAGGTGGTAGTGCAGTTCGTGCATACCTCAGCGAGATGGGTCCGTCGTGGGTAGCCGGTGCCATCGCCGCCGGCCCGGCGACGATGGCCAGCCTGATCGCCGCCGGTGCGAGCTTCGACTACACGTTCCTCTGGGTTGTTATTTTGTCCGCGGCCGCGGGTGCGGTCGCGCAGTTTCTCGCGATGCGGCTCGGGCTACTCACCGAACGCGGTATCGTAGACGTCGTGGAGGACCACGTCGGTGAGGGGTGGGCGGTCGTCCTCGTTGTCGACGTTGTTGTCGTCGCGGGCGCGGCGCAGTTCGTCATCATGAACACTGCCGCGTCTGTCTCGGCGTCGTTGACCGGTGTCAATGCCCGGATTTGGGGATTGGTCTGGGGGATAGTTCTCGCGGCCGGGCTTGCCGGTCGTGGCTACCGGTTCGTTGAATTCCTCTCTAAGGCGCTGGTGACGGTCGTCGTGCTCGCGTTCGTCGCGTCGCTGTGGGTCGTCCCCGTCGACTACGAGGCCGCTGCGACCGGTCTCGTGCCGTCGTTACCCGCGGGTAGCGGGCTGATCGCAGCTGGCATCCTCGGTGGCGCGGTTCACATCACGCTGATAACGATGCAGTCGTATACGATGCGAGCACGGGACTGGACCGTTCGAGACTACGACCTCGCCGCACTGGACATCAGCGTCTCGATGCTGGGGGCGTTCGGCGTCTACAGTGTCGCCGTGTTCCTCGTGGCAGCGAGCGTGCTGTCCGATCCGGAACTGACCGCGATCGGTGCCGGAAAGACGCTAGGTCCGCTGGTCGGTGACAGCGCCGGGACGCTGTTTCTTCTGGGCCTAGGTGGCGCTGCCGTCTCCACCCTCGGTGGAAACACCGTTGTCCCGCCGTTTCTCGTCGCAGACAAGCTCGGCTGGGGGACATCGGTTTCGGACACGCGATATCGAGTCCTGCTCGCGGGGTTCGCACTGGTGTCCGCTGCTGGCGCGTTCATCGGCGGGGAGGTTATCAGTCAACTCGTGCTCGTCCTCGCATTGGGAACAGTGGGGACGCCGTTCGCCATCGCGATCGTACTCTACCTGCTTAACAGCGATGCGGTGTCCGAGCCGCCTTCCACGCTGGCAAACGCCGGAGGACTTGGCCTACTGGTCGTCTCCGGAACGCTCGCAGTGAATTTTCTCCGAGAGCAGGCCGGAAGCGGTATTGACGTCCTTTCCGGGACCGTCCTCGCGTTTGCCCTCCTACTCGGCGTGGCGACGGTCGTCTCGGGTATTAAATACGTCCGTGAGGAGGTGTTGGTGTGACAGAGACACAGATCCCGCTGACCGGACGGACACTGATCGTCGGGTCATCTGGGGTCGGGAAGACGAGTCTCACCGCACGGACACTCACGAATTGGCTTGAAGACGGTCGGACACAGGAAACGGTTGTCTTCGAGTTCGGCCCCGAGCTGGGTCGAACCGACCGCGTCGTCGGCCGCCGGTTGTGCCGGTTCGTGGAGATTCCCGACCAGGTCTGGATCGACCCCGTCGAAGCAAACGCCCCGCGCTCACAGGGCAGTGAGACGGCAGACGTGCTCAAATTAGCCCGTGAAAATGCCGAACGAGCCAACCGCCGGTTCAACGACGCACCGTCCGCTCCTGCCGCCGTCTTCGTCAACGACGCCACCATCGGATTCCAACATGAGGCGGGAGACCTAGACAAGTTCATCGAGTACTGTAGCCAAGCTGACTGCGTCGTCGTCAACGCCTACGAGGGAGACGAGTTCGGGAGCAATGATCCCGTCTCGCGGCGTGAACAGACGGTTTTACGCCGCCTGAGGAGTTGGACTGATCGAACAATCGAACTCAGTTAACCCTCCCTAAGGAGCTCCCTATTTGGCCGCCGCAAAAAGTTGGCCGACGCGGCCGGGACGTGACGCATCCTACGCCGTGTTCACAGCAGAGGAATCAGAACCGATGCTATTGGCTACTCGTCGGGCCTTGCATCAGTCAGGAACTGCGTTCGCTGTAGGACAAACTCGTCAGCAAGAACCGATTCGTCACCCTCAGTATACACCCACACTGTAATATTTTTCAATTCAGCATCAGCCTTGAAATACTCACACTGTCCGCGGTATTCTCCCCACGTCACCTCCCAGATGGCGAGGTGATTTTTGGGTCCACCGTCGGCGTGCTGGACGCCAACCCATGCCCGTCCGCCACTCTGTTCGTCAAGACGAGATTCCGCACACAGACGGTACTCCGCATCGGGTCTCAACACCGTGTCAAGATTTTGTTCAACGTAGTCTTGCTGCCCGCTGACACTCTGGAGTCGCACCGCATTCGAGCCGTCTATCCCGCCTCCCTCGACAATTTTCGCGGCAGAGGTTGTGTTTCCAGTGCCGTCTTCCCAGCTGTTGTTTCCGCGTTCAAATCCGGGATTCTGGATCAGGTTATCCCCGTAGGTTACAGGGGCCGTCAGATCTCGAAGATCGTCGCTGTATCCCATCGCCGTCATCCCGACAGCGACACCGATGACTACGACGATCGCGACCATGAGTATAGTACCAATAACTGGGGATGCGCCACGATCGTCGATCGATGTCATGGAGTGATTTGCGCGGTTATCATACTAAACGTTTCATCGGTAGCTATCAGTATCGAAATTACAAGTACACGGCTCTGTTGAAATCCTCAGCAGGAGATATGTTCCAGACCGATCACGGTCAATACAGAGAATTCATCGACCGGCTGTTTCAGGTGAAAATCTATCTGATGAATGGGATTTCAACAGAGCCAGTGACCTTATTTGCGGCCTACATCTATTGTCCATCACTTGACGAACGATGCGTTCCGATCAGTCACTCGAGCTTCTTGTCGTGGGCATACTCTATCTTTGCGTATTTGTATATATCGTCGGGCCAGCTCTTGAGTCAGTTACCGGGTTGGAGACGCTTTCTAAGGGATCTAGAGGCGTTGAACGCACATGGAACTTAGTCTCAAATCCACAGGGCTGGTTATTCTGTCTCGGCTACGTTCCCGTACATTTCACGTACCTGTTTGTCCGCGCACGGCTCGCTGGTGAATCGGTTGACTCCTACTGGGAGTAGTCTACCGCCGGTCGAAATGTTCTCTCCGGAATACTTGTGGGGACTTCGATGTATTGAGAACGGTTTGCTGGACTAGTTGGGTCCGCTGTATCCCGTACGCCGACCTGTCATTTCTTAAGTATTTCAACAGAGCCGTGAACTTACTATCGCTTGTCTTGTTCATAATCTTGATCGATCACTCTGAATTATTCAAAACGAAATATATCGAAGGTTAGTGCTAAGGATTCAATTGGATATGACTTTTAAACCCTAAGCAACGTGGCATAAATAATGTCCGGGCAATCCTCCAAACGCGAGTCCCTCGGTTCGCGCCTCCTGTTCCTGATCGCTGGAATAACGGTCGGATTTCTACTGGAAATATTGAGCATTGGTGGGATATGGGCCGTTCCCGTCGGGATTCTCGCTCTCATTTTATTCGGTGAGGCCTACCTGTTTTTTACAGGAAATTGGTCACCGGGTCGATAAGCATCGTCACACTGACCAGCGGTTTTGATAAGGGCATGTCTGAGGAATATGATTTCAACAGATCCAAATGACCGTTATGAGATCCCTATCCCCAACTCTTCTGAAATCGTTCCATCTGACCATATGTAGGCGATACCGAGTAGTACAAACAACAGACTGAGGGCTAGTCCTAAGGGTGTAACCGCATCATAAATCAAACTGAATCCACTTAGTGCGATTCCAAGAAGCACAAACAAGACACCGAGGAGTATGCGGCGTGGTTCAGTATTCATAATTCCTATGTTTGAGAATGAGGGCCTATATATCTACGGGCGCGACTCTATTGAAATCCTCAGTAAGTGAGATATTCTGACTCAGTTGCGGCCAGTACAGAGGAACCTCTTTCCGGTAGGTACTTTGTTCAATTCTGTTGATTTACGATATGGTCTCCCGCGAGAACCAGAAACTAGCCGCCTCTGTTGTAGTTGCCATTGGTGTTCTGATCGCCCTACGGGCATTGACCGATTTTGGACTGTTGTCGAGGTTTACCATTGTCACCGTCGTTATAATCGTTACACAGTCTGTTTTCGAACGGATGTATCAGTAAGCAACTCTCATCAACCGGCTATTTCAGACGAGAACATATCTGAAGAATAGGATTTCAACAGAGCCAAATACACGACTCTGTTGAATCCTCAATCGATAATATCTCTAGATATGATATTGCAGAATATGATTATTCAGAATATTTTTATTCCGCACCACTAATTCAGCGCCATGACAGGCTTCGTGAACCGCTCAGAGGAGTTGGCTCGGCTCCACGGGCTTTTCGACTCGGAAAACGCGAATCTCGCCGTCGTGTACGGCCGACGACGGCTCGGGAAGACGAGACTCGTCAAGAAGGCGCTTGAGAGACGAGAGAACGCGGTCTTCTATCAGGCACGACAGAAGACGCGGGAGCTCCAACTGGAACAATTCGTCGAAGCTGCGGCCGACACGGTTCCTGGTATCGAAGATATCCGTCTTGATTGGGAGCGCCTGTTCCGGTATCTAGCCGACCAGAACGCGATTGTCGTCCTTGACGAGTTTCCGTACCTGATTGAACAGGACGAGAGCCTCCCGTCGGTGTTACAGGCGCTGTTCGACCACGAGTTCGACGAGTCGGAGACGACGTTCGTGCTGGTCGGGTCGTCGATCAGTATGATGGAGGAAGCAACGCTGCTCGGAGACAGTCCGCTGTACGGGCGAACCTCCCTTACACTCGACATCCGTGAACTCTCGTTCGACGCCGCGACGGAGTTTTTCCCGGACGATGCGACGGCGGACGAGGCCGTTCGCGCGTGGAGCGTGTTCGGTGGTGTTCCCTACTACCTCGAGGAACTCGACGCGGATCGGTCCCTCGGCGAGAACATCCAGCAGACGGTGTTAACTCGCCACGGATCGCTCCGTAACGAGCCGGAGTACGTTCTCCGGATGGAACTAACGGAGCCGACGCGCTACTTCTCGATCCTCGAAGCGATCGCCGGTGGGGCAACAGGCCGCAACGAGATTGCCAGCGTGACAGGTATCGACTACAACCAGCTATCGACGTATCTGGATCGGCTCTCCCGGCTCCGACTCATTGAACGGCATGTGCCCGTGACTGAGAAACCTGAACGATCCAAGCGGAGTCAGTACCGACTTCGGGATCCCCTGTTCCGATTCTGGTTCCGATTCTTGTACGGGAGTGCGGATCGGTACGACCAGTTCGGTGAGGAGGCCTACGACCGACTTGTCGACCCCGAGCTGGCCGATTTCGTCGCTCCTGCTTTCGAGCAACTGTGCTGTGAGGCCCTGTGGACCCTGTACGACGAGACGCCGATCGTCGATGTTGGGCAGTGGTGGTATCAAGACCACGAGATCGATGTCGTCGGGCTCACTGACGAAGACACGCTTGTCGTCGGCGAGTGTAAGTATCAGGCATCGCCGCTTGACTACGGCGCCCTGGCATCGCTGGAGACGCACGTCGAGGAACTCCGGTGGCAGCTGTCGGGCGGTGGCTCGCGAACCGTCGAATACGCGCTGTTCTCCCGGAGTGGATTTGCCGACAGTGTCCAAGGCGCCGCCCGCGAGCGCGACGATGTCCGTCTCTATACAATCGACGACGTCGTCGCCGCGCTTGGATAGTAACGGCTGGTTGGCACAGCTTGGAGTCTTCCTGTCCGACCACGAGAGCAGGTCGTTCAACACGAGAGAACAGGGAGTCTGTAAACCCTAATATCCCAACGCTCGGGATTCCCGCGTCTTCAGGCGCGGGAGGATGTCAAAGTAGGTACAAAGCTGAGATCTCGACTTCTGGACGGCGAAGAAATTAAGCGTCCAGCTCGTCCAGCTTCTGGCGGATCTCTTCGAGTTTGAAGTAGGATGCCACGGCGAGGATCGTCGTAGGCCAGAGGCCAACGAACTGTCCACGTTGCTTGTCCCCGCGGACGTAGTAGAAGTACAGGGCCAGCGCAACGGAGCCAATCGACGCGATCACCGCAGTACCTAGTCCATCGGCGTCGATATCCTCTGCGACATCAGCCACCGCATCGTCTGTATCAACCATATATTGAATTGAAACTATAGCCGTAAAGATGTTTGCCCCAGCCCGTTCATCCTTCTGACGCCGGTGAATTCTGGTTTTGTTCTCCGGCCCTCGCTGTCACGTCGGGTTCGTCCTCAGTGCGCTCGGTTCGTCGTGTCTTTTTCCACGTCTTGTAAATGTCCACGAACGCGAGGGTACTGAGTAGCACCCCGGCGATGACCATCATTTTGTCTGCGTCGATTGTCGCCATACCGCATTCTACGGTCTCAACGCGTAAATGATCCACCGATGATAATGAGAGGTTTTGAGCGAAAGCCACTCTCAGGTGCGTTCGTGCCGCTTGATCTTGACGTCTTGGTGAACGCAGGTATCGTCTTGCGTCAAGGGGGCCTCCCAAACCTGACCCTCCCGTATGACGGTATCGCGATCGACTACTCCTTTCAGGCGGACCCAGCTGCGTAGTGCGCTGTGATCCTTTCTACTCCGGCTTTACAACCTTCTCACAGGACGGGCACTCCGCGAAGATGCCTGTGTCCCCGTCTGCTTGGTCGTACTCGATGAGCTTCCACGCAGCTGAGATCTCGCGTTCGCAGCTTGGACAGTGTCCAAGTGGCGGCGGGCTGTCGGTCATTAGGGGGGAAGGAGGAGCGTGTGACTCTCCTTCCATCCAGCCATTTAGCTTCATTTAGCATAAACACTCGGTGGGAATGTGTGGTGAGTGCTGACCGCGAACCACGACAGATGATTCATTTCTGTAGAAATTTAACCAACAATCCTCAATATACCCTATCAATGTTGGTTAAGACTGGGATCTGTTACCCACAGGATTATACTTTACAGCAGCACACCTTTACAGTAGCACAGAATAACAGTAAGACAGTATCTCTGACCCATGGCAAGGGCGCCTCACGGAAGAGATCATGAAAAAAGTCGTTGAGGAGATTCTCTATGCGTTCAACAAAGACGTTGGTCGGGTTTGGTTCCAGTATGGGATTTTGGCTCTGTTGAAATACCGTTCATCAGACATATTCTCGCCTGAAACAGCCGGTCGGAGAGAGTTGCCTACGCCAGTTTGTAGTAGACCGATGCCCCGCTTTCTGTCTCTACTTCTTCGGTCGTCACGATTCCTTCCTCAACAAGTTCGGTGAGTGCTTCATCGATGTCATTGACGACAATTGTCGTGGCGGCAACATCACCGGCGAAATCAATCAGACCGTCAACGAACGCCCCGAGTGGATTCCGCGTCCGATTCATGAACACGGGGCTGAAATCAACGCCGAGGACGATTTCCCGCTCGGTGAACGCTCTGTCTGGTCGCTCGCTCAAAAACGATGTGATGAGATCTTTTTCAGTTTCGATTGGCCCCTCTTCGTCGTTGGCAATCGGTTCGTCGCCGCTGACTTCCACCGTTCCTGACTCGAATTCTTCTTCGGAAATTGGCACTGTATTTCGACATGTGGGATGACAGGGGTAATTAATTGTCGGACGTACTGAGAAACATATTATATCTGATAAGTTTCTCGGACTCTGTTATTGTTGGTCTGACCAATACAGAGCGTAAGTCTAACACATCATGTAGCAGATCTGCTCGTATCTGACTTTTGAGTTCGTTTGTAGTAGTCTTTAATAAAAAATATTCCGAGAGTCAAAAATGCGACTGAGGTGGCTGTTTCTGTTGGTGAATATCCTTCTATCAAAACCACCAATAGGCTCATGCAGCCTGCAAATGTATTGGTAATAGCCAACGCCAATAATAGCTGGTTGGAAACTCCCATCTATAAGATTAGTAGCACAACTCCAATATAAGGAAATCGACGTTTGTCATACCTCAATCCTAACGAATATACCCTCTGCATTCACTACAGCCTCAACGAACTATCAGCGATGACGGATTTCAACACGGCCGTCACAGAATGTAGTTGCTCTATTGAATCCGACGATAGCGGCCGGATCAGCGGGCTAGTGATCAGCGTACGAGCAGGGGTCAACGGCAGATAGCTGGTCTGCTCCGGTTTCACTCTTCAAAACCACGGGAGCGCGAACTGCGTGCTCCGGTGTCCCCCATACGGCTCATGCCGGTATATAATATATTTTGTTCACATATACAGATTGAATCTTCTGGTACGAGAAGTACGAGCTGCTATGGCAGAAACCGCATCCGTCCGCATTGGTCACTGTTGTCCGGACGCACCGAACGTCGATGTCCACGTCGACGGCGAAATCGCCTTCGAAGATGTGCCATTCGAAACCATCAGCGAGTACGCCGAGCTGCCAGCTGAAAGCCACGAGATCGCTGTCACGCCGCATGGCGACGACGAGGCAGTCCTCGATCTGACAGTCGAACTTGAGGCAGACCGTGCGTACTCGGCGCTTGCGACTGGTATGCTCGCTGAAGTCGAGTGTACAGTACTTTCCGACGCCCCCGGTGATGTCGAAGCCGACCAAACTCACGTCCGGTTTGTCCACGCCTCACCGGACGCCCCCGCCGTCGACGTGCGAGTCGCCAACGGCGGTCCGACCCTGTGTGAAAATATCGAATTCCGAGGCGCCAGCGAGTACGTTCCTGTTGACGCTGGCTCCTACGATCTCGAGGTCGTCCCGCACGGAAGCGACGACGTCGCGCTCTCGTTGCCTGACACCGAACTTGACGGCGGCGCCGCAGTCTCAGCAATAGCGATTGGGCAGGCGGGTGACGACTCGCTCGGCGCAGTGTTCGCGGACGACACTCAGTAGCCTCCCGACCTCTATTTCTCACGGTACTGTTCGCCAGAGCTGGCCGCTTAGCCGACGTCCCACGGTAGTTTCATGTATGACACGATCGCCAATCTCCAAAGTTCCGCCTAGGTCCACGCCATAGCCGGGTCATTTGAAAACTGCGACCTACATATCGGAAAGGAATCGGTTTCGTCGAGTGGAAACGGGTACAACAGACTGGTTCCAACGAGTATATATTCCACCGGTCGACCTCCGACGCGTGCGTTCACCTATTATAAGGGTTCAAGCAAAGGCTGCCGAATAACCCGGACAAGCAACAGATGACAACAGATACCAACCGAAGGTCGAGGAACGATGAGACGACCGAACGGAAATCGGTGAATCCTGCGTTCACCGGTCTGGTACATCAAGTCGACAGGCGGTCGTCGGGCCCCGATCGGGTCACGGTGTTCCCAGCTGAGGCGACCGATGACGAGCGGCTGTCAGCATGGGTGACGGTGGACGTCGACTCCGTCGTCAAGCCCGAATGCTTCCGATAACCCCCCAGATGTACCGCGACCGCGGCGGGCGAGACGGTGGAGAGGCCCGACGCTGCCAGTCCCCGTTGAATCCGAAGCCGCGGTCGACGCAGACGCAGGTGATTCGCTCGCCGTCGATTCGGACGCCGCTCCCAGTAAAGAACGAATCCGAGGTGATCCGCCAGTGGGCATGAACCGACGGGAACTCCTCAACAAAGCGCTAGACCGAGTCGCGCTCGGGGCCGTCGCTTCCTCGGTCCTCGAACTGTCCGATCTGTGGTCTGTGGCGCTGTCTCTTTCTGCGAGCGAACCGACGCGGCCGACACCCATTGACACGAGAGATTCGGTCACTCGGGAACGGACCGTGGACGGCTACGCCATGACGTACGAGTGGACGGACCGGTCCGGGCGTGAGTGGCGTCTGGAGTTCCCGATTGAGCGGTCCGCGTACAGAGAGGCGGCCGACGAGGCGCACGGATATGTAAGCGGCTTCGAAGCGGCGAAGACGAGTGCTCACGCCGAGCAGCTCACGGGGGCGCTCCTCAACGCGACCGCAACGGACAAGTGTACTCAGCGGTCGCTCCCTGAGTCGGTCCTTCTTGACGGGGCGATCGGACTCGTACACTCACTCAGATACGCGACGGATGCGGAATCGATGGGAGCGCCGGACTACATCCGAACCGTTGAGGAGACGCTCGTCGATGGCTGCGGTGACTGCGAGGACCTCACGTATCTGCTGGTTGGGATACTTTCCCAACCGGCGTTCGGCTACCGGACCGCGATGGTGATTCTTCCCGGTCATATGCTGGCGGGCGTTCACAGGGACGACCTCCCGGCGGCGTACGCCGACGCGCCCACCCTCCCGGGAGGAACGCACGTCGCAATAGAGTGTACCACGCCTCGCCCAATTGGCGAGTTCAAAGACGAACCCGTGCTAGCGGTGTACGGCGACGGCGTCAAATACATCGACCAGTCGGCGATCGCCGACATGGGCGAAGATCTGCTTCAAGACCCGACGCAGTTTCAGACGATCGCCGACGCGTCGGCGAAGCGACCACACTAAGCAGCTTGTGAACGACTGGAAGTGGCAGTCCACGGTAGAAGTGCTTAGAAAGTCGATTCGTGTTCCCATTCGGCTACCGACGATTGTATCGACACTCTCCTACAAAAGAGTGAACCTGTTATGTCAGCCAGTGACCCTGGCCGCGTCGTCGGGTTCAACAGCGGAGAGACTTCTCAAAAGCGATAACTTGGCGAGAGCGATTAAGTAGAAGGTCGCGCAATAACGATTTACGTGTCTGACAGACACAGAATCGCCACTTCAGCAGTACGTAGAGAACACGTCGAAGGGCACAAGATTCCTCACGAGACCTATCGGCATCGCCGCACGGTGGGCGACGACCAAATCGCGATCACGAACTGACAAAACACTTCACAACCAAGATGTTGACCCAACGTCGCTTGTACCAGGATAAGATATCGCTCGCTCGGTTCCGTCACGAGCCCATTGGACCGTGGCGTGACCGAGGCGTCGGCAGTCTCGTCCACGTGCTGCCCGCGAGTTCGAATGATGAGGACCGTTGCCTCGCTTCGGCACATTTCGACTATGTCGTTGAGTTCGCGACTAAACGCCAGACAGTTGTGACCCGGATTCTGGGGAAGTACAACGTGCAACCGACATGCCGCTCCCTCGGTGCGTCTGGGGTCATGGGGGAAATTGGGGCATGAATTACAGGTACGCTGACACGCTTGAATCGATACGCGTGGCGGTGCGTGAGGTGGCGTCGCGAGACGGTGTCGAGGGGATCCTGCTGTGTGCCGCTCCGGACGACGGGCTCGACGAGTGGCTCGACCCGTTCCTTCGGGAACTCGACGTGAGCGTCTTCGGTGGCGTCTTTCCCGAAGTAATTCACGACGGTGAGAATAAGGCGAGCGGAGCGGTCATCTGCGGACTCTCATCGGAACCACATGTGACGACGATCCGCGGGCTGAGCGGCGCGGACTCGGACTACACGTCAGCCTTGGACGCCGACCTTCCGCTCGACGGGTACGAGACGGCGTTCGTATTTGTGGACGCGTACGCAACGAACATTGAGGAGTTCATCGAATCGCTGTTCAGAACGTACAGCGTTGAGCTCAATTTTATCGGCGGTGGGGCCGGCACGCTCGAAGCGGAACAGCGCCCTTGTCTGTTCACCAACGAGGGGATCATCGGGGATGGCGCCGTGATGGCTGCGGTGGAGTCACCGGTAACCCTCGGCGTCGAGCACGGTTGGCGCGAAATCGCTGGTCCGTTCCGAGTGACCGACTCGGACGGGGGCACGCTACACCGTCTAGACGGCCAGCCGGCGTTTTCGGTGTATAAATCCGCCGTGGACGAACATGCTGAGATCGAACTCACGGCCGATGACTTCTTCGAGACGGCGAAGGCGTACCCCTTCGGAATCGCTCGGATGGACGGAGAGCAAATCGTTCGCGACCCCTTCGAGGTGACCGAAGAGGGCGGTCTCGACTGCTTCGGGGCGGTACCCGAAGGCGAGTTCGTTCACGTCCTCGAGGGAGAACCGGAGTCACTGATCGACGCTGCACGTCGCGCAAAGACGGAGGCGTGGGAGTCAGATGTGTCCGTGGAAGGGCTGTTTTTCTTTGATTGTATTTCACGGGTGCTGTACCTCGAAGACAAGTTCGAGCGCGAACTCTCCGCCGTCAAGACGGACGACACGCCGATGATCGGCGCCCTCACGATCGGCGAAATCGCCAACGACGGTTACGGACACCTCGACTACTACAACAAGACCGCGGTCGTCGGCGCGGCAGAGGAGGTATGACTTCGCGACAGCGGCGCGTCCAGACCCTCTACGAGATTTCGCTCGCCATCGAGACCCGTGGGAGCATCGAAGAGACAGCTGACCAGGCGCTCGCCGCGTATCTTCAGAAACTGAACTGTTCCGTCGGCGGTGTATTCGAAATCTCCGCGTCGTCAGACGGGGCGGAACCGACGCTCGTGACATCTATCCCCGCGAACCCGATTCGGAACAAGCTGTTCCGCAGCGCCCGAGAACACCTCGTAGAGATCGCTGCCGGCGCTCGGAGCGGCGTCTCGGGGCGAAGCGACCGGACGGCCGAGTCCGCAGCCGTGGCGTCGAAGTCGACGACAGTTCGGCGGTTCGCCGACTCCCTGCCCGCTACCGGCACGGTCGACGGCTCAGGCATGTACTATCTCTTCGACCTCCCAGGGTTTGGCGTCATGATCCTCGGCAAACAAGGGGGATCGCTCGACGTTGAAACCGTCTCAGCGTTGGACCCGTTGAATAGTCGGTTGGCACAGGCATGTCGGTCGAACCGAAGGGAGCGAGCGCTACGCAGGCAACGCGACCGCTTCGAAGCCATCTTCGCCGCGGCCGCTGAACCGACCGTCGAGGTTGTCGTCACAGAAGACGGAACAGAGCGGATTCATCGCGCAAACGACGCATTCAGATCGACGTTCGGATATCCCAACGACTCACTCCGCGGGCAAAGTCTCAACGAACTGATTACGCCCGAGGATCAGCCCGTAGAGACCGACTCGCTCGTCAAGACGCTCGAGACGGGAGAACCGTTTCGGCAGGAGGTGCAGCGAGAAACAGCTGATGGGGTCGGGTACTTCCTCTTTACGGCCGTTCCGGTGACTGCGACTGAGCGGACCGAGTACTTCGGTGTGTACGTCGATATTACCGACCAACGCGAGCGCGAACTGACGCTACAGGAGCTCTACGTTGCCGCACAGGATATCCTCACAGAGGGCTCTCGTCATCGGATCTGCCAGACGGTCGTTCGGACCGTAGAATCTGTTCTTGGACACTCGAGCGTCGGCGTTCACTTGTACGACCGGGACTCGGGAGCACTCGAACCGATAGTCACAAGCGCGGCGGTTCGAGAGCGGCTGAGCGAGGGATCGATAACCTATACCGACAGGGACTCCGTAGTCTGGGAGGCGTACGAGCGAGAAGAGCTGATCCGGATCGATGACATCGCCGCGTTCGACGGACGCCTTCCAAACGAGGAGACTCCTGTCGGAAGCGTGCTCATCGTCCCCATCGGCAGCCACGGCGTCGTCGTGACCTCGGCTCCCGAGCGGAACAGCTTCGACGACGAGGACGTGTACTTTCTACAGGTGCTGAGCCAGCTCACGGTGATCGGACTCGACAGGCAGTTGAGCGAAGAGGGTCTCCGGACGACCCAAGAGACAGCCCGTCGCGCGCTTCGGGAACGCTCTCACGAGGAGATGGTCGAATCCGTCCTCACAGACATCCCCGAGGCACTGAACATGCCGCTGATGGGCATCTGGAAGCATCGCCCCGCGCAACAACGGCTTGAACCGGTTGCGGCGACCGACCACTCCAAACGACTGCTCGAAGACTTGCCGTCATTCCTGAACGGAGACAGCCTCGCGTGGCAGGCGTTCGAAGACGACACTACGCTCGTCGCCGCCGATGTCGCCACGGACCCGGACGCCTACAATCCGGAGACGCCCATTGAGGAGGAGGTGATCGTTCCGATCGGTGACTTCGGGGTGCTGATCGCCGGCTCGGCGTACGCCGAGAGCTTCAGCGAGCTCGACGCCGAGATACTCGACTCTCTCGGGACAAATCTTGAAGCGATCACCGAGGTGATTGACAGTCGCCGGGACATCGACCTCCTCAATCAGGTGATCGCAAGGATCCTCAGACACAACGTCCGGAACAAGCTCACCGCCATAATGGGGTACACGTCTCAGATAGAGGCGAAGGCTGAGGAGCCGATACGCGGGTACGCGAAGCGAGTCTTGGAGAATTGCCGCGACCTAGAGAAGACCTCGAAGCACGCCAAGGAGATGCGTAAGGTCGTAAACAGTCGGGACGAGATCACTACCGTCGCGCTTGAGCAGGAGGTCCGGTCCGCCGCGTCGACCGTCGACGGGGAGTTCCCAAACGGCGAACTCGAAGTCGATGTCTGCGACGCGGCGACGGTGACGGCTCACCCAGAACTGGAAACCGCGCTCGCTCACCTCATCCGGAACGGGTTCGAACACAACGACAGCGACGCCCCCGTGGTCGAGGTTGCCGTCCGCCGGAGTGACGAGGATGTGCGAATCGAGATCAGTGATAACGGTCCCGGAATCGATCCGTATGAGCTTGACGTGATCGATCAGCACGGTGAGTCCGCGCTGGAACATGGGAGCGGAGCGGGGTTGTGGATTGTGGATCGCGTGGTCCGATACTCGGAGGCTGCGCTCGAAATCGACAATGAGGATGGGACGACAGCGACGATCGCGTTTCCCGGTCACTGACGACCGACCGCACCCCGAACTGAACGCTCGGTTCGGCGCGCTTGCCAAGACAGCGCCTACGGTGCCGCACCGTATACTGTATCGTCGGACTTGTCTCGAACGGCTACAGTTCGGTTGACAACCAGACGAACGCACCAGTCACCGTCGCGACGGACCAGTTCGTTGGCCCGAATGTCGCCTCCACAGACGGTGTCCTCGTAGTTGGCTCTGCTGACAAGTCTTAACCAACAGCGGCTGCGAATCCGTGGTTTTGTTGGTTAAGACGGTGGGGACGGCTCCCGTACTCGCTGGCTGTAACGCTACTTGAAACTTCTTTATAAAATAATTTCGTACTATGTTACACCGTGCTCCGGCGTATCGAACTTGAGGTCCTCGCCACGGTTGACCGCGGCGACACGATCTCCGAACTCGCGACGAAGCTCGACCACAGCGAGAGCTACCTCTCCCGTGCCGTCGCCGACCTCGTCGAGAAGGGACTCGTCTACACGGAACGCGACGGCCGTCGAAAACGCGTCGTCCCGTCGGATGCTTGCGCCGTCGAGCTCTATCAGGACCTCGTCCGCCAGCACTCCCACATCGAGTTCCCCGAGCTGCTGACCGGCAAGGCACTCGAGGTGCTGTACTACCTCGACCAGCCGCGAACTGTCTCCGAAATCGCTGACCGGAGCGACAACTACCGCAACACGGTCAACCGAGTCCTCAAGCGGTTTCGCGACCGGGGTCTCGTCGGGACAGCCGACGGCCACTACGAGTTCAACGCCGACTTCGACCGTCTCCACGAGTTCGCCCGGGAACTCGTACATCATCTACATCGCCAGCGTCTCGAAGCCGTTGCCCCGAAGGGGACGATTCTCTGGGAGGACTACGACGAATTCCTCGCGCAGGCAGAGACGGAGATCGACACAGAGGGGTTCCACGAAACCGGCCTTACTCGGTTCGCAGCTTTCGACCTCCAGTTCCTGCTCACCGGCCATCGCTACTACGTCTACTCCGAGGATCTCGACGCAGTCTCGCCGGCAGAACTTTGCTGTCACACACTACTGACCGACGACGGCAGCCGCCACCGCTCGTATTGTCTCCTCCTGCTCAGCCACGTCGACGTCGACGAGGCGGACCTCCGAGCGCAGGCGGCGAAGTATGGCCTCGAAGACAAAATCGACACCCTGCTCCGTTACCTCGAGACGCACGGCGAGGTCGATGACGAGCAGCTCCCGGCGTGGGACGAGTTCCAGAAGCTGGCGGCTGACTATGGGGTGCCACTATCCTGAGACAGAACCTCGTCACCAGCTGTAGCGTCAGCCGGCGTCAGTTTGGATCGTAGGGATTCGTTGCTGTATCGAGTCGGTAGACATCCTCGACAGCGTCAAAATCGTCGTCAAACGCATACAGGTAACCGAGCCCCTCGGTTTGCATATACGCGACAATGCAGGCGTCGACGAACGAGAGGGGTTCGTGTTGGCGAAAGAGGGCCTTCCCTGTCGCGAGGGCGTCGGTGGTGAGTGAGTCGATGTGGAAGCGGGCGTTTTCTTCGATGCGATCGAGGAGATCGACGGCTGCGTCGTGGCCGGCGTGGGTCGTGAGGCCGTTGAGCGTTTCAGCGAGTACGTAGTCGAGCACGACTGCCTCCGGAAGTGTTCCATTGTCGATGCCCTGGAGCACGGGAAGCGCGGCATCGTGGGAACTATCCCGCCGGTATGCGGCGGCAAAGAGGACTGTCGTATCAATGAGTGCACGAGGCATTTACTCGACGTCGACGCCCCAGGCGTCATGCTCGCTCGTTACATCGGTCGACTCCTCACCAGCGTAGCCGTCGAAGTCGGCGAACGTGCCCGTTTGCTGTTGGACCACTTGGACCCGAATGCTCCCATCGTCTTCGAGATGCCAACGGAGCTGATCGCCATCGTCGATATCGAGTTCACGCCGGATCCGGGCCGGAATGTTCGCCTGATTGCCAGACACCTTGCTTTCGGCGTCAATTCTGTCGCTGCTCATGTCTCCCGATATGTGACGGGCCGTGAAAAGCCTAGTGTGCCGCCACACTACTCAGTACCAGAAGAGCGATTCCGGCGGAGAGGATGGTGATCTACCATGGGGTCGTTGGGAGCCGGCCGTCTGGGCGGGGAACACGGCCCCGTTTGATTTCGTGATCGACGCGGCGCAGGTGCTTGCAGCCGCCCTCGGGTGAGCGCTGCTGCCAGTCGGGACAGGTACACGATTCGTCGATGACGTCGACTTCGTACCGGTTCCCGGACGCAGACTGTACCTCGTAGCGGCCACCCTTCGAGAGGAGTAAGGCGTCCATCGCTTCGGCGACGACACCCCGGGCGGACCCACAATCGCGGGGTCAACGGCACAAGTGACGGAGGGTCGACAGTCGATAAGCCGACGACTCCGTCACCGGACGACGGTCACGGGAACGGACGACCGACGAACTATTTTTTCCGCGATGCTCCCGAGCAGGAGACGCGAGACGCCCTCACGGCCGTGGCTCCCGACGACGACGTGGTCCACGTCGTCGCGGGCTGCGTGGTCAACGACGGTCCGGGCGGGGTGACCAACCTCGTGGACCGTCCGAACCGTCGTGTCCGACGCCCTGGGCACCTCGAAAGACGTGAACACCCCCTCGACGCGTTCAGCGGCCAGTTCTGTGAGTTCTGTGTCCGTGCCGAAGGGGTCGGGTGCCTCGTAGCCCGCCTCTCCCGGGTCGTAGACGAACAGGACCGTCACCACGTCGGGGTTGAAGCGGTCGAACACGACCTCCCGGGGATGACCGCCGCGTGGACCGGGCTCGCCGACGGCGACCTTGAGGCCGCGCTGGTCACGATGGACGTGAACCTGCTTGCGGCCGTCGCCATCCTTCCGGCGTACCTCTCGATGCTCGTGCCTGCCTCGGTCGCGTTGCACCCGACGGCGCTGTACCACCAGCTGGCACAGGTCGTCGTGCTCCCGATGGTCGCCGGGAACCTCACGCGCCGCGTGCTGCTCCGACAGTACGGCTCCGATGGGTTCAACCGACTCAAGCCGACGTTCGGCGGCCTGAGCTCCGTTGGCGTGATGTTCATCGTCTTCATCGCGATGACGATGCGCTCACAGAGCATCCTCGCGGACCCCGTCGCCTCTGCCAGCACTATCGTCCCGCTCGTGTTCTTCTACGCCGTTCTCCTCGCAGTCGGCGCGGGACTCGGGCGGGCGCTGCTCGACACTGAGCGCGGCATCGCGCTGGTGTACGCGACGAGCATGCGCAACCTCTCCATCGCGGTGGCCATCGTCGTCGCGGCCGGGTCGGTGCCTGCCGAGGCCGTCCTCCCCATCGCGCTGGCGTACATCCTTCAGCCGCCGCTCGGCGCGGTGTACATGCACTACCGCCGGGACGTCGTCGGGGAGGGGCTGAGTCTCCGGGAGGCGGTCGCGGAGATCGTCTGACGACGCGCGATCCTGACGGCTTTCGACGGGTTCAGGACGCACGACCTACGAAGGATAGTGTGCCCAGTATGCGACGTCGACCGCGGTGCGGACCCCGTCCTGTGGCTACTGTCGTGGCGATGGCGGAGGGTGATCCGGACGGATGAGCGAGTGGACGCCGACGACCTGTCTCCGGTGTGCGGTCGGTTGCGGTCTTCAGCAGCACGGCGAGGACGACCGCGGCCTCGTCGCTGTCCGCGGCGACCCCACACATCCCGTCACACGGGGCCAAGCCTGCCGGCGTGGAATCGACGAGACGGTCTCGGGTGGCGAGCGCGTGACGCGCCCGCTTGTCCGCGAGGGCGGTGACCTCGTCGCCACCGACTGGGACACCGTGCTGGACATCATAGCCGAACGCTTCGAAACCGCACTGCGGGCGAGCCGCGACGGCGTGGCCGTGCTCGGTAGCGGCCAACAGACGAACGAGGCGGCGTACGCCCTCGGCAAACTCGCCCGCGGTGGTTTCAGAACGCGCTACTACGACGCGAATACGACGCTCTGCATGGCCTCGGCGGTCACGGCCTACCACCAGACGTTCGGGAGTGATGCGCCGCCACCGACGTACGACGACATCCCAGCGGCGCGTACACACCTGATCTGGGGAGCGAATCCGGCTGTCGCCCACCCGGTCCTGTACCGGTGGATCGCGGAGAGCGCCACCGACCCGGACAGTCGGCTCATCGTCGTCGACCCAGTCGACAGCGAGACGGCTGAGGACGCTGACCGACACGTGCGGCCCGAGCCAGGGACGGACTTGGCCCTCGCGCGGGCCGTCCTAGCGGCTCTCGTCGAGGCCGACGCCGTGGACGAGGAGTTCGTCGGGCGAGTGACGACCGGCTTCGACGCGCTGGCGGCGCGCCTCCCGTCGGTGAGGGCGGCCGCTGACACCGCCGGCGTGACTGTCGAGACGGTCGCGGCTCTGGCCGAGGCGTTCGCCGACCCGACGCTCGTCTACTGGGGAATGGGCGTCAACCAGAACGTCCAGGGGACCGCGACGGCGCGAGCGTTGATCGACCTCTGTCTCGCGACGGGCAACCTCGGGCCGGGGAGCGGTCCGTTCTCGCTGACGGGGCAGGCGAACTCGATGGGCGCGCGCGTCTGCTCCGCGAAGGGCACCTGGCCCGGACACCGTCCGTTCGAGGACTCCGACCACCGTGACGCGGTCGCGGAGACGTGGGGCGTCACGGCCGCCCATCTGCCGGCCGACCCCGGACCCGGTCCGGTCGGCGTTGTCGACGCACTCCGGCACGGGCCGGTCGACGCCTGCTGGACGGTCGCCACGAACCCCGTCGCCGGGATGCCGGACGCGTCGGTCGTCCGGGCGGCGCTCAAGGACACGTTTCTCGTCGTGCAAGATGCCTTCCGGACCGAGACGACCGACCTCGCCGACGTCGTCCTCCCAGCGGCGACGTGGGGAGAGTCAGAGGGGACTGTCACGAACATGGAGCGGACTGTTTCACGGGTTCGGGCAGCGACGGCGCCGCCGGGGGCCGCCCGACAGGACATCAGTATCATCGCACAGATTGCCAATCGGATGGGGCTGTCACTCTTCGAGCACACGACTCCAGATCCCGAGGCGGTCTTCACAGAACTGGCAGCGCTGACGGCCGGGACGTCTGCCGACCTGTCTGGTATCACCTACGAGCGTCTGGACACCGACGGGGCCGTCCGGTGGCCGGCGCCGGATGGAGAGACACAGGGGGGCTACCGCTACCTGACCGACGGGGACTGGTCGTTTCCGACGCCATCGAATCTGGCACACTTCTCGAGAGGAACACACGACGACCTCGCAGAACCGACAGACGAGTCATACCCCCTCACCCTCACGACTGCCCGCCGGGCCGACGCGTACAACACCGGCGTGCGAACCCGAGCGGACGAGGCCGACCCCCCGGTCGCACGGATCCACCCGAAGACGATCCGGGCACACGTCCCGTCGCTTGAGTCGAATCGGGCAGTGGTCGAATCACGCCGGGGGGCTGTCGAGAGCCGAGTCGAGCGAGACGACGCCATCCCGCCGGGGATGGTCTGGCTTCCGATCCACCATCCGGCGGTGAACAAACTCACGCTCCCGGTTGTCGATCCCGAGTCGGCCGAGCCGAACCTCAAACAGTGTGCCGTCGCTGTCTCGCCGCTCGAGTCCCGTGCGGACGACAGCTCACGGTCGTCGTGAGACGCTCCGAGCCACCGATTCGACCGTCAGGTTGTCTCTCGCCAGACGGACACGTTACCGTCTCCGACGCAGAGAAGCGAGCCGAATGTCGTCTGGCTGGACGGACACACACGTGTCGGAGCGAGCGCCGGGACCCACGTGAGACTGGCGCCGACGAGTCGGAGAAGTGACCGGACAGCGGGACGTGACTGGAGGTGGCCGACACACTGGTCGCAGTTCCGTCCGGTTTTAGTCTCGCTAGCACTTCAGACAGTCCTGTACTGGAGAAGGTACTCGCATTCCGATTGTAGGGGTGTCGCCACCGAAACCGAACCGCACACGCACGGCGTTGCACACACGATGTCGGACATCGAACGGGACCGAACGACGAGACGTATCGAACGAGAGACGACGCGACAGGTCGATGCGGTCGACCCGACTAGCGAATGTGCGACGGCACGGCGTCGGCGGCCAGCAGGTCCATCTGACCGCAGCGCGGCAGGGGGTGACCAGCAGTGAAGAGTCCGATACGGATGACGAAGTACCGGACCCTCTTGCTGGCGACTGTCGGGTTCAATTTCTCGTTTCTCATCTGGTTCTCCTTCGCACCGTTCACCGGACCGATAGCCGAGGAGTTCGGCCTCACGGTCACCGAAATCGGCGTATTAGCGAGTGCAGCAATCTGGTTGGCGCCGTTCGGTCGAATCCTGACTGGCTGGCTTTCGGACAGGTTCGGTGCACCGGTCGTGTTCGCGATCGTCCTCGCGTACGTCGGCGTCTTCTCGATTTGGAGTGCGTTCGCAGCGTCGTACGCGGTGTTCTTCGGCACGCGACTGATCGTCGCAACGGCCGGCATCACGTTCGTTATCGGCATCCAGCACGTTTCCGAGTGGTTCGCCGAGTCGGAGCTCGGTACCGCAGAAGGGGTCTACGCAGGTATCGGGAACGCCGGGGCCGCAGCAGGTGCACTGGTTTTGCCCCGCGTGTTCACCGCCGGCTGGAACGGCCCGCTGTTCAGTGCAAACTGGCGGGCGGCGTTCTTCTACACTGGCGTCGTCTCGATCTTCCTTGCGGGCGTCTACTACGTCTTCGGCGAGGCGGCTCGGTCAACCGAGAAACGGAGGGCGACGAAGCAGGGAGCGACGCTCCGAGAGTGGATTTTCACTGCCACGCGATACGGCACTGTCGTGCTGGCGCTCGCCTACGTTATGACGTTCGGGCTCGAACTGTCGATGAACGGCTGGCTGGCGACCTACTACCGGGAGGGATTCGACACGCAAAATCTTGTGATCGCATCGACGTTCGCGGCGACCTTCTCCATTGCGGCTGGCCTACTCCGCCCCATCGGCGGCTACGTCAGTGACCGACTGGCGCGGGCAGAACGGAACATCCTCCCGGTGTTCACCGGTCGCTACCGGGAGCAGTGGACGTTCTTCTCGCTGTGTCTCGTCGTCTGCACGATGCTCGCGATGACGCTTGCAGGGCTACGTGGGACGATCCTGCTCGCCGTTGGCGTCGGCTTTCTCGTCGGGATGGCCTGTGCGTTCGCCGAGGGAGCGATCTTCGCGCAGGTGCCGGCGATGTTCCCGAACAGCTCTGGCGCCGTCGCCGGCGTGGTGGGCGGGGTCGGGACAGTCGGCGGCATCGTCTACCCGCTCGTGTACGCCGCACCGGTGCTGCCGAACCTCCATGTCGGCTACGCACTCGTCGCCATCTCGATGGTGCCCATTGTCGCCCTGACCGCGTGGGTGTTCCAACCGGACGTCGCCGAACGCGCGAACGAGGACGGCCTCGTCGGCCGGCGTGACGCGCCTCGTGTCACTGACGATTGAGGAGTTCATCTCGCACCCTGCATCACCACGGATTCACAGCCGTACGCTGGCGTCGATCAGGGAGACGAGAGTGAGTCGTCTGCCTCTTCCACGCTCTCGTCTCCGTCGTCTCCAGTCTCGACCGCTTCGATGACGTAGCCTGCGATGCCGGCTGCGGCCAGCCCGACTCCGAGTGCGCGTATCTGGCGGAGATACGAGTAACGAAATCGACCGAACCCGGCGCACCAATCTCGGAGTCAGGCCGGCTGTGACTCCAGTTTCTTGTAGTCGACGTAGTCCGCACTCCGGAGGTGTTCAAGGAGGTTGATTGCAGCGGAATGGGCGCTGGAAGCACAGCCAGCCTGCTCCAGCATCGACCTCCTCCCGCGCTTAGAGAGATGCGTCAACTGTGGCATGGGTTGCACAGATACTCACACTCAATACCCTGTCCATCGTAGGTTAAGGAATGGCCGAAGAAACACTGTTCGAATTCGAACGGAACATGGACACAAGTGAAGTTGCACAGTACCTTCGAACCGTCGCAGACCACTTGGAGTCCGGTGATGAATTCACCCTCGAATCCGGTACCGAGTCGGTGACACTCACTCCCCCGAGACGCGTCGAGTTCGAGGTCGAGGTCGAACGCGAAACGTCGAAGTCTGGGGGATCAGCGGAGATAGAACTCGAGTTCGAGTTGGAGTGGGACGAAGACGGAACTGGCACTGGAGATCTCAATATCGGGTGAGGAATCTCTTACAAGCCGAAGTCAATACGATGTTGAACACGTGGCACAGAGCATCGAAACGAGAGGTGGCCTGAACACACTTCGCCTGTATCGGGCGAGGGTATAAAGTGGCAACCACACGACACGAGACCCGCGCGATCAGGACCGTTCGACGTCGACTGCCGATGGGTTTGACCCATACAGTGCAGGCACCCAGTTCTGGCCGTCGATCGCCGGGCGTTCGTAGTTGGGATCCTGCTGACGGTCCGGCAACTCAGTCGGCCCAGGCATGGTGTCCTCGTACTCGATCTGTGAGAGGAGGTGACTGATACAGTTGAGCCGGGCATGTTTCTTGATATCGGCGTTGATCACGTGCCACGGCGAGTTACTCGTATCCGTGTGGGTGAACATCGCGTCTTTTGCCCGCGAGTACTCGACCCACCGCTCTCTGGCTTCGAGGTCGATCGGGCTGAGCTTCCAGCGGCGTTTCGGGTCGTTACTGCGCTTCTGGAAACGTCGTTCCTGTTCCTCATCGCTGATCGAGAACCAGTACTTGATGAGAGTGATCCCCGATCGCATGAGCATCCGCTCGAACTCGGGGGCTGACCGGAGGAACTCCTGGTACTCTTCGTCGGTACAGAAGTCCATCACGCGCTCGACAGTCGCACGGTTGTACCAGCTCCGATCGAACAGCACCATCTCACCGGCCGCCGGAAGGTGCGCTACGTAGCGCTGGAAGTACCACTGACTCTGCTCTCGTTCGGTGGGCTTGCCGAGCGCGACGACTTTCACCACCCGGGAACTCGTCCGGCGAGTGATTCGGTGGATCGTTCCGCCTTTACCGGCCGCGTCTCGACCGTCGAAGAGCACGACGACCCGGAGTCCCTGCTCTTTGACCCACATCTGGAGCCTGACGAGTTCTTCTTGAAGCCGCTCGAGTTCTCGCTTGTAGTGTTTTTTCTTAATCTTGCCACTTTTCTTGTAGAGATTCTCCTCGTCGACGGTGGTCAGCACGGATTCCTCGGCTGGTAACACCGGGTGCTCGGTCATGGGAGCTGCCGCTCCTCGTCTCCGCCACCGATCGTTGATACGTACATGTAAGAGTATCAATGGTAGTAATAGATAAACCCCTATCCCCACGAAACGCAGGTCGCTTGGCCGACTGTGCGGTGTTCAGAGTTGTTTTATTTCGTATTGACTCAATCGCACGGTCTAAGATGAGCGGCTCAATCTGATAATAGAAGACCAGACGAGAGACTGTCTTCACCTCACCGGACGGCAAGGCGGACATCTTTCGACGAGCCCGACACGATGAGACACACACCCCTCTATCGATGTGTTCTAACTGAGTAGGCCAAACGGCGAAGAAGCTCAATTCTCTGCTACAAACCTCGTGTTCGGCAAATAATGTCGATAGCGTCTCTCTATCCCTGGATGATCGTGTTCAAGCCGAGTGTACCTCTGTCGGTGTTCTAGCGACACATTGTCACTGGCCGAAACACATCGAACACATCGATAGAGGGGTGTGTGTGTTTGTGTTGTTAAAAGAAGAGAAGAGAAGAGAAGAACCGACTCAATATGAGTGATTATGAGACAACGAGAACGTCCCTTCTCTGTTCTAAGCCGATACGAGGGCTGTATCGTCCGGTTAGCTCAGACATGATCTCGTCACACCCCCACCCCGTGAAGACTTCGAACACATCGATAGAGGGGTGTGTGTCTTCGACCGCGTGTTGCGAAACACATCGTCATCGGCTACGGCCAGTTAACCCATCCTCACGGATATTATGGGGTTAACCGGTTATTGCAGGTTTCAAACGGCTAATCACACTTCGATAGAGGTGGGAACCTTTTTCATACAGGCGCGTATCAATTGGCCTATGGGTACTGACGACTCCGATGATCCCGCAGAGGATCCGGGACCGTCGGAGGACGAGATGACGGCTCAAGCTGACCTGTCGAGTATGCCACAGCCGGCGTCATCGCGACAGGCGTCATCGTCTCACGTCACTAACGGTGATTCACAGCCTGACGAAGGAGCAGATTCCGAGGGGTCATCACAGTCGATCGAAGATATGCTCCTCGAGTTTGACAATCAGGAGGGGCTAATCCGGGACCGAGAGCTACTCGATCCGAACTACGTTGTTGAAGAGGATCGCATCGTGGGCCGTGATGAGCAACTCCAGGAAGTCACCAAGATGCTTCGGGTTGCGCTCGGGGATAACCGACCGCCAAACCTGTTCCTCTACGGCCCGTCTGGAACAGGGAAATCGCTAATTACGAAGGCAGTTTGCCATAATATCAGCCGTATCTGTGAGAGCCGCGATATTCGGTTTGGCACTGTTGAAGTGAACTGCCAGGATCTAGACACGCTTGGTATCGCCGTGTATGAACTCGTTCAGCAGGCTGCTGATGCGGCAGGTGTCCCTGTTGAGGTGCCAAAACACGGCGTGGCAACGAAAGAGAAGTGGGATGAGCTCTACCGGATCGTCAACGAACACTTCGACTCTGTTGTGTTTGTCCTCGATGAACTGGACATGCTCGTTGGCCGGCGAGACAAACAAGAACCTGCGTTTTCACGGCTCCTGTATCAGCTCTCGCGGGCAGGGGCAAACGACGAACTGGACGCGTACATCTCCGTCGTTGCTATTTCAAACGACACGAAAATGATGGAATCTGTTGGGAGTCGCGCTGTCAGTTCGTTCACCCCAGAAGACGTCCATTTCGACGACTACGACGCAAACCAACTCCAAGCAATTCTTCGACGGCGTCAGGATGCGTTCCATGACGACGTCGTCGACGATGATGTGATTCCACTCGCAGCGGCATTCGCGGCACAGACGCATGGTGACGCGAGGAAGGCGATCGATCTCATGCGGGTTGCCGGCGAGCTGGCTGAGCGTGAAGGCGACAACCGCGTTAGCGAAAAACACGTCCGTACCGCACAGGAGAAAGTCGAGAAGAATCGGGTGTTAGAGGTCGTTCGTGGTATCAGTACACAAAAGAAGCTCTGTCTGTACGCAACCGCGGCCGTTGCGTCCCAAACTGACGGCGGGAGCGCCAGGAGTACAACCGGCTATCGTGTGTATCAATACCTGACCGACGCCATTGACGCGGATCAGTACCATCAAGAAACGTACGTCAATAAGATGAAAGAACTCACGACGTACTCACTGGTCGACTTCGAGCGACGGAGCCATGGGCCTAGCTCGGGGATGTTCCTTGAGTTCCAGTTTGGCGAAAGTCCAGGGACAATTCTTGAGACACTCCGTGAAGATTCGCGTATTGAGGCGATTTCTGAAGAAGAGGTCACCTCTGTGGTAAAAGCGCAGATCCGGAACCAGACGTGAACCGCCTCGGGGTCAAGCCCCGAGGCACTCGCCTTGCTTATTTGTAGACATTTCAGTTATTGATGTGGTCTTTTGCGGCACGGTGTCACCTGTCTTATGACCATTTTCCATTGTTTCTGATAGACACCCCTCTATCGATGTGTTCGGTGTGTCGACTACCGTGCTCTCCCACCCTGCATATGAAAACTTTCCATTATGTCTGATAGACACCCCTCTATCGATGTGTTCGGTGTGTCGACTACCGTGCTCTCCCACCCTGCATATGAAAACTTTCCATTATGTCTGATAGACACCCCTCTATCGATGTGTTCGGTGTGTCGGCTATCGTACTCCCACACCCCGGCTATGAGACTTCTCCATGATTTCCGATAAACACCCCTTTATCGATGTGTTCGATGTGTCGGCTATTGTGCTCCCCACCCCTGAAATATAATTTTTCTACGGTTTCCGATATACACCCCTCTATCGATGTGTATTCGGAGTTTGTTATCAGGCCTCACTTAATATCTAAGTTACTTATACACGGGTGTTTAGTTATTTTCCAGTGTTTCCGATAGACACCCCTCTATCGATATGTGATTCTCCGTGAGAGCCGCCAAAACGAACATATTCGGCGGATAAATATCACGTGCTCACCGACACCACCATCCCTCTCAAGTTGAGCGACCGTCATACGAACTACTCGGCCAGTAGCTGTATCGATTTGTTCTCCCTACCCGATCCTCGTCGACACCCCTCTATCGATGTGTACGGGATTAGGGGACAGGAGTGGTCACTCGTCGGGGTCAACCGGCCCTTTATACTTTGACTTCACTGAGTTTCCGTCCCGCCACTGCCAGTAGTAGTAGCGGTTGTCATTGATCTCCTTGATTGTAATCGTGGCCTTTGAGGGGACGTCATCCGGGAAGTCGTCGGGTCGCTCATCCCGTTCGGCATCATCGGACTCTTCATCGACAGCGACCCCACGAGCCTTGTGCGATGCCAAGGCCTCGGCGTAGCGTGCGACGTACCGGAGTTGTTCAGGCGAGTAGCTGTTGAGTGTGTCGACCATCTCTGTTGAGAGGTCAGTTGGTGGCGTTGGTGGCTTGTGGGACATCTGCGATCTAGTGTTAACCAACAAAACGCGTATCGGCATAGATTTGTTGGTTAATCCGATATCGACTCGTCGCGGATTGAAGAGCATGAATAGCAAACTATCGATAAATAGCAACCCGAGAACGCTGTCGATGTCAAAACAACGGCAATAATTCACTGGCCCTCATGCTCTTCCCACTCCGGACGAGGTGTCGGGGACGGGAGTTCGTCTACCAGAGTTCGGAGTTCGTCCCCTGTCGTCCACGGGAAGCACCGTTCGTGGAGTTCGAATTTGCGGAACTTGTTGAGATGGACCCAGCTGTATGTTACTGGCTCTCCGCCCTCATTTGTCCGGTCGTCGATCACATCCCACACCTCTTGTTCGTCGATGTCGAGACCGCTCTCTTGGGCGCGATCAACGAGCGACTCGACTTTTGCCTGGACGTCATCCGCCGGCAAATCGTCTGCGAACGCACTCTCAAGGGCGGCCTGAACGATGTGCTGTTTCGAGTCAAGGTTCTCGTCAGTCACCCACGCGTAATCACGTGGGAACACGTACGACTTGTCGAAATAGGGTGGGTCATCAATCTCGCCCAATTCAGGCGCCTCCCCACCACTCTCCTTCTCAAAGACCCCAACGATGTAGTCGCTGTACGTCGCGAGCAACGAAAACATGATATCGAACGTATTGAGGCGGTCAGTCGGAAGTTCGAGGAGATCACCCATGATGAACGGATAGGCACCGAGCTGCTTCGTGAGTTCGTTCTGGACGGCGCGAAGCCGTCGGATATAGGGGTCGCGATAGCTCCCCAAGATGAAATACGATGTCCGCTGACTCCAGAGATACGGCAATTCACGCTGGGCGAACCGCCAGATTTCCCGTTTTTCTGCAGGCTCAAGTTCGATGCCCCCGACGGCCTCGTGAACAACGGTCATAATCTCCCCAGCGTCCGGCGGCGGGCTTGGGTCGGTCATTAGCTGCTGATTCAAACCACACCAGCTTATCGCTTCTGAATCACTTTGGTATTTTTTGAATTAACCAACTTGGTTGGCCCTAACTGTTATACCGTCCTGCCTCGTACCAGCACGTATGAGCGAAACCGACACTGGTGCGGCCGATGCAGGGCCGTTCGCGGAACAGCAGCGGCTGTTCAAGCTGCTGTCCCAGGATACGCGCCATCTCATCATCCAGGAGCTGCTGGGCCATCCCGCCCATCTAATGTCACTCGCCGAACTCGGGTATATGACCGGGAAGAGCCAGGCGGCCATCAAAGACCAGTTGGAGACGTTGATCGACGCCGGGCTCCTCGCACGCTACACGTACGACCCAAGCGAGGGGACACGTGACCTCCCCTCCCAGTTCTACGGATTCACGGAGCGGGGCCTCGAGGTCCTCCACGACTACAAGTATCTCCGTGGGCTTCCGGTCGCACGCGCGCTCTACGAAAACACGCGCAAGACCGAGAAAATCGAGCGCCACGAATCGGCCCCTCGCCCAGAGCTTCCTGACGCTGTCGCGAACGCACTCGAGTTCGACGAGCCCGATCTCGACGCCGTCGATGGTGGCACAAATTCATAGTTCGTCGTCGAACAGTATCGTTCTCAACGCTGGAGACTGAGGGTCCCGGGGCGTGACTAGGGGAAACCACCTCGCCTCCGTCTCGCCCCCCGGTCGGTGACACGTAGCCAGTTGATTGTCAACCCTTCGGGTTGGGGAGAAACCAAGCAGACTGTCGTTCGGCGTGTACACCCACTAGAAACTGTCTCAGAAGCCGGGTTATTAAATGCTGTAGTGAGTACTAACACTACGTGACGGCCGATATGTATGTTGACAGGCCGCGGGTGCTGCTCGTTGACGATGAGAAGGAGGTCGCCGACGCGTACGCCCTCCGGCTGGACGCAGTGGCTGATGTCACGGTCACTTACAGCGGTCCTGAGGCGTTGTCTGCGGTCGATGAGTCTGACCCGCCGGATGTAATTCTCCTTGATCGGCACATGCCGGATCGATCTGGTGACGACATCCTCCGTGAGCTACGAGAGTACGACATTCACACCCGGGTTATCATGGTGACCGCTATCGACCCGGGATTGGAACTTCTCGACCTACCGTTCGACGACTATCTCTGTAAACCGGTCGACCGTGAAGACATCAGGGCTGCTGTCGACCAGCAGTGTCAGGTCCTCGCATACAAACTCCTCGGCCAGTATTTCGGAGTCGAATCGAAGCGAGCGGTTATCGCCGCTGAGTTGCCACAGGACCGTCTCGAAGACCACGACCAGTTCTCGTCGCTTGATGAGCAGGCCAACAGTTTACGGGACCGCATTTGTCGGCTTCTCCCCGACGCAGACGAGCTGTTAGATCAGTTCACCGGTATTGAGCGCGAAGGGTACTGATCTCCGACAAGAGACGCGACCCGGGCTGAATGTTGACCCGACTCGTCTCCCGACTACACTAGTCAAGGAGGCCTCTGGTGCTTTTCCCGCTAACTAAAAGGTGATTTCAAACCGCGCACCGCCGTCATCCGCTGCTGTGAGCGTCAGATCCCAGCCGTGTGCTTTGACGATTCGGTCGACGATCGCTAGGCCAAGTCCGGTCCCACCACTCTGCGTTGAATACCCGGGAGTGAATACGACGTCACGCTTCGCGGGTGGGATCCCCGGTCCGTCGTCTGCGATATAAAACCCCCCTTCGACTGGGTGAACAACTACCGTCGTGCTCTCAGCTGTCTGATCGCCTTGGGCGCCCGAATGGCCTTTTGGTGGTGACTCTGTGGTTTGTTCGCTACCCGTTTCATCGGTTGAGACACCGTGTTCAACGCTATTTCGGAACACGTTTTCAAACAACCGTTGGAGCCGATCGGAGTCCGCGATAACCGTCGGCAGCGACTCCGAAACCGTCAGCTCGACTTGTTCGGTATCGATCGACTCCCATGCGTCTCTCGCAGCGGTTTCGATTGCGACTTCCTCTGTGGGTTGAACGACAGCATCATCGCGCGTCAGCGTTAGGACATCACGGATGATCTGTTCCATCCGATCGTGTGCGTCTGCGACCGACTCGAAGTGTTCGTGGTCACCGGTCTCCTCTGCTGCCTGTAGGTGGGCCTTCGCGACGTCGAGCGGGTTCCGAAGGTCGTGGCTGATAACGCTGCTCACTTGATCAACACCCGGTGAATAGCCTTCGTCGGGACACTCACGAAGGTCAGAAAACACGAGGTATCCGGTGTCGTCATCTGACGGGATTACGCGAGCAAAGAACGGGCCTCGGTTGCCGTATCCGTCCAGACGGATGCCGATCCGATCGCCGCGGACGAGATGTGAGACTGGCTCTCGATCACCGGTCGTATCGCAGCTGTTGAACCGGTCGAATATCGTCGACACGCGTCCGCCCACCAGATCCTGTTCGAACTGCTTCTTGAAGACATCGTTCGTGGCAGTCACGCGAGCATCGTCACCGTCGACGGTGTATGCGAGCGCAGGGTCTGGAAACTCACGTAACGGAATTGCCGTGTGACGATCGTCACTCATCGGTTGCTCACATCTCTATTTGGTATTGTTACCGCGCCCGCTTCTCCGTGCGAGTACGCATAGTAACTGGTCGGACCACCACCCGATACAACACCTGTCATCACTTTGGCCCGGCTACCTGTTTAACATTATTTCTTGCTTCTATGTCAGAAACACTCTTTTTTATAATAGATTTTATATCTAAATGAAACTATCTATATTGGGAACCAGCTATGCGCTCCGAGCAGCGCGTTTCAGTATCTGTGGCGTGACAAGGAAGTCAGCGACAGCAACCCCCACCATCGCTAATCTAAGTGTCTGATCTTCAACAACGAGGAACGCGATAGCTACGATAATCGTGGCCGTCATAGCGGGTATCCCCCAACGGACGACCGGACTGCGGAATACATTCGCTGATTGCGACATACCAGACCATCAGTATACGATCATATATTGATGTTGGCGTGTTTCTGAACCAGAATAATACCCGGTAGAACCATTACCGCTGTCACAACCACGCGCACTGCCGCCCCGCTGATCGAGACCTCAGACCCGATACGACTGACTGCCGCAAGCGTGTGCTCATGTGGGCAGACCAAGCGTTCCTTCAGTCCTAGAAACTCAGACTGACCGACGCCTCAATATCGCCACCGTCGAGCGACACGGAAAGGTGCTGTGCGGAGGCGCTGAACTGCTCCCGGTGGTGGCCGTCGGGTGCGACGTAACACTCGCTCGTGACCAATCCGGCGTCCCGAAGTTCATTGAGACGCCGGTAAGCCGTCGGCCGAGAGACGTCGGCGGCCTGCGCGACAGCGCGCCCGCCGCGAGGCTGTTCGGAGACCGCCTCGAACACTCGCCGGGTGTATTCGTCTCCGAAGAGGTCGAGCAGCTCTTCCGTCGATAGCTCGTCGGTCGGTTCCTCAGTCCGGTCGCCGCGCGACTTGTGTCGCACTGCCATGTGACGATGATGTAACGGAACACCCTTGATGGAATATGCTCAGTATTCAGAGTCTCCGCAGCGAGGATATCTAACTATCCAGACTCGTCTTCGTGTGAGAGCAATCGGCTGCACGCCGATTGGCTACGACCCGGCGAATTGCGACCGCTATCCGCTACTGTCGTCGTGTTCGTCGTAGAATGCGTCCAACAGCTTTCGCTGGCTCGCCCGGAGATGGTGGAGCAGCGTCGATCCGGTAATCCCGAGCGATGTCGCAACCTCCTCGGCCGTACTTCCACGCGGGGAAGTAAAGTAGTCCGCGAGATACGCCGTTCGCAAGACGGTTGCCTGTCGGTCAGTAAGCCGTTCATTGAGTTCGTTCCGGAACTCCCGCGCGGTCGTCGGTGAGCGGGTTTTGTCCTGCCGTGCGAGAACGGGTGCCGATCCGTCATCGCCGAGCACGTTTGCCAGCCGACGCACGTTTGCGTCGGGAGACAGTTCGACGATCAGCTGGCTGTTATCACCATTGAACATCCCCCCCTGTATTGTCGCACCACGGTTGATTGCTGTAATGAGCGGAACCTCCTCACCTAGCGTCACCTGGATCCGGCCGCGCTCTGCGTCCGATTGACGGATCACACGACCATCCTGAGCACTCGGAAGCGCTTCGAGGGTCTTGGCGACAGTGTCCGGATTGGCACCCGATACCGACAGGAAACACGTGAGACCCGTATCACTCGCCATTACCGTCCCCTCAAGTGTGAGTTCCGCATCGCAAGTATCGCTCACACGTACCAGCGGAGAGTTCTCTGTGAGTCCGAACGTAACCTCGGTGAGGGTGTCGGAAAGCAACAGCTTCCGATTCTGTGTTGCGTTGATCGCGTACCCGGCAAGTTCGCCGAGTGTCTCAAAACTGGCCTGTACGTGATCGCTGAATGCGGTTTCGGTTCCAGCATAGACACCGACGACGCCGTACACGCTAGAGCTGTACACCAGCGGGAGCGCAAACACCGACTGAACTCCGTCTGCGAATCCGGCGGCCCGAACTGCGTCCGGGACTGATGGGTTCTCGCTCAACGACTGAACCAGCGTTGGGTGTTGCTGTGTGACCGCTCGCCGTTCTGGAGTAGCCTCTCCCTGTTTTATCGCCTCGCGAACGGCTGGAAATAGCTCTCCTTGTTCACCCGCAACGCCGGTGATGACGAGTTCGTCACTGCTGACTGCGTACTCGCCAGTCCATACGAATCGATACTGGTCCGATGTTCCCAGTTGGTTCCGGATTGTCTTCATGATCGCGTCTTGGGACGTAGCTCCGACCAACCCCTCAAGCACGTCGGCGATCAGCGTATCGACCATCTCGGCCCGCTCGGACTCCGAACGAAGCCGTTCGATCGTTTGCCTGTTGGTGCGTTTTTCAGTGATGTCGGTGACGTAGACAGTTGCTGCATCGCCGTCAGGAACAACTGACACGGACAGCCAGCGGTCAACTTCTGGATAGTACTCTTCGAATGCTACATCAGATACCGATGTCCCTTCGAACGCCTTGGTGAGAGACCCTTTGACAGACTGGGGAAACACCTCAGCAATTGGCTCATCGTCGGGTGTGTCAGTTGTAAGAATATCGGCTGCCCTATCATTCCACGCGCGCACCATCCCATCTCGGACGGTGATAACTCCCATCGGTGCTTCTGCGAGACGATGTTCCAACTCCATTCACGTGGGGACCTCCTCGTTGTATCAGTGTTTTCCCGTCGGCCAGTATATACGTGTCGTCCGGTTGATCCGCGGTTCACGAGCGTATATCCTAGTCACTAACACCGGTGTTGTTCTGTCACTGTTTCAGAGTGAGCAACCCAAGAAGTGGATTATAGGTATAGTTGTAGAATACAGCATATGCCCTTGAACACCCAAGACCGTCTAATTTCTCAAGTCTGGCACGTTGTGATTCTCGGAACTATAGCCTCACTACCCGCAACTGCTGTAATAAATTGGCTTCCGAACTCTGAAGCGACCGCCGGTGGCGGGGCAATAATAATTGGGCCAATGATAGCTGGCGCAATCGCAGCTAAGCGCTCGGTAGAGTCGGATGCTGTTGGGCTCCGTGCTGGCTTTCTAGGCGGTATAGTTGCGGTATCTGGATTTATGATTACAGAAGCCACGGCTGTAGCATGGTCACTCAACACGATCGTGTTCTTCCTTATCGCCGTTGTGATGATTCTGTGTCTCTCGCCGGTGTTCGGCCTGATTTTTGGTCGGATTGGTGGCTGGGCAGCAAGCAGTGTTGGTGGTTTCGGAGTCGACCAACCATCGTGATCACGTGATTTGAGTTGTTCGCTTGCCTTACTCCAAGAGTTGTTGATAAAAAAAGAGGGTTCGCCCCCAACTCCAATCAAATAGGCAAAAATATGAGCCAATAGCCTGCGTGCGCCATAATCGGCACGGTCAAATTCTTCGTCCGCTCGTAGGCACCAGCCGCAAGGACACCTAAAATGCTCGTGAACAGAATTGACACAAACCCGCCTGAAAAGAACAGATGTATCCCACCGAACAGAAGGCCACCGATGAGCACCCGACCCGGCGCTCTGATCGCCGGTTCCAGGGTATCATGGATTACTCCTCTGAATAGGATCTCTTCCATAGGCGCCATAACTGCGAACATGATAACCAGGCCCGGGACAATGATCTCCGGGTGGTCAAGGAATACCCGCCACTTCGCTGTGCCACCGTGCGTGCTGTGGCTCAGCCCAACCATTGGTAATACCGGAGTCACCGCTCGCACCGCCACCTCGTAGCCGATCGGTATGAAGCCAATCCACGCAATCCCTTCAACCGAGAGCTTCTGAACTCGGTCCAGCGGATTATAGTCGTCACGCCACCGGATATAACAGGCGGCGATGAGGCCAAATCCTGGTTGAACAATATAACCCTGTAATAACTCTCCGAGTAGATTCCATTCCGTTCCGATGATGCCAACCAGTGGATCAACGATAATAATTGACGCAAATGCGGCGATAACACCTATTGCTGTAAGTGCCACCGCACTCCCCACACTCAGAGACACCTCTCTCACTCCTGTCTTTGACTTGGAAACGTCATTCTGTGTTTCCATATACCGTTCTCAAACGACGTTAGCTAATGATAGCGAAGACCGAGTTTCTGGCCGTGAAAACCCGTTCTGCTCCGACTAGTTCACTCAGAGTGGTGTGGAACCACTGATTGACATCCTTCTCCGTGTAAACGCAGAGGAACCCCGACCGGTGGGAATTTCGGGTTTACAGTTCGCTCACCCTGATCCTTATTGGGTCAGATTTATCTCATCGAATTCTGCGTTTCTGCTCCCGAAACACTCTATTAGCCATTATTAACGCGATTATCGTACAGAACCACATGATACTGGAACATTATCAGTCATCGTCTCTTCGCAGAAAAGTTTGTTTCTTGATAATTAATGCGGGTCGCTGTGGTTCCGATCGAGCTAACTACTCTGCCGCTCTCACCCGGAGATCACATGCTCTCAGTACGGACAGACAGTCACTAACGGAGGAATCGTGCCGTGGGTCGGCTACCGTCCATGGACTCTGAGCAACCACTAGTCTTCAACGGAGATAGCCGCTGGGTCGTCGCGTTCGTGGCGTTACTCTTTGTACACAACGAGATCCACGAGATCGCGCACACGGGGGTCGGTCGTCTCATTTGTGGTGCGTGGGGCCCACGAAATTTCAACAGTTGGCGGCTCGCTTGTTCGAAAACGCCGGAAATTGTTCTGGCACCACTCGCAGGACTCCTCTGGAGCTACGGGTTGATGTGGATCGGGTATCGGTTATTGAATCCGGCAGAGTCACCGGTCAAACGGTCCGTTGGATTTTGTCTCGTTTTCGCGACAATGCCCTTCGGTCGGCTGTACACCGTGGCGCAGTCCGGAGGTGACGAAATGGTCATCCTGCGTGGAGCCTTCCCGACCGTTGATCCGACCGTGCGCCTCGCTGTCGGCCTCAGCATCGTTCTGCTACTTATTGGTCCCCCACTATACCGGGCCGCTAGTGTACTGTCAGAGCGACGGCGGTGGATTATTTTTACCGGGATGCTTCTCATTCCGTTTGTTCTATTCTTAATTGCCGTACTGCGAATCGCAAATCCACTGCTCGCATCCGGGGTCTTGGCTAGTGAGGGGCTACTCGGCTCACCGCTCCTCGTGAACCTCTGGACCGTGTTCTGGGTGATTGCCTTGCTTCTAGCTTGGCGACGATTGTCCGCGACACTTGTACCGCAAGGGGAATCGACTCACCTGACCTCCCCGAGGAGGTGATCGTCGACGATGTGCTCGCAGAGACGTTGAACGGCCTGACGACGCACGCTGGGCACTCCGCCGCCGTCGATTTTTCAATCGACTCGACGAGAATGCGTGGATTCACATCGACTCGCTCACGTCGGACGGGTTTGCCACGGCGAAAGGACTCTTTCGGCAGTACGAGCAGTTCTCGTTCGTTGATGCCGCGGTTGTCGCGTACATACAAGCAGAAGTACTCGGCTACCTCTACGCGTTCGACGACGATTTCGACGCCGCCGCGGATGTCGACCGACTCGATACCGCGACAAACCCCTATGGACTCGGGTGACACTCTGGTAAATTAGCCGTCCACCGGCCCAGCACGGGCGTAGCGTTATTATTCCATAAACCTCAACCCACAGAGAGAATGCCCGAGGCCTTCACGCAACGACACCCGACGATTGGCGTGGTGGGGCCAGCGTCGGTCGAAGAGACACTCCGAGACGCGAAAGATTCGCTCGATGTGGCCGTTTCGATAGCACCTGCCGCACGTGACGCTCCCGGCTCAGTCGATGAGTTCGATTGTGTGATTGCCGCGGTAACGCCTGAGTTGAGCACCGCCGACCGGACAGATGCCGATACAGCCGCGTCACTGACCGAGGTCAGCAACTGGGCGGTCCGGAACGCCGCCCGTGACTCCGTTCCTCCGGTGGTGTACGTCGCCCCTACAGAAGCATTGATCGCTGAAGTGCTTGAGGCCGGTGTATCGGAGTATCTCCCGTGGGAACTGCTGGTCCAGTCGCCGACGACAGTGCTCAAGCGGGTGATCACCGCGACGGAGGTACAGCCGACCCCCGACTACCGGACCATCTACGACAACGTCTCTGAGCCACTCACACTTCATGACCCCCAGACGGGAGAGTTGATTCATGCGAACCGGCGGCTTTGTGAGTTGCTGAAGTATGACCGAGCTGAGCTCATTTCGATGCAGGTTGGCGACTACACTGCGAGCATTGACGGGTACGATCAGGCCGCTGCCATGGAAGTTATCACCTCCGCCACCGAGAGCGGAACTATCGGTCCACTTGAATGGCCGCTTGAGACGGCTGACGGCGAACACGTTTGGGTCGAAGCAACGTTGACGACAGTCACGATAGACAACCAGAAACTGGTGTTGTCGACCGCCACGGACGTAACCGACCGTCGACGGCAGCGCCGTCAGCTCCGCGAGATATCGACTCATATCGATGAGGTCGTATATCTAGCACGTGCGGACCTCTCGGAGGTTCTCTTTATTAACGAGGCCTACGCAGATTTGTTCGACCAACCGGTCGAACGCCTGTATGATGACCCGATGGCCGTTCTCGACGCTGTTCACCCGGATGACCGCGAGGCGTACCGCTCGGATCTCATCGCTATGAGCGAACATATCCGCGAGGGGGAGTCGGGCCCGTACACGTTCAGTCACAGACTCCGCGTAGGCGGTGAGACACGTTGGGTTGAGGTACGCGGCTATCCGAGCCGCGGTCCAGGCGGTGCCGTTGATCGGATCGTGGGGGTCATTCGAGACGTTACCGACGCGCGACGTCGCGAGCGCGAGTACGAGCAGATATTCAACGGCGTTACCACTGCGATCGCAGTCCACGACCCCGACACGGGTGAAATAGTCGATGTGAACGACAGTTACGTTGAGCTGTTTGGGTACGACTACGATACGATCCTTCAACAGGGGATCAACGGTCTCAGTGTCCCTGATGAGGCGTATACCGGTTCACGAGCAAGAAATCTCATTACCGATGTAGCCGAGAATGAGGAGGATGAGACCGTTGAGTGGCGCATCGAGACTGCCGACGGAGAACACCGTCTCGTCGAAGCGAACCTCACAGTCGCAACCGTAGGCGGACAGCGCCGTGTTCTCGGCTTGATACGCGATATTACCGAACAGAGACGCCGCGAGCGAGAGTACGAGCAGATCTTCAACGGCGTCAACGACGCTATCGCCATTTTCGACCCAAAGACGCTCTCTTTTGCCAGTGTGAATGATTCGTACCTCGAGCTTACAGGATGCGACAATATTGAAAATGTTCGCGAACTCGGTATTGAGGGTCTCAGCGCAACTGAGGACGGGTACACAGCGGAACGCGGTAAAGAACTGATTCAGGCTGTCGCCCGTTCGGGTGAACCGAAGACCATCGAGTGGAAACTCACCCCGCCGGACGAAGAGCAGTCATGGATCGAGGTCACGTTGGCGACGGCTGAGATCGGTGGTGAACAGCGAGTCCTGTCGATCCAGCGTGATATCACGGAGCGAAAGCGTCGCGAACGAGAGTTCGAACAGATCTTCAACGGCGTGACGGACGTGATCGGAATCTACGACCCGCAGACTGCGGAGCTGGTCGACGTCAACGACACCATGTGTGCGATCCTCGGGTATGACCGCGACACGATCATCGATATGGACCCGGAAGAGGTGACGGCGACAGCACTCGGATTCGATGCGGACACGATCGGAGAAGTCGTCCGCGACGTGGCCGAATCCGGGGACCCGGTGAGGGATATCGAGTGGGCGTTGCGGACCGCCAGCGGCGATGTCGTATGGCTTGAGGTTAACGCGACCCTAACAGAGATTGGCGGCGAGCGGCGTGTGGTCACTATCGCTCGGGACGTCACTGGACGGCGCGACCGCGAAGAGCGTGTACAAGTGTTGAACCGTGTACTGAGACACAACGTGCGGAACGATATGGACGCGGTCTTGGGATACACGGCTACAATTGAGGAGACGGCGGAAGACGAGACCGTCCGGGAATACGCCGAAAGCGTTCACAACATTGCGAACGGCCTCTTGGAACTAAGCGGTAAAGCGCGTGCCGCCAGTCAGATGCTTCAGGACAACAACGACCCGGAAAATCGCAGGGTTGGAACGGTACTGGAGTCCGTCGTCGCCGACCTCCGTGAGTCTCACGACGAAGCGACGATTCAGTTGTCCTCCGCTGAGGCTCCCGCACCGGCCGATACAGCTGTCTTTCGGTTGGTCTTGAGTGAACTCGTCGAGAATGCCGTCGAACACGGCGGGGACTCCCCGGAAGTCGAAATTGAGACGACGCCGTTTACGGCCAATGAGGAGACGCGAATCACGGTGCGTGACGACGGACCCGGAATCCCCGACCGCGTGCTCACTCCGTTCCAAGCTGACGGTGAGTCGCCGTTCCAGCACAATCATGGAATCGGCCTCTGGCTTGTCAACTGGGGCGTTCGGCAGCTCGGTGGCGGTATCGAGTTCGAGCGGCCCGCCGATGGCGGAACTGCCGTTCACCTTTCTTTACCAAATGTATTGCGTTGACGGCTGTAAATGAAGTAGCAGTCCCGGTTCCAAACAGGCTCGTTCGGCTTTGTTGAAATTCTTCGCAGGTGATACGTTCTACTACGATTACGATCAATACAACCTACGACGTCACGTTCTTTTTTTGACTCTCTCGTAGTTGGGTGAATGTCTCTGCCGAGGTCGCAAGAATGAGTAGCGAAAACGGAAGTCCGACAACATCTGACAGCAGGATTCCCATTGCTTGCCCGCCAATGGCACCGACCATTAACGATGTCATCGCTGTTAACACACCTGAGACGAGCCCAATCCCAGCGATAATCATTGCTAAGGCATGTTGAAGCCTCATCACAGTGAATTTGACAGCTGGTGCCTTTTATGCTGTTTCAGAACTAGCCACGACAACTGTGAGAAGATCATCAACACAATATCACAGGGACATATCTATCACGAGCAAATAATTCGCGACATGCGCGGTGTGCCCTCCACAGTATCGAGGCGGTCAGCTACGGATCTCGTAATCATCGGTACAAATCTGCTCCCTTTGGCTGGCATAGTCTATGGCGATTGGAATGTTTGGACTCTTTTGTTACTCTACTGGATTGAAGCATTTAGTACAGTCCTCTTCGGCGTGCTAAAGTCGTTGTTCGCAAAGCAAGGATCCCCCGATGTCGTCGGAGAGCGAGAACCACTTCATGAACTACGGCACAAACGAGGCGGTTGGCGCCCTCTCCCAACGCTTCCACCGATATACCCCCGCAATGTGCCTTTTGCGCTGTCAATACTCGGGATCTGGGCTTCCACTATTGTGCCGATTACGATACTCTCCTGGGTGTTGGTTGAGACATCAATAGCGCTTTCGTGGGAGGTCGCTGTAAGTATTGGTGCCCTCATAGTCGCACACGGCATCGAGTTTCACCGTGAGTACTTGGGGGCCAAAATATACAAGAATGTGTCCGCTCGTGAAATCCTACAACAACCGTCCCAGCTCACGCTCGGGGTGATGTTTTTGGGGGTGATCGGCCTATCAATGGGCCAGTCAGCCGGAGTAGCTGTGCTTGGGGGATTTGTGATTATTAAAACAGTTCTCGCTGTATCGTGGGAGTCTGCCGGTCCAATAGCAAGCGCATTCCAAGGACTCTTTGACCGACTCAGTGCTGACCGCGAGTTCAGTCAGTCGCAACCAGAGCTTAGCCTCCCAGATGAGCCGGTTCAGGCACGTGTGAAAGTCAACCCTCGATCTGTACTACTTGGAAGCACCACCACAATACTACTCACGGTGGTCAATCGCGGTGTCGCGCTGCTGCTGGTTGGCGTTGTCGCCGCAATGGTTACAGCGCATTTTTTGTGGGGTGGCATTGGCCTCGCCGTACTACTGGGAATTTTTATAATCCGAGTTGGGAGCTACTACCTCCGGTACGGCACTATTGAGTACCAACGGCGTGGTGAGAAACTTGTCGCGTACGACACCGTACTTGGTGCGCCACAGTGGTTGGTTCCGATTCACTCACAAGCACGATTTGAAATCAAGAACGCCATTCCTGACCGCCTATTCGGTACCGGGACACTACGGATTTCAAACGTTGAGGCAGCCCCAACAAACACAGTTCAGTTTGGTCCTGTCGCTGATCTTGACCACGCGACTGAGACACTTGACCTGCCGATCAGACACGAGGAGCGCCCTGAGCAGGATCTCGCGGTCGTGGGTGCCGCACTCATGTTGGCACTGGTTTTTCTTAGTGTTCCACTACTGTTGCTCGGCTCTCCCCAGGTGAGTGGGGCAGAAATGGCAGCTGTAATAGTCTTGATCGCACCGTTTTTTATGATTTTACTCAGCATTCTCGTATATGCGATGCTCGCTCGAATCTAAACGACCTGCGAGGGCGAGTTCATCAACCCACCGAGGTCGAAGGGAAGTCAGACACTCGACTCAGTGTTTTCTCTTCTGGAGATACCATTCAACCACTTCTCCCGACACCGCTCCAGTTGTTCCCGCATAGCATCCAACTGTAACCTTCACAGAGCGAGAAGTTCCCGCGCTCATTCTGTGCGGCTTTTTATGATTCGTAGTTGACGCCATTTGGCTCGGATCAATGTGTGGCCCGTCCTGCTAACGAGATTATGTTTACCGCTGCTGTTGAGGGATGTGCGACACGGTCACAATTATCTGTCGGAGAGAGCGGCTTCCGATATAGAACGGAAAGCGCTCGCAGCGCTCAGCTTACGCCGAAACAGCGGACGCTTTCGGTGATCACCTCGGCTGAGCCTCGAAGCACTGTGTCACCTCGTGGAACTCGCGATCAACACTCAGCAGAACCGTGAAATACGATTCACGGACGAAGTCGCAGTTGTTTCCTAGAGACACTCTATCAAACGGTTTCACCGCCAGAGACACCCCGAACGGGTTTAATCCAAAACCACATCAATAGCAATACGCCTTCCAACGATGAATCGACACACGCGTTCGTCACCCGACTCCGTCACGAGACGTCGAGTTCTCGCAATTGGTGCCAGTGCCGCCGTAGCGTCCACCGCCGGCTGCTCGACAGTGCTTGATGCGATCGGCAACCAAGTCTTCGAAGAGGTCAACCTCCTCAACCAGATGAATCAGGAGGTCAGCGGGTCGATCGAAGTCGTAGATCCCGAGGGCGAGACGGTCCTCGATACCTCGTTCAACGTCCCCTCGACCGAGTCAGACGGTGAGAGTAATATTGTCGCCTACGCCGACGTATGGACCACCACCGGCGAGTACCAAGTTGACTTGGAACTCGCGGATACCGTGATATCAGGGACCTCACGGCTGAATCAGCAATTTTCGATTACTAGTACTGAAGAGGACATCGTCGCTATCTCTATTGGCTCGAGCGATGAAAGTGAACCAATCGCGCTTCGAGTCGGAGAGTCGTTCTCGGATCTCGGTCAGACAAACGCGACCGGCTAACTGGGGACAAAGAGTTTCGCGAGTGTCCATCTGATAGCGGGGTCCTAGGCTGAATCAGCAACAAACAACACAAAGCGCCCGGCTGCGTGTACCAACACTGTCACCGGAAGCCCGATTGCGGCTGCTAGCACGGTAACTGAGAGTATTGTCGGAACGTTACCCACTGAAACCGCTAGTCCGAGCATTGTGAGGAACCCACCGATGAATATTCCCGCCGCGACCGTCTCTACTGCCCGGATGCTATCATATGCTAACGTCTGCGTACTGCGGTCTCCGACGAACGGGACTCCCCGACGATCCACCTCTAAATAGGCGTAACTGAGTAGCACGACTGCCAAACCGAGTAGTAAGACAGTACAGAGGAGAACGATGGCGGTTCCGCCGGCGAGTATCGACTCTTCTCCGCCGATCGCTGCCAATGATCCGAAAGCCAAAAGCGGGATAGCAAGTACTCCGAGCGCTATCACCACCACGGAAATCCCGGCCCAGACGTAGAGTCCGTTGCGTGAAAGCCACGTGTATGCTCGGTCTGAGTACGTGTTGGAGTGTGCTGTAGCTCGGTCAACCTCCGGGGTAGACCCGCTTGTCTGGGCGTCGTCTGTCATACCGGCTGATCGATCGTCTCCGGTATACCTCCTGTCGTGTGTCTCGGGCCGAGAAACACGGCCAAAGTCAGTGTCCCAGTGATATCTTCGCGGAGATCCCAACGGCGCTGCTGCCGCGGTCACCGTGTCGGTTCTGTATCGCTCACGTCGTAGCGCCGAACGCGACAATCTTCGTCGAGATCGAACTCAATTGACCCGTCAGCGAGACGGACTACAACCTGCGCGGCGGTTGGCACCGCGTCACCGGTACGTACGTTGCTCACCTCCGTAAGACTGTGCGGTCCGATCTGCGCATCACGCGGACGCAGACCGTGTGCCGCGTACAGTGACTCGACGGCGTGATGGCCGAGAACCGTCTGTGCGATCGGGATCGGATACGATAGCCAGCAGGTGTCACATGCCGCGGTGGCATACGGTACGTCTCGGTGGAGATACGTCTCTGGAACGGAGTCAGAGGGGAGCGATAAACCCGCCGCTCCCCAACAGTGCGGGCAGACCCCGTTACGCAAGAGCCGGACGTCACACGCGTGGTTTCGGAGCGTGGAGTCGATAACTGCGTCGAGTGACCGGTTTTCAGTTGCCCGCGGCGGCGTCGGGTACGCAACGGCGGCGCCGTGGTCCGGACAGCCAATATACAGGTGGTGCTCTCGGTACGCAGCGACGAGATGCCGATCGCAGTGGGGACACCTATACTCCAGCTCCTGCTCTTCGATTTCGTACCGTTTGTCGCCGTTCTGTGTCTTATAACTCCCCGCCCGAATTGCGGCCACAATCTCCAAGGCGGCTATTCGGGGACGATATCGCCCGTCCACCTTCTGAATGAAGTCGTCTTGAAGCTCGGACAAGTGGTTGCTGAACCGGCTCGTGTCCTCAACGCCGACTTGCTCTCGTAGCTCGGAGAACGTCGGCCACTCGGATGACCACGCTTCGTCGTACTGATCTGCGAGAGTTAACAGGATACGGACCCGTGTTTCGTCGGTCAACGCCGCATACGCTGACTCACTCCCCTCACGTTCACCTGTCATTGGTGCACAACACTGCTGTTGTTTCCGCTCGGGTATCTGATTTGTTACCGAATCAACTTAATAGTCGTCCAGATAACACTTACAACCCAATCACTCATTTCGTCATCTATGGTCGATTTGCCCTCCACGCTAGAAGCGGACGTGCCGAATCAACTTAATGATGAGACTGGTGCCGCCAGTGCGGTGGCGTTTCTCGCTTTCACGATACCGATCACCGTTTTGTTGAATTTGGCTGCCTCACTTGCTGCTGTCTCAGCCGTCAGTTCTGATGCCAGGGAGACGCTCATATTCATCGCTGGAAGCGCCGCGACCGAACTTTCATTTCTGCTCGTTGGCATCGGGTACGTTTCATTTCACTCGTCGTTCCAGGTTCCGGTTCACGTTCCAGACCGAGACTCTGTCTCTGCTCTCATCGGTGGACTGGGGATGAGTTTCGCAACCGCGTTCCTCTCGCTTGTAAGCACTGACGCGGTTCTTCCGAGTGTCGAACTCTCTCCTGGATTTATGCAGTACACAAACCTCGCAGCACCGACGGGTGTCGGCCTCGTCATCGCGGCAGTCCTGTCGCTTGCGTTGATCGGTCCTGTCGAGGAGTTCTTTTTCCGGGGCGTCATCCAGCAGCGGCTCCGTGCGTCGTTCTCGGCTAGAATCGCGATCGGTACGGCCGGCCTCGTGTTTGCGCTGTTTCACGTCTACCCCGTCCTCCTCCTGTCGCCGCCGATGGCCGCAGTTGCTCACATGACGCTTTATTACTCTCTGATGGGAGGGATATTCGGGTGGGTGTTCGAACGGTCGAATACCTTTGTCGCGCCTGCGCTCGTTCATGGTGTGTTTAATGCCGTGATATTTGTCGCGCCCCTACTCACCTGAGATCCGGTGAATTCGCGCTTCGAGGCTTGAAACACTGCTCTGGGATTACCATTCGAAAGGGTACACCGTTGAGGTAGCCGCCGGTCGGAGGCGGTATTCAGATAGGTATCCGACTGATGAGCATATCCCATCGCCGTGGCATAGTCTGGTGAGATCGCCCATCATTTTTTCCGCTCTCCATCGGCTTCTGGGACGGTTTTGACTGATCGACGCCAGCGATGGGGCCTAGCACTTGCTGCCGTGCTCTGTCTCCTTGATACCCGTTCAGCTACCTCTTGCGACACCGTGTTCCGAGCCGTGAATTTCCTCACTATTTTGTGGGTTGGTCATCTGGGATAATCCATGTCTGATACGGCCCTCCAAGACATATCAGAAGACGGCTCAACGGATTCCTCAGAGTTGGATCTCGACTGGCTCACGCTTGAAGACGGCGAGTCTATCCAGTGGTCAAGTACCCCACACAAGTACAGCGTCCTTCCTGCGTTTATCATTGGGATTCCGCTATCACTCGTCCTTATTGGCATCCCAATTGTTGCTGCGTCCTATCTTCAGTACACCAATACGAACTACGTAGTCACCAATCGTGGCCTCTACAGCAAACGTGGGGTACTCTCACGTGACGTCCAACAGATTGGGTTCGACAAAGTCCAAAACATCTCGTACTCACAGTCGGCGCTCGGCTCGTACTTTGGATACGGCTCCGTTGACGTCAGTACAGCCGGCGGATCTGGGATCGAACTTCAGTTTCGGAGTATCCCTGCCCCAGCCGCAGTTCAGGAGCTGATTGCTAGAGAAATTGATAGTCGACAGCAGACCGAGTCCGACTCGACGAAAGAGGATATTCTTGATTCGATTCTTACGGAACTACGCGTCATTCGGCGGGCCGTCGCCGATGACCAGAGTGGGTCCCAGACCGACTCGACTGCCTCGTCTACTGACGAGTCAACACATACTGACACAGGTAACACAGATGAGTGACGGCTGGTGGTATCAACACGACGGTGAACGCGTTGTCTGGAAGGGTCGCCCGCGTCTCTCAGCGGCTCTTCCAGACATAATCGTTGGAAGCTCTATTTCCGTACTTGCCCTTATCGGCGCTGTCAGCGTCAACCTTTGGTTGCTAATGGGGGTCCCTGTCGGCGTTGCGGTTCTCAGCTGGGGGCTACTCAGGGTACGACGGACGCAGTATCTCTTGACGACACGAGCAGTATGGGCGAAACGAGGCGTCCTCGGACGAACAATTCGTCGCGTCCGTGTCGATAAAATCCAGAACACTTCATTTTCTCAATCCGCCACAGGCTCGTTTTTCGGCTATGGGAGAGTGTCTGTTGAGGTCGCCGGAGGCCGCGATCTGGAGTTTCGCCGGGTTGATAACCCGAAGGATGTCCAGACGACGCTCGCGGAGTACATGGGTAGTGAAGAGTACGCAATCCCCGGGTCCCGAGAGCAGTGGGAATCTGTCCTCAGCCTTGTCCGTGAAATCCGCGCCACGGTGGCGCCCACCAGAGATGATAGCGAGCCTTTGACCGGAAAATAAGGGAGTTCATATTGGGTCTCAAACGGTCTGCTGCCAATATTGAAGGCTGTCAGTTACTGTCCCCCGTCAGCGTTAGCAGCGTCGGCGAGAGATCACGTGGTGACCGGGAGATTAGTTTCCGGTAGGATAACCCGTTTATAAATGATCAAGTAGGAAACTGTCGCGAGAAGATACACCCCGACTGTCGGCAGTGGCGGCCAGTTCAAAATAAAAATCACGAACGCTACCCAGAATCCGGCTAATAGAATCCCACACAGTGAGACGACATGTAACCCTTCCTGTGTCTGAACTTGGACGTCGCTCCCCGTCAGCAGCCGGACGCTGATCATCGCCACAGTAAGTGTCGCCCAAGTCAAGACCGGGAGCCCGAATACTGTCCATATGGTGACCGCTAACTGTGGAGACTCACTGAGCAGTATTGGCCACCCGACTATCCCGAGTGCTGCCCAGCCAATGCTCCGAAAGAACTCTTCTCGCAAGATTGAACGGACGCGTGGGTGGTCAAGGAATTCGCGGAGGGGGTGCGTTGGAGTAGTCTCATCGGCTGTCAGCGCTTGCTTTCCTTCCGGCGATAGCGGCCACTCCGACTCCGGGTGGTTGAGATAATACAGGGTCAGTGAATCAGCGAACGACTCCGTCGCGACGACCCCGTGTTCCTCGAGTTCCGTTAACCGGTTCCGGACAGTCACCTTTGAGACGTCTGGCTTGATCTGCTGTTGAATTTGCTGGAGCGAGAAGAACGGCCGATCTGCTCGATACATCGTTTCGACGACGTGGCGGCGGGTGAGTTTGGTGTTTACCCGCTTGTCCTGGGGCAGTTTTTGTGCGATCCAAGGTGGGAGGGCCATGTGTTATGGGTCGGTCACGCGCAATATCTTAGCGAGTCAAATTGTATGTTTTGCTCTGGCGGGGCCACAGAGCGGTGCGGTGCTGTTTCAGCAAGTGAGACCGCTCGGAGACTGCGAGGCCGGCCCAAAGAGTCAGGTAGTCGCTGTCGAGCCTCTGCCCGTCGGGTGAACGTACCAGTACCAGAGGGAAGTCACGGCCGCGACCGCGACGTAACCGAGCGTGATCCACTGAGCGGGGTATCCACCTCTTATGACGAGATACACCGCGGCGACACCCCCGAGCATGATCCCGAGGGCGAGGCTTACGGATATTCCGCTTGTCGTCTGGACGCGAAGATCTGACTCGGTCACGCTCCGGATTCCGATAGCACTTGCCGTCAGCACGGCCCAGGTGACCACGGGAAGTCCGAAGACCGTCAGGGGTGTCATGTTGAGCCAACTAATTTCCATCGTCGCTAGCGGCCAGCCGACGAGTCCGGCTCCGAACCAGACGATACTTCGTAGCAGTTCCGTGCGTACGATCTCGCGTAATCGTGGCGTCATGTCCACGCACTCGCCTAGCATAGCAACCGGTAAAGCAGCGCCGAGAATTTTGTGTTCACAGAGGCGGATTTTTCGAGCGCAAAGGAGGATTTGTATCCGGAAAGCAGAGGGATCGCGTCACGGACTGTCGCGCCAGGCTGTCACCAGCCGATCGTATTAATCTTGGCGTGAGATGCGGGAGACAGCGAAGGCTCGCAGCCAATCTTGAGCTGTCTCTAGCGCGACGTTGCTGAAACTATTCGTGGCCGAGAACTTCGTCGCTCTATTTTTCAAAAAATACGTTCGATGGCATTCCAATGTCCCCTGCGGGTACGAGTAACGGCTTCGTGGCAGAGTCAGTGATCGACAGTTCATAAAGCTCAGATCCTCAACCATCCGAATCAATGGGAGTAACATAGTGATCCCGGGGACCCCACGATATCAGTCGAGGGGGCACGTCACTCTGTATACTTAGACCGATACGTCTCGTCGGGTCTGTATTATTAGCTCTTAGTTACAGGGAGATCCAGCGCACAGATACTACCGAAGACGATGATGCGTATATTTCAATATCCAACCCCTGTGAGACACGGGTTCTACGAGCAACCAGAACTCAGCATCTGTAAGCACTGGCGGGAAAGGGCCCTCGACAGGCTGTTGCCGGGAACAGAACACTCAGTTCGACGATTGAGAGGTCATTTAGGAGCCAGTTCCCGAAATCACATTGCTTGTCGCCCGCTCGGTACAGATCTTTCAGCACTACCCGCGGTAACTCAGTAACGACAACGTTGAGAGCCATGTGCTTACAACAGACACTCTATCCGATCGGACTGGCCAGTACCAACATTGCGATAGGCTGGCTGTCTTATTACTTATCTGAGCCGATCCTTGGGGGGCTGCTCGTCGTGGTTGGGGTCTTTGTCATCCTCACCTCAATAGGAAGTACTCTCAGTCGGTATAAATCCGTACTCAGTGATCAACACTGACTACAGCAACCATGGCTTACTACTATTAGATTCGCTACCGGGTATGTACATGAATGCCCTCCACAGCACCTGTTCAAAAGTCACGAGACAGAACTGTGATTGATCCTCGGGATATCTGTGTTCCACGCCCAGGGTACGCGCAGCTGGTCACTTCGCCACCACGTCCGTAGATGAGCTCAGCAGCGACAACTCACGACACAGGAGCTAGTCGCATCCCAGATCCCGAACTATTGGCTCTTCTCGTGGCGAATCTGGTTCCGATTGTCGGGATTGTTGCGTTCGGCCTGTCGATTTTAGAGCTGCTGACATTATATTGGCTTGAGTTCGGCGTCGTATGTTTTTGGGCGGTTGTTCGAGCGACGTTTGCCGGGCGGCCAATGGAACGGAACGGGGATCCAATCCTGTTTGGGGCGATTGCCACAAAACAGACCTCCATTTCACTCCCGCTGACAGGTGCTAATATCCGACTACTGACTATTCCGACACTTTTGTTCGTAGTACCAATTATAATCGGACTGTGGCTATTCGTCGGGGCACTGGTTGTTGGCCCCGTGGCAACCGCAAATCCGGATGCCAATATCTCGTCGTGGCTCATTATTGGCGCGCTTGGAATCTTCATCGCGGAAGGATGGCGAACAGTCACTACGTACTTCCGAGATGGTGATTACCAAGGTCATAATGTCGCAACAGCTCTTCAGAGTGTCGTCACTGAGGGCGCAACCGTACTCCTCGCGAGCACCATCGCGCTGCTCACCGCAGCTCTGGTGGTTTCTAACGGTGGGGCTGGAGAGACCTCTCGTGCAGTTGAACGGGTTGCGACGGGACCACTTGTCGCTGTAGTAGTCTCGATTAGGCTCCTCACCGATCTCGCAGGATATTATCACGATGGCCGACTCGGTGCGGGACTGTGGTCACTCGTCGGTCGTGGGGAGGCGTACAGTCCCCCAGAGCGTAAGACGATTGAGACAACGCTATCAGGAAATCCCACAGATCTGCGCCCGTCGCTCTCGGGACGACTGCTGCCTACGGCGTCACATTTCCGGACACACCCTGGACCGTGGTTGCTGACACCACTCGCCTTTCTCGCCGCATCACTTGCTGTATTCGATGGTGCTATCCAAATAGCGGGTGGCATCATGCTTCTCGGGATCGGCGTCCCGCTTGGTCTCATCCACCTCGACTACTGGATCCGGTACGTTGGTGTTGAATACCGGTTAGATTCGAACACTATTGTTGCGACTGATACCCTGTTTCAAACCCCTCTTTGGCGGTACGAATCGCTAGCTGATCATGAGATCCGAGTTGAACGTGACCCCGTCGATAGGTGGTTGGACACCTCGACGGTATTCGTTGACCGCGGTGACAGGCCGACCAAGCTACCACGACTCGGAGATACGACCCCAATCACGGACTCACTTGTTGGCGCGAGTCCCGCTGACAATGACGCTGGTGCCAATTGGAACGCGAATACGAACGGGCCAGACACTATGGTGGAAGTTGGCATCGAATTGCTGCGGTTAGACAGTACAGCACCTCGTACGTCGCTTGCGTCGATGGCTCTGTTTGGAGTCGTCTCACTGATTGGGTTGGTGATAGCTGCTGAGTTTGAAGGCGGCGTAGCAGCAGGCGTCTTCGTATTTTTGTTTACTGCGATTCCGCTCGTCGGACTTATCATATATCAAATCAAACAATAACTAACGCTGTTGGCCCTCCAGTATTAGGCTGCGGTTCCACGAATTTGGGACACTAACCCATACTGGAGAGGTGTCGGTAGTAGATACCTCTATTTGACAAATGGATAGTGCTGGTGGACGGGGCGGAGGGCCGTCCTTCCAGCGGGGGTGATCAATGGAGCGTCGCGGGGGAGTGGGTGAGCCTCCCATCCGTTGGGGGAGGTGAGCGATGGGAGAGACTCAGCGACCGGATATTTGTTCAAGACCGCCTCCGGCCGGCGGCTACCTGTATCTAATACTGGGAATAGTATCAAGCCCGTAGCAGCGTTTCATCGGGAGAAACACGGCGCAGTTGGGCCTCAATCGGATTCTTTGAGTGTTAGGCCACGCTCCCAGTTGAGCCAGTGGCATCGTTATACTGGTAGCCACCGAACCCGAGAAGTGGGTAGAAAATGAACGATATGAAAGTGAGTCCGAGACCAAATAGAACCCCCTTATTGAATCTGCCAGCGACATCGATACTAACCTTCAGCGTGGCGAAGAAGTTGATCACCGGGACGAAGAACAAAGCAATACCATGCGTTTCCGCTCACCTTGACCAAGACGTAGAGATTGTATATCGGAACAATCGCAGCCCAGCCCGGTTTACCAGCTTTCTCAAATACTCTCCAAAGTCCGGCAAAAATCAAAATAATGAGTCCTAGTGTAACGAACAATTCAACATTGGTACTACCTGTTCCTTCTATCGAAACGGATGAACTCAATGCTGATCGCATCAATCACCGAATTCTCACACATTAATAAGAAATCCAAGTCACCGTTTCACGCTCTGAATTACGACCGGTAGAACGCTTATAAGCCGAGGTGTGTGTCACGTGTAATAACGGTATACCCCTGAACCGAGAGCACCTCGTCACGATACCGATTCGCGATTAGCTGTTGTGGGACACGTCGTAGTCCGAACCGTCGATTTGAGGTGTATGTCACGTCAATAGTTGTGTATTCACCCGAGCTGCTAATTGTCGACGTATATGTGGCCCATGGTTGGTCATCAACCGTAACTTCTGACTCAATTACACATCCACCACCTGCTGTCGAATCCGTTTTCGTGTGCACAGTCATGTCGACCGATCGAAGTCCAAACAGGTACGAAACGGAATATATTGCTGTGTCACCCTCTGTGAAGACCTTCTCCGCCAGACCCCATTGAATTGCGAGAACAGGCGGTAGGGGGCCGGAGAATTCGTCCATAACAGTATCAAGATCGTCACTAGTTCGAAGTCGGAACGTCCCATTTGACTGCAAAATAGGAAACCGAACCCCAATGATGAGGATGGCTGCGACGAGAACAGCTTGACCCAATGCTGTCACGAGATATGTGCCGACGAATACCAACCACGCGAGAACGACGACAAGTGCGTTGAGTGGACGTTCGCGTCTAAGATATTGCTGTGCGACATCAACCGCTTTTTGTGAGCGCTCAGAATCCGTGGAGGGCATCGTGGAAACCGTTGATGACAAGAAATGTTACTCTTATGTTTTGATACAACTTTTCAATATTAGGAGAGGTTGAAACGGTGAACACAGAACTAAAATAAAGCAAATGGATCTATTACCTAGCACCATCACTAACTGACGAATTAGGCGCCATCGTGGTGATTAGTAGACATGTTTGATGATATCTTTGAGTTCATCTTTGAACTACTGCTAGAATTGGTTCCAAACGTGATCTGGAAGGTTCTACTGAGTATGGTCGGGATCGCGATGACGGTCTTTGGCGCGACAAAAATCACAGAGTCAACACGACTAGGGGCCGCACTGATTGTCGTCGGTACATTTCTGTTTGTAGGCTCTCTCCTCTCGTTGTACCGATCGAGCTAATTCTTTTTATCACGACGCCGTCACGAGAACGAACGCGACGATACCGATGAGGAACACAATGAGTGCGAACACGAAGCCGGTCAGTTTCACTCGACGGCCATAGATATCGAGGTCGTCTCGGGAGTACATGATTGTAACGAGGCGAGACGGATGTCGGAACGGGCTCGGTGGCCGTGGGTCTGGAATGCGTTCACGCAGTCGTCTGTATTCGGTAAATGACCAAATGCCATAGAGTGTGAGCCCAAAGACAAACCCTAAAACCGATAGAAGGGCCGAAAAGAACGCGAATCCGACCGGGTCAGTCACACTGACCTGTAGTGATGATCCCTCCGAATTCAACAGAAGTGCCACTATAGTTACGAGAGAAAGGAAAAACACAGCTGGTGTAAACAACATGAGACGCTTACTAATTCGAGATAGTGTGTCCCGATTGAACCCGAACACCGTGTCATATCGAGTTGGCTCGCGTTCAGTTGTTTGACTGATCCCTACATTTTGGCCAGGGTTACGTGCCCCAATCGCATGAAGTGCTGTCAGGAGCGCCAGAAGACTCCCGAAGCCAATGAATCTGAACGGAGCAAATATCGTTTGTTGCTTGAGAAACCCTCCACTAGGGTTGTCGGGGGTAACGTAGGCTGTCGCTGTCTCGTCCGACTCGTACGGCTCAATAATACGTTGAGCGTCACTTCGTACGGTGTATATCGGCCCCGTTGAGCCTGGGAACACCTGTTCGCTCGTATATTCACGCCCCTGATATTCGTAGGTGTGCTCAACTGAGATGCGGTAGTAGAAGCGACGGCCGTTGGATCTGCTTATACTAGTGTCAACAACAGTTGTTTCGACAGCGACAGCATCGTGAACAGCGTTCGATTGCTGGACATAGTCATAAGCTCCATACCCAGCGATACCGAGTCCGAGAACGAGCGTGAGAAAAATTACCGGCGTGACCGTGACAGCCACTCCACGGACAGTAAACTCCATTTTACCTAAGCCTTTTCAAGAAGACAAACAAGAGTAAATGAAGTGTTTCACCGTTAGCAACAGCGGTCCGCTGCTCGATCGACGTATTTGTGTTTCCGGACCAGTAACAGACATAATCAAATTATGGATGAATCAGTTGAACAACCAGCGTGAGTGACCGCAATGACATCAGTAACTGTCCAGCGGTTCAACGCTGTTCCATCTAAAAATCCGAAAGCGAATGCCCTCCACCAATGCTGCTCTCATTAGGACTCTCAGTTGCCGTTGATGTCGCCGCTGTTGGCCTCCTGGCGTGGGTAACATGGCACACTGCGAAGGATCGATCCCCGCCAAATGCTGTCCCCTTTGCGCTAATGACCAGCAGTCTGTTGCTATGGGCACTGCTCTCGCTGATTTCTGAATTTCCGAACGCGTGGGGGGTCGGATCGAATTTGGCTGCCATCGCACAGGTTGTCCCGGTCGTGTTTCTTCCCGCGATGTGGCTGGTCTATGTCCTTGGATATATCGGCCGAGAGACAGGCTTTACTTCCCTCCGAGGGGCGTTGTTTGTTCTCCTTGCGCTTCCGCTGATTGGGGCAGCAGCCACGTTCGAGGGTGACCCAACGCGGGAAGAGATCCGTCGCTCACTCGCGTCACTCGTCGGTACTGAACTGTTTTTATTGTTCATAATTTACGTCTACGCAGCGTTTCTCTTCCTCAGGTACGGTTGGAACCACGGGCGTGTTTCAAGGACACAGGTTGGGATCCAGCTGGGAGCAATCTCAGCACCATACATTATCGGGGGCTGGCTGGACGGGAGTTTGATTATCGATGGAGTCACTGGCGGGTTGTTAGTTTCGGGTGTGTTACTTGCCGTTGCGGTTCAACGCTATCCGGTATTGACGGGGTTCCCGAAGGCAGATTATGTCGCGCGGTCACGCGTCGTCGAATCGCTTCAAGAGGCGGTTGTCGTCGTCGACTGGGAAGCAAATATCCTTGATGCCAACGTGACAGCTGAAGGCTTGTTTGGGTGGGCGACACGAGATGTGATCGGGACACCACTCAACGTGGCTGTTGACGGATTCGACGGGATAGATCTGTCTGCTGGTACTACAGAGGTCGTCTCGCTTCAGACGACAAAGGGCCGACGTCAGTTTCAGTACACGGTCTCCGATGTCGAACGCCACGCGGGTGACAGCGACGAGGAACCCGTGGCGCGGACAATTGTTTTTCGAGACGTGACCGATCAGCGAACCCGTGAACAGCGGCTCTCAGTACTCAATCGAGTGCTTCGACACAACGTCCGGAACAAACTCGACGTGATCTTAGCGCATGCGGATCACGTAGAAGACGACACGCACCGGACAGTCATTCAAAATAGTGCCAGCGAACTCGCCTCGGTCAGCCGGAAAGCACGGGAAGCTGAAGCAGTTATGACCGACAGCGTTAGCGCCCCGTCAACGGTCGACATTGCTGCGGTCGCCCACGAAGTCGCCGCAACGGCCCGCGATGACTACCCGGATAGCAGCATCTCAGTCACTGCTCCGGAGCGGCTACAATTGACCTCCTATCGAACTGTTGTGCGACGGCTTATGACAGAACTCGTCGAGAACGCTATTGTTCACTCAGATGACCCCGCACGAGTCGATATCGAGGTCGAAACGACAACCGATGAAATCCCGCAGCTCCGCATCGCAGACAATGGGTCCGGGATTCCGGACCGAGAACGTGAGTTGTTGACCGAATCGAATGAAACGCAACTCGAGCACGGACTTGGTGTCGGACTCTGGTTCGTTAATTGGGCAGTAAGCCAATTAGGCGCTGAACTTGAGTTTCAGTCTACTGGTACCACAGGCACTACGGTAATCGTTCGTTTTCATCGGAACAGCGAGTCGATGCGGCAAGACTCAGACGGTAGTCACAGTAGGTAACAAGCGTATTGAAGCTGGAGTCTTAGCCGACGGTGGCTTTGTTGAAATCCTCAAAGAGTAATATATTGAACCGGGTCCTAGTCCGTACAGAAATCTCAAGAATCGCTCAGTACAGAGGGGCTAGAGAACAAATCTGGTGCTACAGAGTTTTCTTCATACAGGTGGCTGTTGAAGGGCAAAGGTCGTCGAACTCTGTAGTTTGCTGAATAGCTCTTGGAACTGTACTTCGATCTATTTCTACGTATCCTAGCTCGGTAAAGAAACCAGAAGCGTTCGTCGTCAACAGGTACAGCGTGTCAACGTCGGCAGATTGCGCTTCCGTTTCCGCAACCGCACAGAGCGCTGTTCCGTATCCCTGGCCTCGCACAGCTTCTTCGACGACGACCGACCGTAGAAGACCGTCAGTGTCATAAATTTCGATACCTGCGGCGCCGATCCGTTCGTCTCCATCGTAACCGATGTAGAAGCAGTCGGGTTTCGACCGTACGTCCTGAGACGGCAAGCCGTTCGCTTCAAGTTTAGTTTCGACATAAGAGAGAGTGGCCTCGTCCGCTCGTCGGAGCTTGAGGGGTGCTCCATTCATACTTCGGAGGAGTATCCGAAGCATCTAATAGTTTCGTCAGGTGTGGTCCTGTTCAATACGCATTTCTCACCAACCGGCTGATTCATCGGTGTATGTGTCTGAATAATAGAATTCCAACAAAGCCGGCTAGCAGTGTTTCAGGACGAGCAACACCCCATCCACGCTGTTCGGATTCAGTCTTGGCGGGTCAACCGACAGGTCCCTGCTCGTGGCGACGATAGCCTGTCAGTTCCGATACCGCACCGCAGTCGTCGACCGTCGGCGTCGGCGGGACGTGACCGCAATCCATGGAGACCCATGCGTTGCCGCATTTCGTCCGGAGACGGTTGGTCCACAACTTCACATTAGCCATTACTCTCACAGATTGGGCTGCTATCCTTAGCGACTCTACATTGACGACGATTGGACAAAATATATCATCTGCCGAATAGCTTTTAACAGAGCCACCATCTTTAGTCACTAGGTGTTTGAAAAACGGCCTGATGTATTCAGTCCTCCAACAGAACGGTCTGACATTCGGACGACGCATACAGCGGGTATCGCTGCTTCGCCTGTTATACCGCTCTCGGTGTTGTGAACAGATCCGTCTACAGTTGGCTGAACCCCGCAGCAACGCCCGACATTCTCCTCATTGTACGCGGCCTCGTGGTGATTGATAGTATGAGCGACGATTCAGGTGTGAATATTAAAGGCCCCGATAGCCTCAAGGGTGCGTTACTGTATATTCTCATTGGGATTGCTATCATCAGTTACGGGGGATACGATTACGTTCAACAGACGGAGGCAGTCCGGGAATCAGTCGAGGTTGATGCGACTATCACCGAACTCGACATCGAGGCTGATAGCGGAACGTCATCAAATCCGGGCGCCGATTTCGATCCGGTGGTTGAGTTTGAGTACACGTATAACGGAACTGAATATACTGGGACAAAAATCTATCCAGCAGATATTGAGCAGAACTACGAAACCCAGTCAAGCGCCGAATCAGCCATTGAGGAGTTCGAACAGGGGACACAAACAACCGCATATGTTTCCCCTGACCAGCCGGGAGATGCGTTTTTGAAAGATCAAACGTCGAACGCACCGATCATTGCGATTGTACTCGGTGGACTATTCACCCTCTTCGCCGCATTTTCTGCCGTAAGGAAACTCTAGCACACTGAAACTGCGCTGAGGGTGATCCGTTGGCGTAGAGCAGAATGTATTCGTTGTTTGTTAGGAATAGTAAGGATAAAAACTGTGAGCATTCTCTGTTTCTGAGCCAGAGAGTACAGGTAACATCTATACAATTGCCGGATGCTGGCTGAACTATGGACAGAAGCTCGAAGAGCCAGTTGTTGGTCTCCGGGGGAAGTCTTTTACTAGTATTCCAACTAATCGTGTTTCAAGGGGCGTTCAACATCGTCGAAACCCCTGGAGTTTCAGGTAGGCTGAGGGGTGTTCTCAGTGGTGGATTATTGCTCATCGCCACGATCTGTGTCGGTAGCGGAGCATATCTTCGGTATCAGCGCACGCTAGTTACACAGGGTCTACACTGAGCGCCTGAGCGTCGATCGATTTTTGTGAAATGATAGCATACGCTCAGTTGCTGATGCCCTCCGCAGATTACGGGGACGAGCCTCCTTTGAGGACCGGAGGGACAGGGGGCATCAGCCTTTTGTGTGCTGGTAGTACGCCTTTGATGGAGAACATTTAGCCGTATGTATTTCAGCTACGACCGCTAATTGTCGGCATGTATATGCCCTCCATCTTCAACCAACTAGACGATCACCCGGTCTCACTTGTGGCCGGATTTGTGACCGTCGCCGGAGTGTATGTACTCACTCCGGCAGTGTGGTATACGGCGTTGATCGCGGGAATGATCGTATCTGGCGTTCTTGAGTTCGCGATCAAGGAGGTACCGCCCGACACCGACGAGTACGATCCGGAACAGTACCCGCTGTGGGCAGCCGCGGATTCGGGTGATGCTCCAACCGACGGCCGCAACACCGACTCTACGGATGATGCGTTGTCAACACTCCAAGAACGATATGCCAGCGGTGAGCTCAACGATGCGGAATTTGAAGACAAAGTCGAACGACTCCTTGAGTCTGACAGAGATGACGCGCAATCGCATCTGGAAGAAGATTCTGTCATGGAAGAGTTGGAAAAGTAACTGTAGCCGGTTCCCGTACCTTGATTCTACAATTCCTCTCTGTGTTGGTTGATGAACACGCGCCTGACGGTTGTGCTTCCGAACCTGAAACACGTCTCCGAGCATTATCACCGAGCACACGTCTTCTGAAACGATGCCCTCCAAACGGACGTTCGCGAGGCGCTTAGGTGCGCTCGTGGCAACTGGGCTCGGTGTTAGTAGGCCCATTGGAGCACTGACTTCAGAACCCCCGCCCGCTGGAACGCTCGCAGTCAACGGAGCCGGTGAAACAGGACCGGCGTCTGGTAGCTCGGCCAACCACAGCTCTCCGCAGCAACTCCACTCAGCGGTTGCTAACGGGGAGTATAATCCGGCCGCAGTCACATCACGGGGAGTTGACACCGTGGTTACTGCGCGGTTTGATTCGAGCTTAGTAACGATGATGGGGGTCCCCCAGAAGGTTGCGGCTCCGACCCGAGACTTTCTTTCTCGGTACGACAGTGTATCGCTTGACCGACTCCAGCGGGTGGCTGGCGGAACCGCACTCACGACAGACGGCCCTGAGGGCTGTGGTGTCGTTGTCGGAGATATCGACGCACGGACACTCCGTCGAGAACTTGCCCGTGACGCCGATCTCATCCGAGAGCCAGCCACCAAGGCCGGCTTTACGCGGTTCAAATCGAAACGCGCTACCACGGCCCTTGGTGTTCGCGCGGATGAGATTGTCATCGGACACGCATCATCGATCAGCAGTGCGGTGACCCACCGTGACGCCGGTATCAGCGGCCTCGATGCGGGGCACTCACGGACAGAGACAGACTACGGACCGCTCCCGGCACGGCTCCGCGGAGACGCGACGGTCTGTGTTGACCTGGGGACAGAGACGCGGGAGTATCTACGACGTACGCTCTCGGACGCACCGGAAGCGCTCCGGACGGCGGTTGATGCGGCAACCGCAGTTGGCGTCGCTTGTAATGTGACCCAAGACAGCTCAAAGCATACGGAGTCTCTGTCAGCCACGCCTGCGACAAGCCAGCATGGCACTACCGATACTCTAACAACGACGTTTCGGTACGGCGCAGTAGCCGACCCGAAGCGGCTCGACAGAAAAACGGCAGAGGCGATTGCGCGTGCCGCCCACGAGGGAGAGTCTTCGTTTAGTGACGCAACCGTCTCCAGACACGGACGTACCGTGATACTGGAAACTGCCGCCGAGGGGGATATATTCGCGCCACATGCCGAACTAGCGGGGGTGACCGTTGGCGAAATCGAGTCGCTGTCAGACTCATGAACTCCAACATCGCGTCCACTCTCCACACACGGTATCGGTTTCAGTATGCCCCCAACGCAGCTACAGCAAAACGCTATCACCACGCTATCGATTCGACGATGCAAAACCGACACAACCTACAGATACGACCGCGGGACCGAGCGAGGATGGTATAATGAGTTCTGAGAAAGGCCCCGCAGAACCCTCAGATGAATCGACTCCGGATACGGACACGCGAACCGAGCATCACTCGCCGACGACCTCCGACCGCGTTCCGCCACGCTCCGAGTCGAGATCAGTTGTCGACCGGATCACCACTCGACACGCCGTCGGTGTCGCTGTGATGTTGGCGCTTGCTGCGGGGCTGTTCGTCGCTCCCAGCGTGTACGGCGCCGCAACCGATCCGGACGGTACTGTCGCTGTGATAGAAATCGACGGGGCGATAGACTCGTCGACAGCACAGCACGTCGAAGACAACCTCCGTGACGCCCGCATGAACGACTCCATCAAGGCGGTCGTCTTGGAAGTCGACAGCGGTGGCGGCCTGCCAGCTCAGAGCGAACGGATGTACGCCGCGGTTGACCGTACCGCCTCAGTGATGCCGGTATACGCCGCAGTAGATACGCTCGGTGCATCCGGCGCGTATCTTGCGATCGCGCCCGCCGACCGCATCTACGTTGCTCCGTCTGCGCAGGCGGTCGGCAGCGTCGGTGTCGCGGGGGCTGCGCCGGCTCCGAGTGGACCAAACGCAGGGACATCCGGGCCGGACAAGCGAGGGAGTGACCCTGATACGCAGCGAGAGCGGCGAGAAACGCTCGCCAATCTCTTCATCGAGAACGTGATCGAACAGCGTGGCGACGAGATCGAACTTGACCGAGAAGCGATCGCGCACGCCGACGCCTACCTCGGAACCGAAGCCGTTGAAAATGGATTCGCGGACCGGTTTGGGTTTGTTGACGGAGCAGTCGCCGATGCCGCAGCTGAAGCCGGTATCGAGGACTACACGGTCGACACGCGTCGCACCGAAACCCGTGTTCCAGGGAGCATTCCGCTGTTACAACAGGATGACGGCACCGTCGTCGTTGTCGACGACTCTGGAAGTGGTCTTAACGACGACCTCATTCTCGCGGTAGCACCGCAAACGTGGGACGAAACTGTTGGAGAGGGGATAGTTATGACAAGCTACACCGGACCACTGCCCGCGGACCAACTCATTAGTGAGACGAATGCCGACGACACTGGCGCGCAACACGACAATCCCAACGCGACGAACGGGGGTGAGGCCGCATGAGCGTTAATCTCCGAACAGCAATCGGGGTATTCGCGCTCGTATTCCTCGCTGTTGTCGGCGTCGCCGCAGCCGGTGGCGTCCTCTTAGATACGGCCCCACCAGACACTGAGCCCGTCGCAGACGATCACTGGCAGTTGGACGCCGTCGAACCAGAGACCGTCAGTGAGGGCGGTGAGATCGAAATGGAGAGCAACGAGCCGTCGAACACGGTTGTCGTCCATCTCGGAGGTAGCACGACCGGCGCCGGAGGTGGGCTACCAGTACTGCCGGTTGAGGATGGTAACGCCCCTACGGAGGCAGATATTGGGACGCTCGGTGGTGAACGGCGTAGCGTCACACCGCTTACTACAGCACTCATTGAGAACGGCCACGAAGTTCGGTTCTACGGCGGTATAAGAAGCGGTGAGCGGCTCCAGTCGCTGCTCACTGACGCGGACGCGTTCGTGACGACTGCCCCCGGCGCACTCTCGGGACCGGACGCTGATACCGTCAACTCATTCGTTGATGCGGGTGGTCGAACCCTCGTGACGAGCGACCCGGGCAACGCCGGGGCATTAACCGACTTCGGCTCCCCGTTCGGCGTCTACGGTGACGCCGGCTATGTGTACGACATGGAGCACAACGATGCGAGCTACCTCAGCGTCCTCGTTGAACCACCTGAGTCGACACCGCTCACTGACGGGGTTGAGCAGGTTGTCCTTCGTGGTGCTGCGTCTGTGGGCTCCGCTGATGACTCGGCAGCGCTCACGACGGCGGAGACGTCGCGGCGTTCCACCACTCGGGAGCCCGGCTCATACACGGTCGCAGTACGGAGCGAGTCACTCGCTGTGGTCGGAGACTCGAGTTTCCTCGCGCCCGAAAATGCCCATCGCGCCGATAACGGTGTCTTCATCGGGAACCTCGCTGACTTCCTCGTGAGCGGTGACGCCCCCGATGTGTCGTTCGGACCCCCGACCGGGCCGGGTGGGGGAACCCCACCAGGCGGAGGTGTGCCTCCCGGTGGCCCGGCCCCGCCTGAGCCGCCGGAGAACGCGACGGCCTAGCATCGACTCATCACCTCGACTGGGTGAATATTTGAACTACTCTTAGTCGCAACTATCCTGTTTTCCCCATCTACGAAGTTGGTCGATTCGACCGCTGATCAACATAATACCTCCTACGGTTTCGTCGTCAGGAGAAACTTATCTCAAGATCGTCTGTTTGAGGATCTAAGCTCCCTATCCATGCCCGAATCGTTCCCATTGGTACGAGATACAACAACAATACGAGTCGTGAGGTGACTTCAGTATCTAATGCGATTGCGGTACCCACAACCACAAAGGTGACAGGGACAACCACGTAGAGAATCATAAACAGCAACTCAGTAACTGGAGCAAACGCAAACTGTATCGCGTCCATTGGTGACTTATTTTGATATGATTGATCCGCAATGAAGTATCGCCAGACCCGCCTCAGTTGGAACAACACGATGCCAGCAATCGCGACTCCAACCGAGGAGGGTAGTTCCGAAATCACTTCAGAGTTAAAAACGATGGTTCTCATGAGCATTCCGATGAGGATCCCAGTAAAAACAACCTTGCCCCCGATGAACTTGATATTCCGCCAGTAAATTGGTGGAAGAAAAGGGACTAGCTGAACTGGAGTAGGCTCCGTGTTCCACGCGTCTCCATCACGGTCATCTACTGGTTGTGGAGTGAACAACGCGACGATAAGAAAGAGAGAACTGATAATTGCTACTTCAATAATATATATAACAACGATTTCAACGAGGCTCCACTCAAATACGATTACTCCAATAATGAGTGCGAAGTTCAGGATGAGGCCCGACACGAACTCACGAGACTCTGTGAGTACTCTGAGGACCGTATCAGTAGCTGACTTCCAACCGTACTCTCTCATACACACTTAGCTGTTCGAAACTTGCTCATTTTGCTCTGTTGAATAGCGACCTCCAAGTTACTGAAACGCACTTGATTTTGAGACCGCTAACGGTAGCCATAAATAGGCCTGCGGCCGCGGCACGCCGACAAGATATCTCGGTAACAGCATCGGCGACTGTATAATACCTGCCAAATGATCCTGAAAACGAGACTGACCCTCCGGTCTCATGTGCTGTCCGCAAGCAACGCCAACTGTTCAAAAATGGCCTTCAACGACGCTAATAACACCGTTTCCATTTTCGATCTTGGCACACTTGTTCGGATCGCTGCCGAGAAGACAGTCTGCGCGGTCACCCACACCGTTATACAGTTGGACGTTTACTCTGTAGATTGAGCGTTCGAGACGAGTCTGGATGCTGACGGTGTCTTGTGGACCGACAGAGACGGTTCGAGTGAAGACGGTTTTGCCCTTGTCGTCGGTGACTGTAATGTGAACATCGTGGATACTATCGTCGTAATTCCTGAGTACCAGACTCTCACCACTAACCCGACGTGTATCTGGGTTTCCTGAGTGGTCGGTGTGCGATGCGCAGCGTGATAAGCCTCTTTTGCGGGCATGTACAGACGGTGGAAATCCAGTCGGTAATAAGTGGAGTCACCGTTACGGGACGTGAAACACCGATTCTACGGCTTTGCTGACCTGTGCCGGCTCTGTCACTGGCCCAGAAACACCGGACCCATGTATATGTCATCTCGATACACTGGGGCACACATGCAGTAGTTGAGACTGGGTCACTCAATACATATAATCCCAATTATCCACGGCGACTAATCAAGTTTAGTTGTACTACATCAATTCAATTGGGAAAGCTTTATGTGACAGTCCTCACCACCAGATATTGCGGTCGAAATCGAGAGGCCCCACATCTGGGGTTAAGACCCTGGAGGATTAAGTAGTGACAACTATGAACTGCCCGGACTGCGGGAACGAGCGAACACGCGTCATCGATACAGGGACCAGTGCCGACGGAACCTCCGTCCGACGGCGCCGCGAATGTCAACGCTGTTCGTTCCGCTTTACGACCTACGAACGTCCGGAGTGGGAGTCACTCCAGGTGAAAAAACGCGACGGAACCATCGAATCGTTCGACCGACAGAAACTCCGTGCAGGGATCGAGCGAGCCGTTGAGAAGCGCGATGTGGCCGAGACAACAGTGACTGCTCTCGTCGACGATATCGAGAGCGAACTGCAAGGTCGAGAGGTACGTATCGCCTCTTCGAGTCTCATCGGCGAACTCGTCTCTGAGAACCTCCGCACGCTCGATAAGGTAGCCTACATTCGATTTGTCTCCGTTTACAAAGCATTCTCTGAGCCGCAGGAGTTCCTGAGAGAACTTGACGCAGTCTTGGATGCAGAACTCGATGACTTCGATGCCTCGAACAGCTCACTATGACACAAACATACGCAGCTCAAACGAATGTTCGGTCAATCCTTGACCGGGCGAGCATGATCCACTTCCAGACGTACAGAGAACGACGGAAACAGAAACCAACCAACAGAGAACGATTCCTCCGGGGTACGTGCCAATGACTGAAAACAAAACCAAAGGCGGAGATCCGGAGACCGACATCTTCTCCGAACGAACGCAGCTCAAACCGTACGAGTACCCCGACGTCCTCGAGTACAAAGACGCGATACGGAACAGCTACTGGGTTCACACGGAGTTCAACTTCTCAGGAGACGTTCAAGACTTCAAGGTCAACACGACTCCGGCCGAGAAAACCGTCATCAAGCGAACGATGCTGGCCATCGCGCAGATCGAGGTCCAGGTCAAGACCTTCTGGGCAGAAATCTACGACGAGATGCCCAAAGCGGAGATCGGGAACGTCGGCATGACCTTTGCGGAGAGCGAGGTCAGACACATGGACGCGTACAGCCACCTCCTCGACATCTTGGGGATCACGGAGGACTTCGAGGAGGTGACCAACGTCCCCGCAATCGAGGAGCGGATCGACTACCTTGACGAGTACCTCGAGAAGAGCGAGAGCGACGACAAACAGGAGTACGTGATGAGTCTCCTGCTGTTCTCCACGTTCGTCGAGCACGCCTCGCTGTTCTCGCAGTTCCTCATTATGACGAGCTTCGACAAACACGAAAAGAAATTCAAGGGAATCGCGAACGCCGTCGAAGCGACCAGCAAGGAGGAGCAGATTCACGGACTGTTCGGTGTCGAACTCGTGGAGACGATTCGCGAGGAGAATCCGGACCTCTTCGACGAGGACTTCGAAGAAGAGGTCCAAGAGGCCTGTCAGCAGGCGTTCGAGGCAGAGATGAAGATACTGGACTGGATCTTCGGTGAGGGCGAACTGGAGTTCCTTCCCCGGGCGCACGTCGACGCGTTCCTGCGGGACCGGTTCAACCAGAGCCTCGAGAACGTCGGTGTCGAGCAGATCTTCGAGCCGGACGATGACCTACTCGAGGAGACACGGTGGTTCGATGAAGACATCATGATGACGAAAGATAACGACTTCTTCAGCAAGCGGTCGACCACGTACAACAAGCACGCACAGAGCGTTACCGCCGAGGACATGTTCTAACGATGGTACAAACAGAACCAGCACTCGACGAGGTACAACAGCAGCACAAGGAACCGTTCTACTGGCTGAACAAGGACAGTAGGGCATTCCTCAGCGAGGGGTACCTGCTTGAGGGCGTCACAGCCGAGGAAAGGGTCAGGGAGATCGCAGAGCGGGCCGAGGAGATCCTGGACGACGACGGCTTCGCGGACAAGTTCTACGACTACATGAGTCGGGGCTTCTACAGCCTCGCGAGTCCGGTGTGGTCGAACTTCGGTCTGGACCGAGGCCTGCCCATCAGCTGCTTCGGGAGCTACATGGAGGACAACATGGAGAGCATCCTCTACACGCAGGCCGAAGTGGGCGAGATGACCAAGCTGGGCGGCGGGACCAGCGGGTACTTCGGCGAAATCCGGCCCCGAGGCAGCCCGATCACAAACAACGGCAAGAGCAACGGGAGCTACAGCTTCACCGAGCTGTTCGACACGATCATCAACGTCGTCAGCCAAGGCGAGACGCGGCGCGGCCAGTTCGCGGGGTACATCGACGTCGAACACGACGACCTAGACGAGTGGCTCAACATCAAGACCGAGGGCGACCCCGTACAGGACATCTACTACGGCGTCATCATCGGTGACGATTGGTTCCGGGCGATGGTCGACGGCGACGAGGAGAAGCGAGAGACGTGGGCAGAGATCATAGAGACGCGGATTAACATCGGTGTCCCGTATATCATCTTCCGGGACAACATGAACGACGGGAAGCCACAGGTCTACAAGGACAGGGGCTACGAGATCAACGGCTCCAACCTGTGTACCGAGATCGCGCTGCCAGCCACGCCAGACGAGAGTTTCGTCTGTTGTCTATCGTCGATGAACGCGCTCCACTACGACGAGTGGAAGGATACCGACGCAGTAGAGACGCTGACGCGGTTCCTCGACGCCGTCATGGAGGAGTTCATCCAAGAGGCGGAGGGGACGCAGTTCATGGAACGCCCAGTACGGTTTGCGAAACGGCACAGAGCAATCGGTATTGGCGTCCTCGGCTGGCACAGCTACCTCCAGAGCGAGATGATTCCGTTCGACAGCATGGAGGCGATGGAGAAAAACGAGGCAATCTTCCGTACGATCAAGGAGCGAAGTTACGAGGAGAGTAGTCGGCTCGCCGACGAGTTCGGCGAACCGGAGGTGCTCGAGGGCTACGGCCGCCGGAACGCAACGACAATGAGCGTGGCCCCGACGAAATCCAGCAGTGTCATCCTGGGGCAGGTCAGTCCGAGTATCGAACCGCTGAAATCGAATTACTTCGTCCGTGACGGTGCAAAGCTGAAGTCGACGCAGAAGAACCGGTTCCTTGAGGCGGTACTGAAAGAGCGAGGCAGAGACGAGCGCGAGGTCTGGGACAGCATCGCACAGAACGACGGGAGCGTGCAACACCTCGACTGCCTGACCGACGAGGAGAAGGAGGTGTTCAAGACCTTCGCCGAGATCCCACAGATGGCGATCATCAACCAGGCGGCACAGCGGCAGAAACACATCGATCAGGCACAGAGTCTGAACGTCTCGATCGATCCGAGCGAAGTGAGCGTCAAGGAGATCAACCAGCTCTACATCGAGGCTTGGAAGAAAGGGGTGAAAAGTCTCTACTACCAACACAGCGTGAACGCCGCACAGAAGTTCAGCCGAGACATCCTCGAATGCAAGGCCTGTGAGAGCTGATCCCCCATCGGCCGGTATGATAGAGTGGTCCATGTAAACTACGCCACCCTACCCCTCGGCGTAAGCGTGCCTCGGTTCTTGACGGCTCCGGCGTGGATTTCATCAAACAGATTTGGTCAGAGAATCCCAGGGTGTGGACCGAAGAGTTCGGCGACGAGGTAGTCGACCTGATCACCGAAGCGGTCTAGTTAGAGAAAATCACACCTATGAGGCGTGTCCTGAGGAAATACTTGGCATGAGTATCGAGCAGTTCGCCGAGTACGTCGAACACATCGCCGACCGGCGTCTTGGACGACTCGACTTACCGGAACAGTACGGGACTGACAGTCCGTTCCCGTGGATATCCGAGTAAGTCAACCTGAACAAGGAAGAGAATCCCTTCGAGACGCAGGTGACCGAATACCAGATCGGGGGTAGCCTCAACTGGTAACATCCGACCGCGTTCCGCATAGCAACGTGGTCCCCTAGCTGTCTTCGAAGCATGGCTGTACCTCCTGACCGAAGAGACCTTACAGCGTCTCTCGGACGGATTATTCTCGACTAATGTCATCAACAGAGCAATCGCGACAGGATGTCTTTCGGACTATCGCACAGTTACAGCACGTCGAGTGGCCTGCATACGGGTCGACACCACTATACGACCGGAGTTCAGTATCCGCTCTCCAATCGGACATTCGAACCGTCGCTAGAGTCTGGTTCGATCACGACGCCCACGAGTCGATTGCGGAGTTCATATGTCAGTATCCGCTGAAATACGTCGATTTCGAACCGCATGACGAGTATTTTGGCTCTACGCGGTATCAGATGCCACAGTTGGTGCGGTTATTCTTGCTCAAAGAGATTCACGGCTGGGACCACGAAACGGCACTTTTGACGTTCCTCCAACAGCGACCGGCACTTCGACGAGACCTCGGTTTTGAGCGTATGCCGAATCAATCGACGGTATGGCGCAGTTGGCACGAGCGGTTCTCTGTCGACCTACGCGAGGCCGTCCAAACAGCAGCTCGAACGATCTTGATCAAGGCCCAGAATGCGGGTATCGAGATTCCACGAGAACTAGAGCGGAAGCTCAGCTATCGGAACGATAATGAAGACGACTCAGTACCGGACGATCGGACCGTTCTGGAGCGGGCAAAGAAAATCACCGACCACGTCAGTCGCATCATCTTCCCAGCATTCTCGCTGGATCGTGGAGACGGCTGTGAGATTCACGAGAACGCATACTGGAACTTACAAACATATCTCGGACTTCGCGAGCGGCTGGCTGCGAACGAAGGAGCCCGCAGTTACATTCATGAGTCAACGCGGGATCGAACACCACTCGGACACGCCCACCGCAGCCACATTCGCGATCTCTCTATCGAGCAGACTCGCGAGATGTACCGACAGGCGATCCGGCACCTCATCGACGAGATTGCAGAGACAGAGGAGTTCTTCCGCGCAGGCATCGTCGCAATCGATATCACCGAAGCCGATCCTTTCACCGGCGACAGGACCGGGCACGAGGACGAGATCATCGGGACAAAAGAGAACACCGAGGAGTACGCCTACCAATGGGCGACGGTCCAGTTGGTTGGCAATGCCGTCCCAATCGTGCTGGACGCGCGCCCCGTCCGAAAGGGGGAGACACGACTGGAAATCGTCGAGGACTTGCTCGATTCGGCTGAAGAGTTGGTCCACGTCGATAACGTGCTGATGGACAGGGAGTTCGATAGCCAGCACGTCTTGGAGATGATCAGCCAGCGCGGGCTCTCCTACGTCGTTCCCAAGCGGATGCAGACCAGCGAGAAAGCCCAGGCCAAGCGGTTGCTTCAACGGAATCAGGACCGATACGAGACCGACCGCAAGCTCCACCTGGGCAAGAATGAGTGGTACGAGACGACGCTGATCTACCGCCGGAAAGAGGACTCCGAGCACGACGATCATCGGCAGTATTCGGTGTTTATGACGAACCGGGGGAGCGGACACCTCACGGAGTACGGCTACCGGTGGGAAATTGAGAGTGGGTACAGGTCGATCAAACGGTTCATGGCTGCCACCACGTCGAAGGATTTCGGGCTGCGATTCTTCTACTTCGCGTTCGCCTGCCTGTTGTACTCGATCTGGCGGGCCGTCGATCTGCTCGTGCAGGTTGAGTTGACTGGTGAATACGAACATTCGCCGATGGTAACAGCCGACAACACGGTGACGTTGCTGAAGAAGGAAACGGGAATCGGGTAGAGAGACACTCTGTCTGGGTTAGCGCGCCGTCTGAGTGGCTACACTATTGGATGTCTCGAAAATTCGCCCTTACGATTGGAAGTGTGACAATAATGGCCGCTTGGAGAGTGATCTGGAGCAGTTTTCGCTGACCGAATCGGCCAAATTCGCGCATCACAGGCCCGCTAAACCCACTGTAGTCTCAACTTCCCACAATCTCGGAGGATGGAATTGATGCGTGCCTTCTATACAGAGATATAGAACCGAATAGAAATTGGAAGTTGATTTTTCTCTCAGAAATCCGTTTCAGCGAACACTAAGTGTGACTACGGGATTTCCCGTTACCGTATCCCTCTGGGACCTCCACGAAGGAAAATTTCCTCTGCATCTCGCTCAACCGAATTATACTGTTTTGTCGCCCACTCAACCGCAGTCTTAGTATCATTCAGGATACAGCCCTGAATTCCTTGTTCCGTGTAAACGACGACACCGACCTCCGTTTCATCCGCTATCCACAGCCCAAACATCCACGGAATCGTTCCGCGAAACAACGTAACGCTCGGTTTGTCTAACGCATCTTTCGTCTCCTGTGGATTCAGTTCGTATAATCGGTCGAATACGGCTCCATCGAGCACCAACTCCAGTGTAGCAGAATCATCTGTGACTGCTGCCTCGTAGAACTCAGTCGCTGAGCCTGCAAGCGCCTTCGGGACTAGCCCTCGGACGACAGATGCTCCGCGGACTGAGCAAAGCATTACATCGAGGACTGCATCGGGAACACTGCTCTCGGCAATATGCGCAGTTGATCCCGCAAGAAACGCTTCACCGATGGGGGTCTCGGTGGGGAGCGCAGCGAGGATCGGTGCTGCGTCGGCGAGGTCGGTGAGGAACGAGGCGTACTCGTCGTGTTTGCGATATGCACACACCCCGGCGGCGGTTGCGTGCCATTCACCGTCCTCGTACTCAACGAGGTATGCGTCAGCGAGCGAGCGTAGGACTCGATCAATCGTCGAGCGCGAACAGTCGAACAATTCGGAAAGGTCGCGTTTTGAACGTGGGGACGCAGTGAGGACACGGAGAAAACCCGACCGGTCTGCGATGAGCGCTTCAAAATCGGCGGGATCGGGTTGTTTCATTAGCGGGTTCTAGTAGCGTGAGCGTATTCAGTTCTGGGGAGGTCAATTGGCTGTGCCCGGACCATGTTAGGGACTGTGTACAGCTTGAGGGGGACCCTCAGTAAGTGAGGGGGGTGGGAGTAGTCTGAGAGGGGTACTCATCAATTAACATGAATACGAGCCGCGAAAGAATAGCAAGTGGTGTGTTACCATGGAAGAACCAGACTCTGATCCCGACTTCGACGAGGAACAGTATCAGAACGAACTCAACGACGCTGTTGACGATGGTGGCGGTTGCGCAGAAACGTGGGAAGCACTTAGTCAAGCACGGCGTTCAGAAAATATAAACCGCCGGAAAATACTCAAAACAGCCGGGTTAGCAACCGCTGTCGGTGTTTTTGGACTGCCTGGGAAAGTATCAGCTGAAGGAGACGGGGATGACCCACCTGCTGACGAACTCGCGTTCGTTCTTCTTGATAAAAAAGAAACCAATCAGTTGCGTGCTGATGCATTAAAAGACGATAGAATCAAACAACTGGCGAAGGAGCTGCGTGATCGTGGATTCACTCCAAAATACAACGAAGTAGTTGGGAGAACGATTGATATTGAATCCGAGGACCCCGCTGCGAAGGGTGTTTTGCTCCCGTTCGAAGCCGATAATAAATACAAAACTGGATTCATTAGCTGGTACGATGACGAAAGTACTCCGTCGGCAGCGATTATACAATCCGTCACATCTACGCTACCAGAATTTGACGAGATTGTAACTGAAGAATCACAAAGCGGTGAATTAGCTAGAAAAAAGATAGATAAACTTGAAGCAATTGATAACGAGCAGGATCTGTTATTCCTATCTGAAGAGGGAGCTGAAGAGTCAGATGAATTTGATGTTGAAGGACCTGCAGTAATTGATCTTGAAACTGATTCGGTACTGGTGGATGATTCCTCTGAAACAGATAACTTAGAAGAAGTGGGAAGTCAATCAATCAGTTGTGTCACTAATTGCACTGGGAGACTCCAAGGTGGGGTATGTGTGTTGGGCTGTGCGGAATGCTTCGTGCCTACACCTGGGAGCCTCATTACTTGTCTTGGTTGCCTCGTATGTTCAGCAGTGGGCGCCTGCTGTGTTGGACAATGTTCCGATCGGAATGGCATCCTTTGTACATATGCACGAACGCTTGGATGGTTACAACCGGGTGCTGCGTTTCTCCGGAGAGGGTGCGCAAGGAAGTCGTGTAATATTTAATTTTACGAGATACATTTCAACTGATTACAATGGACAAAAGAGCCTTTCGTTATGTCAGAGGAGTCGTCGGAATACTCATTATTATAGGCAGTTCGCTACTGATTCTAGAGGATGGTTGGAGGATTTTGAATTCTATTTTGCTATTGGGTGGAATAGCAGTGATTATTGAACTTATATATCAGGCATATAGTGGAAGTGGCAAACAGAGGTCATAGTTTTTAAAGGCACTGTATAATTCCGGTTCCCCTTAGCGGGCGTTCGTCCGTTGAGCGCTTGGTTCGGCCGTTCGTGGTTATATTGGTGCCTGAAGCGTCGTAACCACTTTTTCGCGCTGGATTGACTGCTCCTCCAGAAAGAGTGAAAGCGGTCGATCCGCATCGTCACTGTTTGGAACCATTTTTTGATATGGTTCCGGATCTGGTAGTCAATCTCAGTACCTCACAAAGCGCTCTCGGCTAACCGATTCTGAAGCGTGAGTTCTGTGTCGAAGCGAACCTACTGTTGATTCTCACCAGACAATTACGGGTGAATTGGCCGGAGCTGTCGCTGTCGGCGGCGATCAGCCGCCGACGCGACAGCGTTGCCACTTGCGAAGACGCTTGCTCGGTCAGTGACTACCGGTGGAACCGGTCGTCAGGTGGTCGGTTCGCGGGGACGGCCCGACGCACCGCGAGAGCCGTCCACGCGGCCCGTCGAACCATATTGACGAACTCCTTGTACGGCCACCACCAGAGGCGACGCCCGCCGCGGCGGGGCGTCGCCGCGTATTCGTAGTGCAGATACCGCCACGCATTCTGCAACAGCAGACTCACCACGACGTACAGCAGTCTCACCGTCGCGTTTCGCGTCGTTGTCGTCGCTATTGCTTGCTCGGACAAGCGATAGCTCGACTCGATACCGAAGCGTTTCGAGTAGTGGTATCGAGCGTCGCGTGGAGTCTCAATGAACGGCGCGTCAGCGGCGTAGCCGTGACGCGCCACGCCGTGGTCGTCGTACCGTCCGTTCAGGTACGTACAGTCGATGTAGACGGGAAACTCGACGGTCCAGCTGTGACCGTCGAGTTTCCCTGTCAGGTCGTGGTCGATGACGCGACTCCACCCTTCCGAGAGTTCCTGCTGAATCGCCTCACCCCACCGGATGATCGGGACCACGTAGGCGTAGTTGTGCGCCTGAAGCAGCGTGAGGCACTTGCTGTCGTAGAATCCGCGATCGAGGTAGACGGCCTTGACCTCGGCGTCAAGGCCGTCAAGTACTCCAAGAAACTCAGCGAGGACGCTGCTGGCGGTGTCGCCGTCTTCGAGACGGCGCACCGCCAGCGTATACCGTTTGTTCCTCACGCGTGCGTAGAGTGTCGCGTATGCGTGAAACGAGGTGGTTCCGCGCTTAGCCTCGGAGTGGTAGAGGCCCTCTGTATCGTCTTCGTCACCGTAGTAGGGCCGCAGGTGGAGGTCTGCGCAGACCTCCACCTGCTCGGGGAGGAGTTCGACGATATCTCGCCGGAGGAGCGTGTTTGCGACTCGTTCGAGCCGTTCCGGCTCGAACTTCGTCCGCAGATGGTAGAGGATCGCGTTTGCTGATGGCGAGTCTTCGCTGGAGTTGCACAGCGTAGAGATTGAGGTCCCGTCGGCGGTCGCGCCGACGAGGACCTCGTAGATGTCCTCAGCGTTGAGTTCAGCGTTGTTCGCAAGACCCAGAGAAACTTCCTCGTCAAGCTGGTTGACGAGGAAGTTAAGGAGTTGGTCCTCGTGGATTTCACTGTCTGCTTGCTGCTGTTTGCTAGGCACATTCGCAGCAAGCAGACGTCTCAACTAACCGGCTTTGTGAGGTACTGTGTTTGGGAGCGATTATTTCAGCCCCAAAGCTGGGCTTTCTCTGCGACCCATGCCTTGGTCCGAAGCCGCTCTGTTGACCTAACTGATTTATGATCTCCTCGCAAATTCAGATATAATGGCCCCGCTCGAACTTACCCTCCGGACGGTACTCGGAACGATTTTACTACTCGGTGCCGGTGTTGCTTGGGCATACCGTTGGTCCCGGATGAGTCAACCTACACGGATTGGTAGTGTCCTGTTGCTGGTTGGGTTATTATTTCAAACGTACGCTCCACAATTATTTGTCTTGTTAGGAAATCCGAGTGGGACAGCGAGAACGGTTATTGAAATCGGTATGCTCGTATTCCTTGCTGCCGGTTTTTATTTATTACTGGTAGGACACCCGGACACCGGGTCCGATATTGATTTGGATGAATAGCTGTATCCGTGCATGATATGGTAATATACTCAACCTGAGACAACTGGGCCGACTATTTGAGCCAGACTAGACTACATAAATAACATATTCGCATATTTTTGTAACATCTATACAACTGAAAAACGATGTCAGAGATCTTGGACCCGCTGTCGGACCGTGCCCGCCGGCTGACCCACGCCTATAAAACCGGAATCGAGCTCAGCGAAACACTGCGAGATCGAGCGTGTCTCCGAGCTGCGGTGAGCGGCGTCACGCTCTACACAAAACATCTCCAAGACGGCTACCCGGACTGGCACCCGGCATCCGATTCGTTCCAGGGGATGCTCCGGCTGTTTATGTATCGGGAGATTACCGGCGACAGCTATCGGACTCTCGAAACGCATCAGGAGCTCGCCGAACCGTTCGGGCTAGACCACGTTCCTGACGAGTCGGTTCTCTCGCGCACTTGGCGCAATCGCTTCGACGATGGGGTCCGCGAATACGTGACCGTCGCCGCTCACTTCGTCGTCAAAGAGGTCCACGACTACGGACCTCCTGTCCCCGTGGTGCGTCCGAAAGAGGAGGTCACTGACTCGAACCCAGAGTCGGCCGACGACGATGAGCAAACCCACTCTACAGGCACTGAGTTTTCGGACGAGCAGGTTCACCGGACGACACGCCTCGCACGGGACCACGGATTTGACGGATTCGATTCTGATCGAGCGCAGAACGCCTCCTACGAGGATACGCAGTTCTTCGAGCTACAGACGTTCATGGGGATGGTTGGTTGTGGCACTGCGCAGGGAGCTGCTCGCTTCCAGTACAGGCGTGGCGAAGAATATGGTCCACACGGGGACACGCACTTGCGGGCGGTCAAGCAATTTGAGCCGGAAGCGCTGATCGAGGGGTTCGACCGGGCCAGCGACCGACTACTCTCGGTAATCGGGGAGGAAGCCTCGTTCCGACGACCCGTGACGGCCGCGATCGACGTCACGACAGTTCCTTACTACGGCGAGGTCGAGGCGATGCCGATGGTCAGCGGTACAAAAGGTGAAGAAGAACGGGTTTTCAAGTTCGCGACGCTCTCGATTGTCGGCGAGAACATCCCGCTCGTGCTCGCTGTGGAGCCGATTCGGGAGAGCTCAGCGTGGGATAGGAATCCGCCGAATCAGGTTCACCGTGTAGTTCGGCGGCTCGTTCAACGAGCGAAAGAACACGTCCCCGTAGAGACGGTGCTTTGTGACCGGGAGTTCGATTCTAAGCGAGTCTACCAGACACTCTCGAATCTCGGCGTGAACTACCTCGTTCCCACACGGATCAATAGCACTGAGCGGGAGGTCATCGAAACAATGGATGCCGATGGACAAAACGTAGCGGTCGAATCAGCGTCCGTTCACGTCGAATCGGGAAGTCACTCGATGCAGTTTCTGTACGTGCCGTCGACGAGTGGTGAGGGGACGACTGTCTTCGCCACGAATCTCCGAGTCGGCCCCGATGAGGCCGAGTCGTTCTGTCGCCGCTACAGCCGCCGCTGGCAGATCGAAAACGAGTACAAGTCTATCAAGGGCGATTTCCTCGCGAAGACCTCCTCAAAAGACTACCGCGTCCGGCTGTTCTACTTCGTGTTCGCCGTACTCCTCTACAATATCTGGCGACTCACGGATTTCCTGCTGAAAGCGGGCGTCGATGGCGAAATGGACTATGCGCCGGTCCTGACTGCGGGTGAGTGTGTCGAGATCGTCGTTTCGGCATTGATTCCGCCCGACTGAGTGACCGATTCTCCACCGGGGTCACCGCTTGGGAGTGGCGACGCTCTGTAGGAGCACAAAAATCCGCGCAATTTCCCATGCTCGCCCGATTATCTCGTTCTAAATGAACAGGAATCGAGCGATTCGTTGGGAAATAGACCACGAACCGGCGGAGATTCGACTTGGAACTGGCCTATCCTCCGAAACTGTGGAACTTCCACACTGCCCATATTCTGTATAGCGACATGCAATTTACAACACGAAGAATCTAGCCTATTTGTCCGTAATCAGCCGCTAGACGGGTTATTGGGGCGATATTGAAAATTTTGCTATCTACTTTGGATTAGTCGAGTAGTCACAAGTAGATTTTTGAGGGTCGCCGCCGTCGGTGAAGCTGAATCGATGGCACCGCCAGCTGATGGCCCGCAACCCAGGGAAATGACCGGCGATACAGCACTCGACGAGCCGCTGCCTGATTTCCTCGACGCTAAGGCGAAGACGATCGAAGAAACAGATTCGCCTGAAGACGGGATCCACCGCTCAGGGAACTACGTTCAAGCGCTCGAACGCGTCGTCCCGGACTGGATTGAATGGATGGACAGTCGCGGGGTAACCACCCTGGAAGCGCTCGACAGCCGGCACCTCGCCCGATATGCTGGTCATCTCGCCCGGCGCGTGAACGCTCGACGGGCGAACGGTGATGCCGAGGGGATCACACCCGCTACTGCGTGGAACTACTACTCGCTCGTCTCTGCGTATCTCCATTATTGCCAGCAGTGGGAGTACATCGCAGAAAATCCGGCAGACACCGACCGGGCGAAAGACGAAATGCCTGACCGCCCCACGACGGATTCTGGGCAACAACAGTTCTGGTCTCAGCAACAGCGTGAGACCATTGTCTCGTACGTCGACGAACGAGCACACGATGCCATTGATGCGGATCCTCGGAGTCGAGAGGCACTCACAGCCGCTCGTGACCGGGCGCTTGTCTACGTCCTCGGATTTTCAGGTGTCCGTGGCGCTGAGGTTCTGGCTGCCAGTCGCGATGACCGGCGGACTGGGATTACGTGGGCAGACATCGATACTGACCAGGAAATTCTGACGGTGCTTGGAAAGAGCCAGAAAGTCGAGAAGGCACCGTTAACTGACCGTCCTGTCAGGGCTCTCAGCCGCTGGCAGACGCTCTTAGACCCGCCTGCCGAGACGTGGCCCGTGTTCCCTTCGTTCCACCTTGCCTCATTGCGAGAGGCCGCACGGAGCCAGCTTCAGGACCGTGGAGTCGATACTGAGACGATTGACACAGTCACCAGCCTCAGCACGGCTGATCTCGCCGATGCCTTCCGCGAGCGAGACCTTACGCCACCGGCGTTAACCACTGAGGGCGGTCGGTACACGCTTAAGAAGCTCTCTCAAGAAGCTGCTGTGGATTGTTCAGCCGATCCAAAAGACTATCTGACGCTCCATGGCGCCCGCCGCGGTGTTGGGGAGGCATACTACGACGAGGCAGGATTCAGTGACGCACAACGCGCCCTCCGACACGAGGATCCGTCGACGACGTCGAAGATGTACGCTCACAAGGAAGCTAGCGAACTGTCCGACGTCGGCAGCGAGATCTTCTCATCTGAAGAGTAGTGTTCGTCTTGCCGTCTAGCGATCAGCGGGAGAATGAATAAACCACTTACTGCGATATCATTCCAGATTGTACCCCCACTCTTGGAGGACGTCAACGACATCGTCTGTGTGTTGGAGTCCGACCAATAACGCTGCTTCCCGGAGATCGGCTTTTCGAACGCTCTCTCCAAGCCGGGCCTCGATGAGGGATTTCTGTTTCCGCTGGACGTTCATCGTCTCCTCTTGGAGGTGAAGCTGGACCGTCTGGTCGCGGCCGTCAGTGATGCTATTTCGCCGGAGAACCCAGGGGATCTCTCTCGCTGAAGTGCTGTTCGTACCGCTTTCTACTGTATCGTCAGTTTCGGTCTCGATCTCCACTTCGGTCGATCGCTCCTCCGGGCTGCCGTCCTCATTACCTACGGTCTCCTCCTCGAACTCAGGCCCGCTGTCAGCATCTTCCTCCTCCTCCTCATCGTCCCACCCGTTGACGGTGCCTTCCTTGAATCCCCCCATCAGACAGTCACCTCCTCAGGATCGTCTAATGCGCCTGGTTCTGGCGGGGACGGGGCAGTAATTCCGCCTTGGGTCTCGAGGAATCGAGCAATCCGATCGAACTTGGCCAGTGTCTCAACTTCGTAATCACGACGCCGACTCCGGTGCGTTCGTACGAATTCGAATGCACTACACTGGTGTCGCCAACATCCTTCCATCATTGATGTCCGATCGCCGATAACCTCAGGCACCTCGAACGGCACCTCTTCGACGATCTCGTTCTGGTCTTTCGTCCCTTTGAACTCGATCGGGACCGCACCGAGGACGCCGACGTCAATACTCAATTCGTTCGCGAAGTTTGTCGCCAGCTCTTCTAGGCCCTCAACAGATGCTTCCCCCTTCGCCGATGGCTCAAACGGAATGAGGAGGTTTCGCGTCGCGTAAATCGCATTATAGAGGTGATCTGACTCTGTCGCTGGCGGGTCACAGACGAGAACGTCATATCGGTCCGGTACATCGTTTTCAGCCAGTACACGGCGGAGCTGCGCATAGATGTTGTACGCGTCGCCGAAATCCTCTGCCCGGCTCTTTTCGCGAGCAAGGTGGTCTGAGAGGTCCGAGAGCGTGTTGTGCTCCGGGATGATGTCGATTCCCTCAGCCGTTCGAATCAGGTCATCGAACTCTCCACCAGGGTTATCGACGAGATGTCGAACAAGACTATCTGCGGACGAATCACTCCGATCGTCGTCGACATCGAACAGACGACTCAGATTGCCGTCTTGTGGGTCTAGCGGGATCACTAAGACATCAAGCCCTGCTCGGGCGTGCGCACAGGCGACGTTCGCTGTCAACGACGTCTTGCCGACGCCGCCCGCCTCGCTGTAAACCGTGTACGAGAGCATACCAAATTATTAGATACGCATCAAATAAATCTATGCCAGACACATTTCTGAGATAGGTTTCTTAGATTTCTCAGATACTAATATGTCTAAGACAGCTTAGATTACTATCTAAGATTTCTCATAACATTCGCTCGTCGCAGCCCACGTAGAATAGACGTTGTGATCCTGCTCGCAACCCGGACTTTCACCTCGTTTCGCATACAACCGAGGAAGTCGCTTTCTGGAACGTATCTCTAAGTTGTATTTCTGAGACACCTGACTAAGACACTTAACTAAGATAGATGTCTAAGATAGACGCTTAAGATATTTTTCACTGCCACGCTAAAATCACTAATTGGGTTCGAGGTCTCTTTTGACCGGGAGGCTCCAGATCTACCGACATATCTGATCGTGAATGAAGTTTGGGCCTTGGTAACCTCGCGATTGGGGTGCGGACAGTTTCAGGTACGGTCGTGGGGTCAGCTTCTGGAAAGAAGGAGGCACATCTGATAGTTTCCATCAATCTATTTGATCAGTGGATTAGACAGTCAGAAAAACTGGTGACGGTATAGAAGCCTAATCGTGTTGTTGCAAACATCCCCGATCGACCTCCGACACGAGCGTTTGTTCTGGCAGGAAGGTCGGTACGGCGACTGCCCGCAGGCACTACGTCGCACAAAATAAACGACCACAGTCGTTAGCAGACACAATGATAGGCTATCCAGGACTGAACCGGACACTCCGCGACCGCGATCCGCCGGTGCGATGTACACGCGGTATGCAGAAACAGACGTTCGAAGAACGCGGTCTCTCGTATGTCTCGACGCTCGCACAACAGAACCTGACTGACTTGTATGAGCTACTCACGTGGAATCTCGAGCATGAGATTCGAACGTACCGTTGTACGTCGTCGCTGATCCCGTGGAACTCTCAGTTTAAACTCTCCGAACTCCCTGAATACGAAGAAATCCGCCGCCTTGCGCGTCGCTGTGGCAATCTCATCAAAGAGACCGACATGCGGCTTACGTTCCACCCTGACTACTGGTGTAAGCCGGCGAGTGACTCAGCAGATACCCGTGACCGCGCTCGAACGGCGTTAGAGTACCACGCTGACTGGTTTGACCTGCTAGGGCTCCCAGTTACACTGTACTACGGTATCACAGTCCACATCGGTGCGACGTACGGCGACGTTGAGGCAACTGCCGAGCGCTTCCACGCATTCGTCGATAGCCTGTCGGATGCCGCACGAGCGCGGCTGACCGTCGAAAACGACGACAAGGAAACCCTGTGGAGCGTTTCAGAGCTCGTGGAACTGATTAGCGAGCCAACTGATGTTCCGGTGGTGTTTGATTACCACCACCACTCGTTTGCTGACCGCGGCTACACGTACCGTGAGGCCTTCGAACTCGCAGCAGAGACCTGGGGTGATGTCCGGCCGATGGCACACTACTCCGAGCCGGCTTGTCTGCGTGACCCGGCCGTACGCCCACAAGCGCACGCCGAGTTTGTCGTGGACCTGCCAGCATGGCTAGTGGCGAACAGCGACGTTGTGATCGAAGCAGACGGTAAGGAACAAGCCGTGTTACGACTTCGTGACGATGCGTAGGTCGGCCGTGCCGCATGCGAGATTCCCAAGAGCGTGATTCAGCGGCCTAGTGCCCAGCACCACACAGTGCTCATCAACGATAGCAATCAGGCAGTCCCGTCTTTTGTCAGACTCTGTAGCGTTTCGACCGCTTCGTCACACCACTCCGAGCAGTCGGTTGTGTAGCAGTGAAGACGGCGGCAAAACGTTGCTGACGGTGTTCCGCTTACAGAAACAATTGGGTCCGTTCGTCGCTCCCATGAGAGCGTCCACGAGGCATCCGGTTCGATCCGAAGATATATTATAGTCTTACTCACGCTTTCGAGGTCCGAGACTGAGTGATGTTGCCTCCCGGCAACGGTTGTGTCGTCGACGACTACTGACGCCGTCGATGGAACCGCGTCAAGCGCACGGGCCGCTTCGACGAACTGCGACCGGCCCCCAGCTTTCCACGTCAATGTCCGATGAGTCGCAAACGTTTCGACGTGGATCACCGGATCGACAGGAATCTTCCGCGGGCCGTCAGCTGGCGTGTTTCCTGGCATCTTTTTTTATTGGTCACACCGGCGAGGCATCTCAATTGTGGCGCACGCCGATCGATTCAACTGTCGAACTCAGGTATTTATCCCCCATCGACCGCGACGTTCTCCCTGCTGATGTAGTCGGCCGCATCACTCAAAAAGAATCGCAGCGGAGCAGCAACATCCTCGAACGAGGCAGGACGCCCTCGCGGGAGCGTGTCCACGCCTCCCTCTGTACTTGAGGCCCGCACATGACGCGGTTGGCAGTTGACGTGCGGCTCACTAACCCAGACGGCTGTCAGCCTTCGAGAGTAATACGTAGTCACCAGTGAGCTTGTCGTGTCGGTACACCCCACAACTGGGGCCACTCCCGGTCTGTGTGTTCGACTGGATGACCACGCTTGGCCGACCTGGTGTCTCCTCGCGGACAATCCGTCCAATTACTGGAAGTCCGCGCATGGCCGCGTAATATAGCTTGTCCCCGTCGAACTGCGATATTTCGCTGGTGAATTCTGACGAGAAGTGGTCTGGAAGCGCGTCGTCAGTGACTGCGTGGATGTCCTCTATTGAATCCGACTCCGTGCCCGTCAGGTGTTGGACGTCGCTGATGTCGGGGGCTAGTCCGTAGTCGAAAAACGCTGCCTCAGCGTCATCAATGACATCTAGTAGTGCGTTCCGATCGGGCGAAACGAGACTGAGATGCGTAGTTACCGGCATGGACGGAAGTGGGTAGGCCGTTTCGCGTTGTTGTCGCCACTCGTTGGCGAGTCGCGTGACGCCCAAAGGCTAGAAGTTGAGCACCAGTTCATATTATAATATCCGGCCCCATGCGGATACTCGTTACGGCCTGCCAATCGATACGCCAAGCCCCAACCGCGCGCTTGACACGCTGACAGCCGACATCGTCGGGACTTCGGTTGACCGGCCGACGCATTAAAACGCTGTCCCAGCAATATTATTAATGTGAATGCCGGGCGATACCGAACGCGAGACTGAGCGCTCGGCGTCTGTAGATAGCGACGAACTGTCACAGCCAACGAGTCCGCTGTCGGCAGATATTCCGACGCCAGACGCGGTCTGCGATGCCGCCAACCCGACGGGTATCGTTGTGTGGCACCGGAAACACCTCCGCGTGGAAGATCAGCTGGCAGTGTCGCGTGCGGTCGCTGATGGTGACGTGTTCTGCCCGCTGTTTGTGTTCGACCCAACGTTCTACGCGGACAGCGGCCTCGCGTGTGACGCTCGGGTCCGCTTGTTTGAGGAAGCGGTTACAAGCCTCGACCGACTGTATGCCGCGGCACCTCCTAACGCGACGCACGTGGCTGCGACGGATTCAGCAGCGCGGCTCGCCGACACGCTGGATTCATCGCCGCCTACGACCGAGGCTGTCAGTGAGCAGCCGGAGACACTCCAACGACCGGACGCGCCAGGTTTGACGCTCGGGTACGGCGATCCAGTCGATATCCTGTCTCGCTTCGTTGATCGCGGCTGGCATATCATCACGATGGCGACCCCCACCAGTCGCTATGGTCAGCGGCGAGACGAGCGTGTGCGGGACGTGTGTGGCGACGCAGTCACGTTTGTCTCCGGTGACGGACTCGTCCGCGATGAAGAGTGGCCGCGGTCGAACTGGCAGACACAAATCACCGAGTGGCTCGCGGCCGATCAACACACGCCAGGGTGGGACGACCACAACACAGTCCGAGTCAGTATCCGCACTGGCGTTACGCCGGCAGCGGTTGACCGCCACTTCGACGTCTCCCCCGCGAAGACGCAGGTTCCGGTGGGAACCCACCGGGCAGCGATGACTACATTACGAGAGTTCACTGACCGCGTCCGGTCGTACCCGAGCAACATCTCAGCACCGCAGGACGCTCGTGACGGCACAAGCGGGCTCTCGCCGTACCTCAACTTCGGCCTGCTCTCGGTCCGGCAGGCACACCAGTATGTCGCCGATAATGCGCCTTCGTGCCGGGGAGCAGATATGTTTGAGAGCCGGCTCGTCTGGAACCTCCATTACAGCCAGAAGCTTGTCGACTGGCCGGGTTGGACTGAGCAGGCGGTCAATCCGGCGTTTGAAAACCGTAATGAGGCATTTCACGACCCCGAGCTTGTGACCGCGTGGAAACGCGGACAGACCGGGTTCCCGATGGTCGACGCATCGATGCGATGTCTCAAGGAAACCGGATGGCTCAACTTCCGGATGCGCGCGATGTGTGCGTCATTTTTCACCCACGTTCTTCATCAACCGTGGTGGATCGGCGCCGACTGGTATCACCACCATCTCATCGACAGCGATGTCGGCATCAACTACACGCAGTGGCAGAGCCAGGCGGGGCTCATCGGCAAGCCGTCACAGCGGGTGTACAATCCTCGGAAGCAGGTCCGCGATCAAGACCCTGATGGCGACTGGATCACGCGATGGATTCCCGAGCTCGCCGACCTGCCCAGTGAGTTCCTTGATCAACCCGAGAAGGCGCCGCTTGCCGTCCAGCAGGAATGTGGGGTCCACGTCGGTGAGGTGTACCCGCGTCCGGTTGTCGACTTCGAGGCGCGCCGCGAACAGTTCTGGTCGCGGTATGAGGCCCAGCGGCCCGAGGCCGCGCGAGAGCTTCGACGCCCAGCGATCGCAAAGCGGGCCTCATTCTCCGGCGGCTATAGCGCTGCGCGGGCCATCGCGGACAAACACGGGACAGTCGAGGCCGACGCTCCAGACGGAACGCAGGCCTCGCTCGGTGACCTCGCCGACACAGACACCGCCACTGCTGAGACCGAGGGAGCCGCAGCGACGCCACCGCAAACGAACACGGCGGAGCCGGTCAACCCGACAGTGACTGATCCACGTGAATCAAGTACGCAGACGACGATTCCAACGGGAGCGGGCCGGAACGCCGGTGAACCGTCGCCGGACGACCGCGCAGCGGTGTCGGGCCAACGCCGAGATAGTGAGGAAGGTGCTGAGCGTGACGAAGAGAGAGACGTTCGGTCCACCGGACAAACGAGATTCGGTGACTTCGAATGACAAGCGCTTCAGTGGCTCGTTGACAGCACGCGCCGTCACGACCGTCCTCATCAGCTCTCAGCGGTGCCACCAGAGGAGCAGCCGACTTGGTCTCGCCGTTAAACCCTCGAATCGATACCCAGTAGCGAGGGCTTCGATGGTGACCGCAAGCTATCTTGTGCCGATTCTGTGACCCGGGTGAAACGCTCTGCGGGTACAGTAGGTGCCCGGTTGGAAGACGCCGACACTGGTTTGTGCGTGACGACCGAACAACTTGTATGTCCACCACAAGCGTCGCAACAGCGGCGAATCCAAGAGTGCTGGTCAACGAGCTTCCAGCGGCGCCTGGCGACTGGGACCGAAACGAAGAGCCCGGCGGGATCGTCGAGTACCGACTTCCAGACGAGGAAAGTCCCTGTACTGCGGCGAAAATCGCAGTACGTCCTGATATCCTGAGTGACGCGGCTGTCCGACTCGTCCGTAAGCGCGGCTGTAGTGATGCGGGGAGCGACACATTCGATTCACTTGATGCCGCCGTAGACGCAGTCGGCCGAGAACTCAATCACGTTCTTGCGGCTGTCAACGAGGACAAGGCGCGGTAGGCACGGCTGCGGGCTCGGTCGTAGCTTTATTTCTAGCACCAGTGGATAGAGCGTGTGACGCCGGTCAGGTCGGTCACGACCAATATCGATATTTAAACGGGCGATAGACTATGAACTATGTCGACACGACGCACTGACGCCGCTTCGGCTACGTTGGTCGCACTCGTCGTTTGGCTCGCTGGACGACGAGAGGGGCTGTCTCCACGATCGATGCTTCGGCCGGTCCCGTTCTTTGGCGGTGCGGCCGTCGCGGTGCTTGTTGAGGCCGTGTTCGCACGGTGGCCAGACCGCATGGCTCGCTTCTGGCGCCGTCCAGCGATCCGCTTCGGTTCGCCTGTCGCACTTCTCGCCGCGACCCTGTCAGTAAAGCCTCGCAATGGCACGCCTCACGCGGTGACACTCGGAGGTCTCGCCGGCTACTTTGCGCTGCTCGTCGGGATTACGATGGGCGTCGTTCCTGAACCAAAACAGTGGTTTCAATGTGCCGGCCAGGACGCGAAGTTGGACCGCGACGACAGAAGTCACGGCCGCGACTAATCGGCTTCCATATCAGGTCCAACACTAAACTAGAGTCCGTTTCAGCGGACGATTAATGCCGCTCGCGACCCTAAGTCTGGCATTCAGATGGCTGAGCAGTACGCAATAGCGGAGTTCCCAACGCCAAGCCCCACGTACGATCCCGGCCGGGTGGTCTCAATCCAACTCAAGGCACTAGCGACCAACGACGAGCCGTTCGAAGACACCGGTATCGGCGTCGCGTACAACTTCGCTTCCCCGGCGAACAGACGGACCACAGGCCCGTTTGACCGCTTCCGAAAGATGGTGCACAATCCACGGTATGCTCCCATGATCGACCACGTCGAGGCAACGACAGGCCCCGTTGAGCGTGACGACGATGATGCCACACAGCGCGTCACGCTGACCGGTCCCAACGGGCGGACAGTGACATACGTTTTCAGATTATCGCGACGTCGACCCGGCGAACTCGATGAGCACTGGCTGACAGACAGCGTCGTTCAAGCGTAGCCTGACCGACTGCCTGTGGACGCTTGTGTCTGAGTCACTGACCCCGCCACTCGAGTGATTGCCGATTTAGCGCCTCAACGGTCCGCTTTCCACCTTTGAGCATCCTCTCGGCGATCTCGATCGCCTCACGCAGTTCCTCGATTGACAATTGCTCGTATGCGGGAGTTCCATCGATGTGGTCGTACCAGACTCCTTGGAACAGTGTGTCCAGCACCACACGGGCAAAACAGTGGTCTTGGTGAATCGGCCAGTCGCCGGCCTCGGCTGCCGCCTCGGGGAGTGCCTCGGTAACCCGTTGGAGATATCTCTTGCGTAAGAGCGTGATGTCGTCGCCGCCGAGCGTTTGTTGGCCCATTCGACACTCGGGATATGAGCCCCAGTATTAATACGGCTTTCCCCACCACCCAACTGTCTCCGTTGGAGTCCTATTGAACAAACAGTCTGTTGGGATCGATATTCCTGACCCCTTTGACTTGCTGAACAATGGCGTCAATACCTGTCTGAACACCGTTTTATTCTCAGCGGATGTATTGTCGCCGACATGGCTGGCTTCCGTCTCCTGGTCACCGACCTTCGAGAGATACTCTCAGGGGCACGTATGAGATACCGACGCTTTTCGTATGTCAACATCTTCACTCCGATATTTTGAGCTTCTAACCTTTATGTGTCTAACCTGCGTATCTACACGTGGTGTGTTCACATGAAACTCGCATTGATCGGGGTCGGACAGGCGGGTGGGAAGGTGGTCGACGAATTCTTGGCCTACGACGCACGGACAGGCGCAGATATTGTTCGTGGAGCGATCGCTGTCAACACGGCGAAAGCAGATCTCCAAGGAATTGACCACCTCTCGAAAGACCGCCGGATCCTGATTGGTCAATCGCGAGTGAAGGGCCATGGTGTGGGCGCAGATAACGAACTCGGCGCAGAGGTGGCCGAAGAAGACATCGATGAGATCCAGGGCGCGCTCGACGAGGTGCCGGTCCACGAGATCGATGCGTTCCTCGTCGTTGCGGGGCTTGGTGGCGGGACGGGGTCGGGTGGGGCACCCGTGATCGCCGAGAACCTCAAGCGGATCTACACCGAACCTGTGTATGGACTCGGTATCCTGCCCGGCAGCAACGAGGGCGGGATCTACACGCTGAACGCCGCTCGGTCGCTCAAGACGTTTGTCGATGAGGTGGACAACCTCATGCTGTTCGACAACGATGCGTGGCGCAGTTCGGGTGAATCCGTTGAGGAGGGGTTCGATGTGATCAACGAGGAGCTGGTCCAGCGGTTTGGCGTGCTCTTCAGTGCGGGCGAGATAACCGAAGGAAACGACATCGCCGAGAGTGTGGTCGACTCCTCGGAGATTATTAACACGCTCAAAGGGGGTGGGATCTCCTCACTGGGCTATGCCGACGTTGAGGTGGACGAACCAGAGCGGAAGGGGTTGCTCTCGCGACTTCGTGGCGATTCGAATTTTGGGATCGACAGTACAGAGGCGACCAACCGTATCACGAGCCTCGTCCGGAAAGCGACGCTGGGTCGACTCACCTTACCCTGTGAGGTGAACGGGACAGAGCGGGCGTTGCTTGTGGTTGCCGGCCCCCCGGAGTATCTCAATCGAAAAGGCATCGAGCACGGTCGCAAGTGGCTCGAAGAACAGACCGGCTCGATGGAGGTCCGAGGTGGTGACTATCCGCGGCGTGGAGAAGGGACGGTCGCAGCGCTCGTACTGCTCGGCGGCGTGACGAACGTCCCGCGAGTGAAAGAACTCCAGCAGGTCGCAATCGAAGCACAACAGAATCTCGGGGAGATCACTGACGAGAGCGAGGACCGTTTCTCGGAGCTGATGGATAGCGACGGGGAGCTGGAGTCGCTGTTTTGAGATTGTGGTGGTCTATTCGTTGTATCGATCTTCGAGGTCGTCGAGTGCTCGCCAGAACTGCCTGTTGTTAATCTCTGACTCTGTTGATGCCCGTGTTTCCAAAACACCCGCGTACGTCTCGAAGTCCTCGGCGTTGGAATCAGCCGCCACTACACAGTCGATGTATCCATCGAGAGCTGTCTGGAGCGTCTGTGCGTAGTGGTCGTAGGAACCGTCGATCCAAGTGAATTTCTCATCGACTTCTTCGAACACTGCTCGATAGACGGTCGCAGCGGCGAGGTATCGATCGCGCTCACGGCACTGTTCGGCAATATCGAAGAATCGGGAGAAGTCGATCGCTTCGAACACGACCGGGTCGGCGTGTTGCTCGAACAAGTGGCTAATCTCTTGTCGATACTCATCGACTGATTTGTGTTCGTCACCGAACTGTGCGAGAAACTGTTCTCGGGCCCTGCTGTGTGTGGCGAGAATTTTACGGACAAACGTACGCAGCTCTTCGTCAGAGACGTCCGCAAGGACGGAGCCGATACGCTCACTCCCGTCTTCTGGCGGGTCGTCTGCGACAGCGAGGAGTACCGCGACGACGTGTTTACAGTCGCCTTGGCCGTCGTATGGACATGTACACCGGGTCTCAAGACTTTGGCCACCGAATTTGACAGTCACGTCGTAGGGGTTCGATCCACTGACGACTGCTGAAATGCGCTCGTCGAACCGGTTGAGCTGCTGAATCCGTCCCTCCTTGCGATAGGTATGTCCCCGCTCAAACACGGGGTCGGTACATCGGTCTCGGATGGTTTCTGTGTCGATGTTCATACGGAACACGTCCGAAATTATCCTACAGGGATCTCGGTACTCACGTCATACTCGTGACCACCACCCCTCAAAAGGGTCGTCTTCGAGGTCTTTAGCGGTCACGGGCCCGAGAGCGGGTCACTGAGTGCCGGGATAGGATGGAAAACAGACTCTGGGGCTCCCTCTATGTGTCATCAGTATTCGCTACCAATTCTGAAACGGCCTGATAAATCGTCCGAGGCTCTCATGCATCGGGTTCTGGATTGCCTCGATCCGTTCTGGTGTGAGCGTCTCTCCCGGCTGATCACCCAATTTGTCGATGACGGCACGGGTCGCGTCGTCGTTGGCCATACTGTATAGGATTCACCACCGCCACCTAACAGTACGGAAATCCGACCAGAAGTGGAATACGCGAGCACTCTGGCTACCACTTCGATTTTCGCCGAAATGGTTATATCGCCGGGAGACAAACACTAATACACAATGTCCCGGCCTGACGCCACCCCGCTCACCCCAGCCGAGAGTTCAGCCGGACTCGATCCGATCGCAGCGTTGAGTGCCCTCGACGACACGACCCGTGCGAATATCATCGGGGTCATCGTCGGTCACCCGAAAGGCGCGCCCTCGAAGAAAGAACTCGAATACTACAATCCGAGTATCGCAGCGTCGACGCTCACCGACCATCTCATCCGGCTAAAAGAAGTGGGACTGATCGAGGCCATCGAACGGGATCGTGAGGGGCTCGAACGGGGTCATCCATACCGGTTCTTTCAGCTGACCGACGCCGCTCGCGAACTGTTCGACCGAAACAACCTCTTTGAGCCCGACGCATACCGAGAACTATTCGCCGAAGTCGAGAAAACAGACGAAATCGAGGCCGCAGAGGAGGTCGAGCGGCCGAACAGATGAAACTGAAATCCACCGCAAGGCGTACGTTCTGCCGGACAGAGAACTCGACGTCTGTGATATTCCGGAAGTAGAACCAGCGCAGAGCAGACAAGAGAGATCAGTCTCGATTTCGATCTAGAACAGATGAATCGAACAGAAGGCACGTATCAATTCTATCCTCCAAGGCCGTACAGAAGCGACTACGCCCCCTAATCACGTCGTTATCTACCCATGCGGCATCACCCCCGATACGTATAATCGGAAGATGATTCCGAAACGCATAGACGACCGGTTCGAGAAATGACATCCGTTACGTATGCCCTCCACCCACAACGAATCCGCCATTCTGGCGACCGATCTCCGGAAGAGCTACGGCTCAGAAGTTGCTCTCGACAGTCTCACGCTCGACATCCCGCACGGGACCGTATACGGCTTTCTTGGCCCGAACGGTGCGGGGAAGACGACGACGATGCGGCTCCTTACCGGTCTCAGCGATCCGGACGGCGGATCGGTACGCGTCTGTGGCGTCGACCCAAGCGACCGGCGTGCGATCGCCGGTCGGGTCGGCTATCTCCCTGAGACGCCACCGCTGTACGACGAGTTCAGCGCCCGCGAGCAGCTCGAATACGTCGCCGATCTTCGCGACATTTCGCGGTCCGTTGCCCGCGAGCGCATCGGTGAGTACCTCGACCAATTCGGGTTAGTTGGTGACGCAGACAGGCGGATCGACGGGTATTCGAAGGGAATGAAACAGAAGACCGCGTTCATACAGAGTGTCCTACACGACCCGGACGTCCTGTATCTAGACGAACCGACATCGGGGCTTGACCCCCGAGCGGCGCGAACCATCCGGGAATCGATCACCGCGTTCGCCGACGCAGGAACCACGGTGTTCCTCTCGACACACATTCTCCCGGTCGTCGAAGCCGTCGCCGACGAGGTCGGGGTGTTGTTCGACGGGAGACTCGTCGCCGAGGGGACGCCCGCCGAAGTACAGGCCCGTGCGGAGACCGGCGAGAGCGGATCCCTCGAAGACGCGTTCCTCGCCGTCACGAGCGAACCCGAAACGGACGCGGCCTCCCAGAGAGAATGAGCGTCCGACAGGACGTTCGCCACGGGCTCCGAATTGGGCGGGCGGAGTTCGTCTGAAGCCTCCGTGGGTACCTCGGAAACCCCCGTCGAGTCCTTGGACTCCTGCTCACGGCGCTGTTCTTCGGCGGCGCGCTCCTGTTCGCGCTGCCGACGGCGTATGTGCTCGGGCAAACCGCGCGCTCCGTGGCGGCGGTCCCGTTCTTCGCGCCCGCTGCGACGCTCGTTCCTCTCAGTCTCCTGTCGATATCGGTGTTTCGGACCCTCGAACGACTCGGACACATCGACGGTGCGGATTTCGTCCTGCTGGCGGTTCACCCGCGAGCAGTCGTTATCGGGCTCATCACAGCGGAGGTGGGACGGCTCTCCCTGTGGTTCGGGATCCCAGTCGGAGCAGTGGTGGTCACATTCGCACTCGGAATGGGCTCGCCGCTGCTCATTGCTTCGGGCGGGGCGGTCGCGCTGCCGCTCGTCTGCTGTGCCGCCGTCTGGGGGTACGCCGGGGGAATTGCTGTGTTGCGACTCCTGCGGCAACTCCCCAGCCTTCGCCGTCTCCTGAAAGCTGTCGGTATCCTTGCGATGGTCGGACTCGTCGTTGCGTCGCAGTTCGCCGGGCAGTTCATCGTCGAATCCGACCTCTCCGTACAGCGGCTGTTGTCGACAGTAGCGTTCGATCCCCTCGTGGAATACGTTGCGCTCGCGTTCGTCGGAACACCGGTCTCCAGACCGACTTCCTTAGGGGCGGTGGCGGTGTTCGCGGCGTTAATCGCTCTCACGCCGGTCGGTCTCGTCGTCTCGACTAAGCAGGTTTCCACGCTCTGGTTTACCGATTCGGTCGGCAACAACAAGTTGAGGCAGGTGCGGCGATCGAGCGGCGGATTCTCTGCCCCACGACCGTTCGCATGGACTAAACCTGGTCGTATCGCGTGGGGGATTCTCGTACGCGGTCGCCGTGATCCGGCGGAGTTGAGTCATCTCCTGATTGCCGTCTTTTTTATCGCACCGTTCGGGACGATGTTTCTCGAGTTTTCGGGCGAAGCTCTCGGACCCCTCATCACTGGGGGCGGCGTCGTTCTCGCAACATACCTCTCAGGCGCTACCTTCGGGTTGAACCCGCTCGGTGACGAGCGGCCGCAACTACCGTTCCTTCTTCTTACCGAGACATCATCTGCAGATCTTGTCCGTGGACGGCTCCTCGCCGGCGTTGCGATTGGAGTGCCGGTCGCTGTTCTCAGCTCGCTCGTCTCGATCGGTTTCGGGATACTGGTGCTTGAGGCGGTGGCGACCGCCGCCGTTGGAGTTGGAATGTGTCTCACTGCGGCGATGTTTGCAGTCGGTATCGGCTCGGCGTATCCGATCTATGAGGAGCGCGAGTTCTGGGGGACGGAAACGGTCGTCCCGTCGACGCTCGTCATGATGGTGTACCTGTTCGTCGTGGGTGGCGGAACAGTTCTCGGGCTGTTCGTGACGTGGTTCGCGGTCACCGGAAACGTCGTGGTAACGCCCGTGTTCGGCGTGCTCTTCGGTACGTATCTGCTGTTGACCGTCGGCGTTTCGTATGGTTCCTACCGCTATGCGCTCCGGCGGCACCGACGCTATACCCTAGCGTGACTCCGCCGGTCGTTTCAGACAAGCCGTCCGTCAAGTACACGTTTGCCGTTAAGTCGACCTCATTGCCGTGGCAAACCTTCACTCTCTGACTTCGGCGACATCGAGGAGTTCTTCGAGGAAAGCCCATGGACAGTCGACGACAAGAAAGATTTCGAAGAGATGCCAGAGGATGAGTTCGATGCGTACGTCGAAGACACGACAATGTTCGCTACTTGGGAATCGATGCTCGGGAAGGCTGGAGAAAATGGATGGCAGACCAACTTGGGTTATAGATTATAACAGCTAGCCCTTGAGGCCGAGCTCTTCTTCAATCGACGTCTCGATGGCGGTCATGACGCTCACGGTCGACCACGACTTCAAGAATCCGAGGGCACGGGCCGCGATCGGGGCGGGCGTCGACGCTGGCGTCATCGAGGAGGATGGAAAGCAACTCGCACTGGGTGAACGGGCGATCCCGACGTTCTGGGATGAGGTACTGACCACTGCGGGCAACCAACCGCACACCCCGTTCAACGAACAGGCTCTGACGCTTGCTCTTTGGGACGCACACGATCTCACACAAGAGCAAGAAGAAGCAACCATTGAGGCGGCTTGTGAGCACGGCGCGGTGTACCGTGACGACGAGACGGGCCACTTCAAGATCAACACGCCACGCGACGACAAAGGCCCCGAGATTGACCCCGTTGCGTTCAACCGGGATACGTACCCGCCGAGCGACGATGACGACTCGGACTCTGACGATTCCGACGGCGGGTCCGATGATTCCGACGACGGCCCGGACGGTGGGGGAGAGACACCCGCCACGGACGACGGTGAAGATGCGTCCCCCACGCCCACGGACGCGAACGGCGAGAGCGCCGAGCCAGACACGGCCAGCACACGCGAGGAAGACGCAACCGACACCGAGACGACCGACGCCTCGTCCGAGAGTCGGAATGGCTCAGGCGGTCGCACAGGCGCGCACAGCGAGGCCGGGAGTCAGGACGACGCAGACACTACACCCGACGCCGAGACGGACACTGGGAGCGAGGACGGCGCCGAGACGGACGCCGAAAGCGACACCGGCCCGGACGACGCCGAGATAGAGCCGCCCGCAGACGACGCAGCCGGCGCAGAGAGCGACGTCGACAACACACGCCCGACAGGACAAACAGCACCCGGCGAACCGCGTGCCGAGCCCAACAGCACGCTCGTCGACGCCGACCCAGAAGACCTCCGCTTGAGCCCCACACCGGACCTCGGTGCGGTCCAAGCGTGTCTTGAGGAAGCCGCCCGCTTCTTCCACAGCCAGCTGGATACGACGATCGACAACAACGTTACGTGGAACGACGAGCAGGCGTTCGAGGCGGGCTACCGGAAACCCGAGACGCCCCGCGAGTACTTCACCGCGCTCGACGAGCCCGACCCAGCGTACCCTGTTGAGCAGGATCCCGACGCTGCCGACGCGATGCCGCCGAACGAAGACGCACAGACCGCCGGCATCCAGTCCACCGAAGACGCCGCTGAACGCATTGCCGAGCCCGAGGACTTCGCTGCTGACGAACAGCCGTACCAGTATCTCGGCGCTGACCATCGGGGCTGGAGCGACGACCTCGTCGACGACAAGCAGCTCGGGTGGGCACCCGCTTTCGGCAAGGAGTTGTTCTTCCACCTCGAGGAGCAGGGCTTTAGCCACCACACGATGGTCGCGACCGGGCTGTTCACGAAGCCGAACGACGCCTACGGCGAGAACGAAGAGGGCGAGGAGTACGTCGATTACACCACGATTGACGATCCCGACAACCCCGACGACCTCTCGTGTCTCTTCCGGGGCCGCTACATCTTCCCGTACTACGACGAGGACGGCAGGGTAGCCTTCTTCATCGGGCGGCAGCCCGACTTCGACACCGAACACGGCACGCACCCTGACGACTTCACGAAGGGGAAGTACGCCAAGCTCGCGACGACGAAGAACTACACCATCGCTGACGAGCCGATTTACGGCCGGGAGACCATTGTCGAGGGCGAACCTCTCGCAATCACGGAGGGGATGGCCGACGCGATTACGGCCCATGCGCATGGCATCCCGTGTATCTCTCCGGTCACGAAATCGTTCAAGATGAAACACCGTGACGTGCTCGCGGAGATCATCAAGCGCCGGCAGATCCCCGACGTGTACTTCCTCCAAGATTCGGACCCGCCAAAGCGGGTGGTACTAGCTGAGGAAGATCGCGACCACGACGAGCGCCAGTGTGAACGCGACATGAACATCCGGGAGCTGTTCTGTACGGGTTCGTTCCCCGGCGACGAGATGTTCACCCGGAAGTTGGTCCTTGAGGCCGCCCGCGACGGGACGCTCCAAGACAAACTCGACGATCAGGACATTCGCGTCGCGCCGCCGGCTGACGCCGATGTCGACGCCGACGAAAAAACGCCGGTCACGGCCGAAGAAGTGCCCGTTCACCTGCTAGAGTCCGAAGGTGGATTCCACGGGAAGGGCCCGATCAGCGAGGTCATCGAGATTCACCAGTACGGGCCCGGCGTGGATAGCGCCGTGAATATGGGCCGGGTACTCGACACCCACACGCCGTCGCCGGACGATACGTTCACGGGGACGGTCCAAGCGGCCGCCGAGGTGTATCGCGAGGAAGTCCTTGAGGGCGACGCCGACCCCAACGAGGATGATCACGAGCTCTGGGAGGAAGTCGAGGCACGTCTTGGTGTCATCGACGTCGACACCGAGACAGACGAGACCGCTGAAAGCGCCGACGCGGACGGACAGACGGCGCTGACGCCCGACGAAGAGCTCGACCATACTGACTACGGCGGGACGAACGTGTGGCTCTTAGAGCTGCCGCAGTTTGGCGATGAGAAGCGCGACCTTGACGACTTCCTCCAAGAGGGCTGGCTCGCGCTCACGCCGCCGGCTGAGTGGGCGCTTCGGCTGACGATGGGGAATGGCCCGACGCCCGCCGACGACGGGAGTGATGGACCGGCCACGGCCCCTGCGTGGATGCGGGCGCTTGCCGACCGGTCGGACCCGGTTGGCGAGTACCCAACCGGGATGGATCCGGCGTCGCTTGGCTACCCCACAGCCCACGACCTCCCCCAGACTGTCGGGGCGATCGACCGGACGGAAACGGGCGTGGATCTCCCCGTTCGTGACCCCAACATCATCCCGGCTGATCCCGACGCTGACACGGGGGCGCTGGCGGCCGCTCACAGGTGGCCTGTTGGCGACGCGAACACGCTTCGCGGCGAGGGTTATGTTTTCGATCCTGTCCCTGAACAAAACGCGGTGTATCCACCCCTCTCGCTGTTCGGTTTCATCCCCACAATCCACCCGTCACAACACCCCGCCGCCACGGGCAACATTGGGGGGCTGGTGAACGACGCCAGCACCGCCATGGACATCGACCCACAGGAGATCGAAGACCGGATCGAAGAAGGGAATTATCGCGAGCTCACTGGGAGCCACAACCCCCTCTGGAACCTCGACCTGCGCGACCTTGGACTCACGCCCGGCTCTCGCGGAACAAACCCCTTCGGTCACTTCGGTGAATCGGAGAACTACTTCGTCGTGATCGACGACGAAACTGCCTACTGCCACAAGCGGGAGGCACTCTATAACTTCCAACACTTTGCGCTCTGTGACATGGGCAAGCGCGACCCGAAGGACTCCGCGAGTGGTCAGAATCTCGATGATTTAGAGTACCTCCATCTGTGGACCTACGCTCGCCAGAACAACCTTGTTCCAGAGCACACGCCTATCCCGCTGAAGGGGCTTGTGGGATACGCGATCGAGCATGATTATTGCGAGCCTGACGACCTCGAACAATTCGGCGGGGGTAGCGATGATTCCGACGATAATTCGGACGAACAGAATGCCGACTCGCCGGGCAGGAACAAAGCTGGAAAGCGCAACCTCAAGCTCCCGGATGATGTCTACTTCCCAGTTCTCAAAGATATCGAGGACACGACAGGATACACGCCCGCACGCCTCGCGGACAGTAGTGGATCCGGTGGTGACTCGGGCAGAGATGCGAGCGGTTCGACGACGCCCTCGGTCGACACAGAAGACGTTGCGTTCGACAGCATCCACCGGAAGTATGGCCAGCCGCTCATCGGGGACGACATGCCCGACCCACTGAAGCAGTTCCTCCGTCGCTACACCAACACGGAAGACGAGACGATCACGACCGACACCGACGAGACGGTGTTCGTTCCGAAGGCCGAACTCCGTGATGCGTTCAATTCGTGGGCGCAAATCTGCCTCCGGCACATTCGTAACAGTACTGATACGTCGGTGGATGACGTGGCGATTCAAGAGTACGCGCCGGGTGCGTTTACCGGGCCGCTGAAAGCGCAAGTCGACGTCGAACTGAAAGAAGGTCGGCCCAGTGTCGACGGTGGAAAACAGGTTCGGACGTGGTTCGGTATTGAACTCACAGACGAGGGCGAAACCCTCGCTGAACTCGAAGGGAAGTTCTCGATGGACGGCTAGAGACTCCCTCCGGGCTCCGTTCTCACTGCGTGATTCGGTTGCTCCGACGAGGCCTACTTGACAGGTTCCTGATTATGGATTTGCTGTACGCTAGTGTGTTTCTCATCAGAGTCAACTAGGCCTTCTCGCTGGACCTTTCGATACCGATTGTTGGGCAAAGCCCGAGCTGAGTAGGTGACTGGCTCACTATCTTTGCGCCATATTCCACACTAAACTATTCAACCCGCTGGCGAGGTCACTGATATTGACTTAGCTGGTGTCCAACTCAGGCTTGACCACCGAATATCACCCCCCGGATATAGAATCAAAACCGCAAGACGTGACCGGGTATCCGGGGGGTGCCACAGCAGCAGACCTCAAGCCTGTTTTGTCTCCAAAAGGCCCTGTATTCTCTAATTCACAGCAGATCCCCGATCACCTGTTATTTTCTCTTGTATTTCTCGGAATTTAGCCAAATACAATTTTTTGAAAATAACCATACGTAGCGGGGTATCCGGGGGATCGCAGGGTCACTCAAACACCCCCGGATATGGAATCAAAACCGCAAGACGTAGTGGGGTATCCGGGGGGTCAACTGAGAATCCACTAGAGTTTATTTCGCATATAAGTACCACATTTTCGACACACCCGGCAATTTTAGTGAAAATAATCATACGGGGGGTGAATTAGCCCGTTTTCAGTCCACTCTCAGCACCCCCCTCGGATATCAAATCAAAATCGCATGACGGCAAGGCGTATTCGGGGGTCAACACACCAAAATCGCTGCTCAATCAAATATGACTCGCTCGCATACCTGAGGATGTTCTCGAAAGCCGTTTCAGCCATTTTCTGAGACCGACTTATTTTCACCCTCTCAGAACACCCCCGATTTTGCCAGCGGCGTCTGAGATATACCGGGTAATACCCCCGTTGGGTGGGGGGTGTTCAGGCCCAAGGGCCAAGAGTAAGATGCCTGATACAGCAGGCAACCGGGATCACCCCAGCAGTCCCCTGAAGGGGACATGGAGAGACAGGGCCTCAGACAGAAGCACCACCAGCTGGTCGACCACCACGATCGAGACTGACCGCAGAAGGCAGTCGGCCAGCAAGACGGGGACACCACTACGCGGCGGTCGGCACTGCCACCGCCTCATCGACACTGCGTGACTCACGAATCCTCTCAGAATCTCGAAATAGCCTCAGCACACTTCCCTACGGGTCAGGTGGACCCCGGACGCAACACGACTCGTCGTCTCGACGACCGCGATCGTCTCGGTAGACTCCACATCTCCTGACGGTCGATGACTGCCACCGGGACAGTCCCCTTGGGGACCAGTCGACTACCGTCGACACGCCGTCCGATCCACAGACGAGAGACTCCCTCAACACACCGACTGTCGACCAGTCTCTCACCGCCGAGTCGCGGCTGTGGTGACTGTTTCAGGAACCTGATGAGTCAGCCGATGACAAGTCGACCGCAGACGCCGACCGGCTGTCACCATCGCCACGATCACACGCCGTGTGGAACGGCTTCGACCCCGGCGGGATTCTCACCTCCGACGTCGGTGACCGACTCCACTGATCCCCTCGTCCGGGTGGGCTTGTCGATGCGACTCGACTCGTCGATCTCGACTCGCGGCGTCTCCCGACCGAGGTCACGACGTGGTCACCAATCGGCATCGACACCGCCTCTCCTCGAGGCCACAGACACGGCGACCAGTCGCCGCTTCACCATTGGTGGCCATCGGCTCGGATCCGACGATCAGGATCCACAGCGAGGTAGACCTCTCAGTATTCTGACTACGACGCCGTCGGCCGTCACCAGCGACGGATCGCCACCGCCACAGACACGGCAGGTGACCGCTTCGAGCCTGACAGCCGACGGGGACCGAACGGTGTCGGGTCCACCCCACCAACAGTGGTCGCGATCGACACGCCTCGAGGGCAGCTGGTCACTGTTCTGTTGGGTGGGTTGCCCCCACCTCGACGACTCCCTCTTGGCGGGAGTCATCGCCAGTATCCCCACCGAGAATCTCTCAGCAATCTGGCATACAGAATGGCGTCCACGAGCCACCCACCTTCGGTGGGGACTCGTTCCGTCTCAACACGGTGAGACGACACCGTCTGAATCCGGACGGAGTGGCGGCAGGCCCCAACCCAGTGATAGCATTATTTCGGTCGGGCCAGCGGTGAGGTTTCCCAAGATGAACACGCTTCTCGCACTCGTCGTTTTCACCGTCTCGTTCGGCACCGCAATCGCCCTGCTCATCGGCATCGTCTTCGCTGCTCTGCTGTCGATGAACGCCCGGAGTGGATCGGAAGGTTGCGACTTCTGTTCGAGTGACGCCGCGACTCGTCTCGGGGGTGGTGACGTGGCGTGTAGTGACTGCAAACGCCGGGTCCTCTGACCGGCTTCTCAGCAGGGGTCGAGACCCCCTTGCTACAGCCCGGTGACTGGTAGGTTTGTTGCGGCAGTTGACGGAACCGCAACCAGCCTGTAGTGGAGATGGTCGATCAGTCGGGTTTGTTCAGGGTCGATCTTGGGGTCGATCTCGGGGTCGATCTTGGGGTCGATCTCGGGGTCGATCTTGGGGTCGATCTCGGGGAGTGACCAGTGGGGGATTTGTCTCGTACCTCCCCACTCGTAACGGCCCCAATAGGACGGCTGGTTGTGGCGTTAGTAGCAACTACTAACCCACCGTTCAGCACGGTGGCGAAGACACCGGCTACGGCCGAGTCCTGACCTCGCTTCAGCTGGCAACATTATTACCCTCATCCGGAGACGAGGGTTTCCCCCGAGGGGGTGACCCGACCAACCACTATGACCGAAACGCTTCGCGGTTCGACGCCTCAGCCCGAGTTTGACCTGACGACTACCCTTGACGACGAGATCGAGTGTGCCTGCGAGGACTGCCACGACGACGTCGACGACCAGCTGAAACTCCTGCTCGGGTGTGACGCCCGTGGGATGGTCGCTGACTACGGGACGGTCGGCTTCTGTTCGCTTGAGTGTGCCCGCCAGTTCGTCTCGGCGGGCCCGTACCAGTCGCTCGAGGAGGACCTGATCGTCTACACCCAGCAGCCGGTCGTCGCGACCGTCGTCCACAACGGCGAGGTCATCGAGGCCACGCTCGGCTTCGACGTCAAGGAGGCCATCGAGGCGGCCGCCGAGATCGTGGCCGACCTCGTCGACGACGTGGAGCTCTCGCCTGACGACTTCTCGATCCAGACCGAAGCACTCTGACCAGCCGGTCTCCATTTTTTCTGCGCTACCGGACCGGCGCGATACTCTCGCCAATCTCATGCGCCAACTCTTCTCTGGTGGCCCAACTGCTACTCGGCCCATGCTTTCTGCCCTTGGCCTTTAAATACGATTGGTTTTGACAGATATGTATGTCAGAATCCTTTGATCCTGATCATGTGCCCTCCACCTCCCGATTCTCTGTAACGTATCGCCCGGAGCAGGGCTCTCGCCGCCGACTCCAATTTGTGCCTCGTGAGGACAGCACTGGCTGGTGGCTAATCGAACTGCGCGACGCTGAGAATCGCTGGCAGATCGTTGGTCGGGAACCGCTCACAACGGCTCAAATTAGGACACAGCCGCTACAGGGCCTGGAGACGTCTCAGCACCGATCAACGGGGCCGTCTCGTCCGCTCGAACTGTTCAAAATTGTCGCTAAAGAGCGCGCGTGGCAGATTCTTCAAACGGTGAGTCTGCTTGATGAACCTGTGCGCCGTGAGCAGCTTGAACGATTTGTCACAGCATACGACCACGGCGACACCAATACTGACCAGCCCATCGATCCGGATCTGAAAGTGACACTCGATGAGGCAATCAAAAAGATGGCCCAGCTCAATGTGATCGAGGCGACACCAGATGGTATCACAAGTGGCCCACAGTTTGGACACGCATTTGCAACGGTCGTCATCTCGTAGGTCACGTAAGTGATAGCTTAGTACACTATCTGACTACTTCCGCTCTGGGGCAAGCAGTTTATTATCGCCTTGTTGTACCTTACTTACTGATAGATCTGATGTCGACAACGGACCTCCACACGACTGACGACGATATTGCCTCGCAGATCTCGATTTACTGTAGCGAGGAAGAACGGCTTCTCAATCGTGCTGACCGCACAGCGACGCCGACAGAACTCGTGTTGGCGCCGACCGAACTCCACCAACGAAACCTCCAACGGCGACTGCGAGAGCGTACACAGCCACAGAATGCGTTTGAATTTGTCGACCCGAAAACCGTTGCGGAAGTACTGCTTGGAGCCGCAGACCCGACCCCGACGAGCCTCGATCGCGTCGATCGCTTAGCGCTCCTCCAGTCGCTCCCGACGACGACACCCGATCAGCCATCGGGACTCCGTCCGTTGCTTGCTGCCCGTCGAGACGTCGATCCCCAACAACTTGAGCAGATCCGTTCAGAGGTCGAATCAATGACGAACTTCCATCCGGATCGGATTGCGGCGCTGCGCGATGTCACCGACGAGTTTGCGACTCCCATTGCGGACGAGGCGACCATACTGGTTGATGGTGGCCTCGCCGTCGAGACGTGGCTGCGCAACCAGACTGACAAAGCGGTCTCGAAGACGGCGCTTCTCAGACGGGCGACGCGTCGCCTCGTCGGCGGCGACGAGGTGTGGACCGATTGCTATCCCGATATCGAGCGGATCTCGCTCGTCGGTGTGAGCAGCATCCCGGCACCAGAGGTTGACTTCCTGTATGGCCTCTGTACCGCAACAACGGCAGATATCGAACTCCACCTCCGCCCCGGAACCAGCGAATACCTCACCATGCGACTTCCGGACCTCTTGTTCATTGATAACCCCGGGCGAGAGGTGAATCTGTGACCCACGCCCACCGCACGGCACTCACTGGCGACCTGCCAGCACCGTCATGTCCTGTTGTCGAATTGCCCGCACCGACGCGTCGCGAGGAAGCGCGTGCTGTGATGGCGACGATCAGCGAACTTCGCGATCGTGGCGTGGACGTCCGCGACATCGTCGTCGTGGCTCGCGATCTTGATCCGTATGAACAGCCGCTGACCCGGGCAGCCATCCAGTATGGGGTGACGCCAGTGTTTTGGACACAGTTGCGCGTGACCCGCACCGAACCATACGCGCTGATAGCGGCGCTTTGTACGCTCTTTGGCGCCGGCGACGTCGCTGCTGCAACGCTGTTGGAACCAGTGGCGCAGCGGTGGGCACCACTTACGGATACAGCCAGCTGGCCACTCGAACAGTCGACGATCCAGGCCGCTCTTGAGGCCCTTCCTCCCGGGCATCGATCGATCGCCGAGTGGGCCGAGACGATACAGACACACACCACGGACGAGCGACTCACAACCTACTGTGACTGGCTACTGTCGCATGCCGAGCGCGAGCCAACGCCAGAGACAGTTGGAACGGTTCTGGGGGCGTCGATCGACGCGTATCGCGAGACGAGCGTGCCCGCCCGCAAGCAGGCTGACTCACCGGCGCTCATGGCGACTGAGACGGCCGCGCGAGCAACCGTCAGGGTCACTCGGCTCGTCGAGCAGGTCTTGCACAAATACGACGAATGGCTCGCAGACGGGACGGTCTCCCGATCGTGGGACGCTGTACAGGAGCTGTGTGAGCTGCTGGCGACACAACGCCCCGGCCGCCGTGAACACTCGAATGCCTGGGCCATCGACATTATGGAGGCGAACGACGTGTGGGCGCTGTCTGTCCCATTCGTTATCGCGGTCGGCGCGACGGCAGCCGAGTGGCCGGCCCAGATTGACAGCGTTGTTCCCACAGAGCTCCAGGAAGCCGTTCTCGCGGGAGCTGGTGAGACAGATGTCGTTGCGCCGCGAACCGCCTGGGGAAACGGCCGTGATCGCGATCACTTCGCCGATGCGATGCGTGCCGCCGAGCGCGGCGTGATCGTGACGCGGTACACACAGACCGCCGACGGTGGTGCTGTGTACCCCTCGCCGTTTCTTGCATCACTCGAGATGGAGACTGTCTCCGAGCAGGCCCGCACCCAACTGGTGAGCACGACACCGCAGCTTCCTGAGCCGATTGCCGCGCTCCTCTCTGCGAGTGGGGCGTCTGACCCAGCACCCACCGAGACACCTCATGAGTAACGACGACGACCCACGGACACTCCGGAACGCACAAGCAACGATCAGAGACCGATTCGTCGACGCCGACTCGGGACTGTTTACCATGAACTGTGTCGCCGGCGCTGGCAAATCACTGACGATGCAGCGAATCGCAGCCGAAACCATCATTCGGCGGTACGTTAGTGGCGATCGGACTCCCGCCCAGAGCGTAGCCGTCATGTCGTTTACCACCGATGAGGCGGCCGCGATCGGACCCGGTGTCTGTGAGCACATTCGGGAGATTGTGGATCATGCGTTGATCCCCGAGGCAGCGTCACTCACCGAGTCAGATATCGCGTATCTCGTGGCGCGGGTCCGGAACGCACCGTTTATCGGCACTGTCGACAGCGTGTTGCGTGACGTCTTCGGGGAGCTGGCCACCGACCTGGGGTTCGAGGAGACGCCATCGATCGGGAATAAGGCGTTGCTGGAAACGGTTCATAAAGCGTGTTACGACGCCGTCGCTGCCGATCCGGCCCACGAAGACGCGATAGCCGAACTGGAAGCAGCATACCCGGGTGGCCGCTGGGCAGCCACTCCCGAGGAGATGCTTGCTGACGCTGTCAAGTACTGTCGCGATCAGCGACTCACCACGGCCGCCTTCGAACGCAAACTCCGTACCACACAGGAGGCAGTGTATCCTGACGGACGAACCAGCAGTCGTGCGGATATCGTGGCGACGATCGCAGACATCGTCGACGCCGACGCCGCAGCTGACACCGACGCGGCTCTCTCAGCAGCGGCGTGGGACGACCTTGTGGCTGCTGACCAGCGTCTCTATGACGCGTGGGACACGACGTTGACAGCGTTTGGTGACGTGCTTGAAGCCTACCGCGAGCAGTACCGAGCCCTGATCCGCGAGTATGGCGTGGTCTCTCACACCGATGTCGCCTTCTTCATCACCAGTGTGTTCAAGCGTGACTGGCCAGTCGATGGCGATGGGCCAACCACCGACCAGCACACAGCCCTGCGTCAGCGGTACCACGCGCGGCTTGATAGCGTGATCATCGATGAAGCACAGGATGTCTCTATTATCCAGCACGCGGCGCTGTCAGAGCTTGTCACTCCCTCGATGCGCGTCCTCGCGTGTGGCGATACACTCCAAAGCATCTACCGCTGGCGGCACGCCGATCCGTCGCTATTCACCAGCGCCTGTCGCGAGGGCCAGTATCTCGGTATCGACTGGGACACCCATGCGACGGTGACAGCCGCAACAAGTTATCGTGGAACCCCGGACATCGCCGCCGGCATCAACACCATCATGCGGCCCGTCTTCAACGATCCAGCTCGCGGGGGGCTCAGTGATTTTGCGGCGACTTACCCCGGTCTCGACGCATCTCGGGATCCAACCGCCGACCCGAGCATCCACGTCGCCGCGTTCACCGGTGGGGCAGCGCCCGACAAGACACGGTGGGTCAACCCCGACGGCCGCGCTGGCGAGGCGAACATCCTTGCGACGTACATCGCACAAGGCCTCGTTGATGGGACATTGACTGATGAGACCGGGTCGCCACAGTCGATAACCGTCGTCTTCAGAAAGCGAACGCGGATGGACGCGTACAAAGACGCGTTCGAGGCCGAAGGACTGACCGTCCAAAATGCGAGTTCGAGACTCTTTGCGTGTCCCGTGGTCAAGGCGGTCCTCGCCGTGTGTGACTGGCTCACTGCGCCGACCGATCGGGCCCAGACACGCGCGTTGTTGACTGACTCGCCGTTCGATTTCACAGGCGCCCACGACTGCTTCGAGCGGGCTGGGTACGACCTTGACATTATCTGTGCGGCCGACGACCTCGACGCCGAAACCCGAGACATCCTCTGTGGCCTGCGCGATCTTCGCGGTCAGTTGGGCCGGTTCCATCGCGTTCCAGCGTCGGTGTATCTGGAAGACATCATCGAGCAACTCGCGCTTCGAGCCGACCCGGGCGACCAGTTCACCGACCTGCCGGCAGCACAACTAGTAGCCGCGCTCGACGCGCTCACGAGCACCGTCGCCGACTGGGAAGCGGACACGCAGTACCCACCAGCCGCCCTCGGTGACCTACTTGCGCCGTTTCGGGCGGCCCCGAGCGAGGGGCCCGATATCCCGAGTGTGACCACTGATGCTGACGTCGTCTTCAGCACAGTTCATCGGCTCAAAGGCGATCAAGACGACGTGATTGTGCTCGCAACGCCGGGGTTCAAGCTCTGGGACACTGGCCCGTTCTCTCAGCGGTTCATGACGCAGGGTGGCGTTGCGGCGTTAGCGCCGCCGACGAACGTCGAGACAGCACCCGATATCGAACTGCCACCATTCGATGGGGGACTCTACACGCCAAGCAGTGACAGTCGCGATAAACAGGGTGCTGCATCACGCGATATCGGGTTGCGGTGGGCGACCGAGCACTGGCTCGACGGCGCCGACGGTGGGGGCCCGCACCTGCTTGGTCCCGACCAGCTCCAGTCAGTCGCAGCCAACGAGCGTGCGGAGGCGTGGCGACTCCTGTATGTGGCACTCTCTCGGGCACGTGACCATCTCGTCATCCCGCTTCCGAAGACGTTACCCGGCACGGCACAGCCGCGTGATCGCTGGCTCGATACCCTGTTTGAGACACTCGAGTTTTCGCCTGGACGAACACCCACGTATGCGATCGACGAGCCGTCCAGTGCCGGTGATTTGACGATCGGTGTGAATGACGTCGACGGCAGTGAGACACGCGAGACGTACGACACGCCGCTATCGGTGACGGGTGCCGTCCCGCCTCGACGCGACCAGTTGGAGTCGTGGGTCCCACGTTTTCTCGACCCGAGTACGGCCTATCCGTTGACTGACGATGTCGACGCTACCGTGGGTGCCCACCTACTTGACGAGCCGATTCACACCGACACTGAGACGGTGGCCGACGACCTCCCAATCACGTTCGAGACGCTTGGGCCAGAGGCCGTCGGAACCTGTCTCCACGAGGCCTTACTCACCCTCATCGAGATGGACGTGCCGGCCACCGAGATCGATGCGTGGAGCAAGCCCGTCCGAAGCGCGCTTCAGCACGCGATGGAACAGATAACGCCGCAGTCGATCGAGATGCTGCCAGATACTGAACGTGGTGGCCTCGTCAGCTTCTTCCACGTGTCAGTCGTGTCGGACTTCCTCAAGTCCGACCTGTGGGCCCAGATCCAAGCAGCAGAAGCTGTCTATGTCGACCACAATTTGAGTGGACTCGTGACTGCTGAAGCGGTTGAGGTAGAAGTTCATGGTGAGGCCGATATCCTCATGGATCTAGGTGGAGGCGAGTGGCAACTGGCCGATCTCAAAATTGCGCTGAATGAGTCACTCGACGCAACGCAACCGCGGTATGAACTCCAGATCGCCGCCTACGAGTACATCCTCCGTCAAGAGCTTGGCCCGGCAGCGACAATTCACGCCAGTGTCGAAACGTTCGGGTGTGTCCGAAGGTCAGTGTATGGACAGTTCCCGCCCACGGTTCTTGCGCGCCGTGTTCGCACTCTCGTTGCGTCGGATGAGTCGATCTCCGGCACTTGAAATTGGTTATACAGCCGATTCCCACGATTCTATATAGCAATGTTCCTTTTTATATGTTCAGTCAGTATTGTGCGTATGGGTACAAACCATACAACGAGGTCAGACAGCATGTATCAGTGGCCGTCGGAACCGATCGGGTATGTGGCGGTTCTTTTGGCCCTCATTACGGGACTCATCCATCTCGTGGCGACGACACGAGCGATTGAAATGAGCGTTGTGCTGGCAGTGCTCTTCGTGCTCAACGGACTGGGTTTCCTCGGCGGAGCAGCAGTATACTTCACCCGGTTCTGGCGACGCTCGTTTTTCCTTGTGGCTGCAGTATACTCCTTGGTGACGATTCTTGCGTTATTCCCGTTCCGAGGGTGGGGGATTGAAGCGTTCTACATGAACGGGGAGATTAACCCAATTGTCACCATTACGAAAGTTGCGGAGGCTTTCCTCGCGATCGTGTCGGTTTATTTGTACAGCCGCACGAGCAATTGACACCCTCACTGCCCTGAAGGCGAGGATTCTCGACCGCACTGAGAAATTCTTTCTCGCGGTATCGAGCAAGTAGGAGAGGGACGCTCCGAATTAACGCCTGTGGAGACTGCGCTCCCTAGGGATATACTTGTATCTGGCTTTGTTAAAATATTCTCATTCAAATATATTCTAACTTGAAATAGTTCTATGATAAAAGTGAATATAAGTCACTGTTCCGAATTAAAGGGTTTAGCTTAGTGATTAAGAGTTTGCTATTAGGCTCCGACTGATGCGCTACAAAAAAACATATTGGCGGGGGCACATACATTTAAGTATGCCCTCTAAGCGTGATCTTCTCGAAGAAGAAAATCCATCTAATGGGCCAGACCGGTCAGAGTTTCAGTGGATTCGAATTTTTGCTTTTACAATCGGAGTAAGTATTACTGTTCTCTATCTTTGGATAAATCCATTTCAGTATATCCCAGACTGGACTGCTGCGGCTATCGGAGCGGTTCCTGTTGTATTCCTCCTCTATAGCTTCAGTTCGCAGTCTTGGCAAACCTGTGCGAAGATCGCTGCCGGTGTTGCAATCGGAAGTAGTCTTGGAACCTTTTTTTGAGTCGCTTGGCACAATCTGTGCAGGTGAAGTACCTCGGGGACAAGCCCTGAGGCTTCACCGTTGTGTCTGTATCGTCCAGAAACGGACGGACAAACACAGGCGAATTCACTTGTGCGTTCTCCGATTTGTGGAGCGGGTAATTGCCCAACCTGTTCAGAGCGGAAACAGCACGGAAACCCACCTCTTCAGGGCTATCTTTTATATTGATCTCTCCAGAGGGCTACGAACTCCAACCACAATATATCACTAAAGGTATCATTTGAGAAACCCACAGACAGCCTGTTCATCTGCCGAACGGTCTCTGTCTATCTTTATTGTCAGTTGGGAGTAATTTATAGCTGGCACCCGGGGAAACAACAGCGGGTTTTCTTGTGGTGTCCCTAACAGAATGTCAAACAAAAAACCAGAACGGACGAGCTCCGGTAGACAACCTACCGGAACCAGTAGCGGTTTTCGTCCATCAGTGAAATTGTGGCATCGAATACGAAGAGTCTGTATTTTTCTCCAACTTGATATCGTAGGCATGGGGATCGCTGGAACGCTTGTCACGATGGTGATCCTGTCGCTCGAGCCATCCTTAGCACCCGTCGTCGTTGGATTGGTCGCTTACGGTGTCTACGTCGGCGATAGAATCAGCGATGTGCGATACGACCCACAAGCGACGTCCGAGCGAAGTGCGTTTATCGGGCGACACAGGCGTCTGCTTTCGATCACGTCTGCTGGAGCATACGGACTTGCAATTACTCTCTCGGCGCTTGGTGGCCCACTCGCGCTTGCGGTCACCCTCGTGCCAGGCGTAACGTGGATCTTGTATGTAGTAGATTTGTCTGAACGATCGCTTGTGCCGCTCAAGCGCCTGAAGACCATCTTTGTGCTTAATTCTACGCTTGTGGCACTGGCGTGGGCGACAGCAATGGTAATCCTGCCAATTGTGTTTGCCGACGCCGCAATCACGCCACTTGCCATTGTGTTGGCGGTTTACTTTTTTGCCGATATTTTCGTCAACACTGAAATTCCGAACGTCCGCGACATCGAAGATGATGTCAAAAATAATGTCTCAACGTTCCCGACTGTCGTCGGCGTCAAGCGGACACGGCATCTATTGTACATCATTAACATGCTCTCAATTCTCGTCGTCATTGGCGCGTTTCTTAGCGGATTCCTCCCAGCACTTTTTGCGTTGGTCCTTCTTGCTGGACGAGTGCTGGCGGTTTTACTTAATAGTCGAATTGGGCGTAGTAACGACTACCGTCGCCTGGAGTTGCTCGGTGAGATGAACTACGTGTTCGTGGCGTGCGGACTGTTCATCGCTATCATCGGGTAATCCACGCCACTCTTTTTTATCAAGTGGAGATGTTTTGATTTCTCTGACATAAAGTTAGTATACATAGATGTCCTTGTGAGACTATGTCGACTACTACCTTTCTGCTGTCTGTGCTACACATCTCCGTCGTTCTTGGCTCAGCTTCGGCTATTTTAGCGTGGAGGGAGGGGCAATCTCCGGGGGCGAGACCTCTCGTACTGTTGCTGGCCGGGCAGGTGTTCTGGTCGCTTATGCTTATTTTTCGACTCCGAGCACCTGGTGTGGAGGCAAAGCTATTCTGGATGTACCTGATGTGGATAGGCGTCGTTGCAATCCCACTCGGCTGGATGCTGTTTGCGTTATCATACACCGGTCACGATCGCTTTTTGAAGTGGAGATATGTATCAGCACTTACGGTCGTTCCGGTGGTGACCGTGATTTTGGCCATTCTCGGGCCGGCTCAGGGACTTCTACAGATCAGTATCGCACAAACTCCAGGTCTCAGCGTTGTCCAGAGCGACAGCGGAGGCGTCTGGTATTGGATTGTCGCCGCTTATACGTATCTACTGGGTGGCGTGGGTAGTGCTCTGTTAGTCCGGTTGGCCCTGAGCCAGATGGCTGCGTTTCGGAAGCAGGCGTATACGCTGATTGGAGCGTTGATCATTCCCTGGGGTATAAACCTATGCTACCTCACAGACGTGCTTAGCACGCCTATTGACCCGACACCAGTCGCATTTTCAGTTTCTGGCGTCATCTACCTGACCGCCATTCGACGGTACAGTTTACTGCGAACGAATCCGGCACCGAATACTACCGCTCGAAGACTCGTATTTGATAGCACCCAAGAGGGGATACTTGTTCTTGATTTGAATGACAACGTGATTAACGTCAATGGTCCAGCACTGGAGATGCTTAATGTACAAAAAGACGAACTGCTCGGATCATCTGCGCCAGAGACGATTCCTAAGTACGAGGCATTTCCAGATTCTGGAGTATTTGAGGACTTCCTCACGATACAAACCCACTCAGGTAAGCGGGACTTCAAGATCAAAACTGTCGAGATTACTACCCAGCGAGGGCAGGTCATCGGGAGCATGGTGACGTTACAGGACGTGACTGAGTTCTTGCGCCAAGAACAGCGTCTACAGGTTCTCAATCGCGTGCTTCGCCACAACATCAAGACAGAAACTAACCTGATACTTGGGTATAGCGAGGACCTACCGACGAAAGCAGCCGAGCGCGTAAAACAAAGCGCCCTTCAAATTGATGAGCTAGGACAGAAAGGTCGCGAGGCAATCCGGCTTTTCAGTCGCGCTCGAGAAGAATCCGACGTCAGATCGATAGAGATGATACTTGAAGAGCGGCTGAGAGAGGTTAGCTCACGCTTTTCCGACGTGACATTCGAACTTCAGTGTCCTGACCAGGAGGTACCCGTTGATGGGCTTGTTAGTCCAGTCCTTTCGAACGCTATCGAAAACGCTGCTGAACACAATACCAGTGACAGTCCACATGTTGAGATTGTCGCCAGCGTAGGCGAGCAGGTACAGATCGAAATCCGCGATAACGGGCCGGGGATACCCGAGCACGAACTATCCGTACTTTCTGAAGGAACCGAATCTGTGCTTCACCATGGAAGTGGGCTCGGGCTCTGGATCATCAAGTGGGGAACCGATCTCCTCGGCGGTCGTGTCCAGTTTGGCGAAAATGAGGTGACCGGAACTGTCGTCAGCATCTCACTCCCACGGAAGGAACCGTCAACGAACTAGAGCGGAAACGTGGGATGAGACTGTTCGTCTGTCCGATCACGAGATGTCTGCCTCAGACAGACGTGTTCATGACCTCAGCGAGTTCGCGGTCAATCTGTTCGACCTGCCGGGTTAGCCCCGCGACCATCTCTGTCTGATTGTCGTTTTCGTCCGCAATCTGTGTGATTTCTTCACTCACGAGGGTAGCCCGTTCAGAGACGTCGTCAACAGCACTCGATATCCCTTCAGCCACGCTCGCCTGCTCATCTGTTGCGTCCGCGATCTCGGTGATCCCGCTTTCGGTTTGCTCAACCGCAGCAAGGATTTGTTTCTGGTTTTCAAGGAGGCCTTGGATGTCGTCTCTCGCGGACTGGATCTCGGCGTTTCCTGCTCTTACCTCGGTAGTTGCCGTAGCAGCCTTCTCTTTGATCCTTGCGACGATTTCTTCGATCTCGTCAGCTTGATCTTGTGAACGATTAGCGAGGTTCTTCACCTCGTCGGCGACGACCGCGAACCCATCACTGTCGCTGCGTGCCGCTTCGATGTTGGCGTTCAACGCGAGCATGTTTGTCTGTTCGGCGATATCGTTGATCACGCCAACAAGCTCCTCAACTTGCTCGATCTCGTCTTTCAACTCAGCGACATCGTCTGCGACGGTGTCCGACTTCTCGGCCGTATCGTCTACTTGATCGATAACGTCGGCTGCGGTCTCAACGGACTCTTCAGCGAGTTCCCTTGACTCCGCACTTTGGTTGCTGACTTCCTCAGCGCTAGACGCAATCTCTTCGATAGTGGCGCTGAATCCGGAGATCTCACCTTGTGTACTCTTGAGCTCGGCTGCTTGCTCGTCGACGAGCGTGCTGATCTCATTCGATCGGTTCGCGACTTCGGTTGTCGACTCGCTTAGCTGCCCCATTGATGTCTCGACATTGTCCGAGAGCTCTTCTTGGAGGTCGGCGAGCGTCTCCCGCTGTTCGACGACGGTGGTGACATCGAAGAGCAACTCGACAGCACCAACGACCTCGCCGGTTGGTGTCTGAATTGGGGTTCCAATCGCGCGCGCATGTGCTTTCGTTCCATCTGGTCGTTCGGCGGATCGGAACTCGTTTTCACGTATGGGTGTTCCAGTGCGGACGACTTCTTCGGCGAGGGTCTCGTTTTTGCCCTCGGTACCAAACACGTCGTATGCGTTCATCCCGACAGCTTTGCGCGCTGGGAGGCCAAGCAGATCGGCTGTAGCGGTGTTCCACTGCGTAATGTCACCTTCGGCGTCGACGACGAATGCTGGTTCAGGGAGGTCTGCGATGAACTGCTCGAACGAGTGCCGCCAGAAATCCCCGCCAGATCCGGAACCACTCTGTTGAAGCTGGTCGTTGTCTGTGGCCGTGGCCATACCGAAAGACACCTACAAGAGGTGATTTTATTTTTGGTGAAATTATCGCCACTGATAGACCTGTAGGCTGAAGGATCTGCTGGAGCCCTCTTTTTCAGGTATATTCTCACCTGAAACAGCCGGGCGATGAGAGCTGCGAACTGAACGCTCACTGAGATTTGCTAGGCGTGATAAGCAAGGAGTAAAGCAGAGTACAAATCCCAGTTATTTCGCTCACTCGTATCACTAATGGAAGATAAAATGTATACACGCGAGGAGCAAGCTCAATCATCTGCCCAAGTGAGTTAACCCCGATTGAGAGCGTCATAGGGACGGCAGTGATGAGACCGAGGCCACAGGCTAGGTACAGCATCCGGATGCTGCTGTTCCGCTGATATCCCCTATAGGCGTGGAACACAATGAACAGCGCTAATCCGAGGGCGATAAGCGATACAGATAGCAGTAACAAATAATCTGACGGCAGTTGTGTATCGGCCGCTTGGACCACGGACATCATAACCCCTCCCACATATCAGTAAAGCGGTCAGCGAGATCACCAGTCGCCTTCTCTGAGACCGTTATCTCAAATCCATCGTCAGTGAGACGGACGGTAAGTTCATCCAACCGTGCTTCGTACAGACTATAGTGAGTTCCATCGGGTTGTGCGACGCGTCGTTCAGCGAGAAGTCCGCATTCGATCAGTCGTTCTGTCCGCCGGTAGACCGTTGAAATTGAGATATCACATGTCTCGCTAATCTCTTTGGCTGACATTACATTGTTCCGTGTCTGTTGGAGGATTACTTGCGCGTACTGATCGTCAAGGAGATCGAGTATTTCATCTACGTCCGCTTCATCGGTCACGCCTGTACTCTCCTTGGCTGTGATGACGCAAGTTTCCTTGTGTTGAGACGGCCAATTGGCTGCTGTGTGAAAACTCATTCTGTTCCCCTGACACAATTCATCCATTAGTTACTATCTTTCACTTACGTATGCTGTCGGACTCGCATGAACAACGCTGCGATCCCATACTGAATTAGCACGGTTAGGACAAACGCAATTCCACCGGTGTACTCGCCGGGAACCACACTGAAAGCGAGTTGATATGTGCCGATGAACAAACCTGTCGTGATCAGCGCAGCTGAGATAGTCCACACAGCTGCTGCGCTTCTTGAATACGCGACAGGCCAGTAACGCTCGTATGCGTAAGGAATGAACACCCCGATATTGAGTGCAAGAAGTAATCCTCCCGTAGTTGGATCGCCTATCTGAGCGAACACAAACAAGGCTACGACAGCAAGGATCACAGAAACAACACTGACCGAGAGATTGCTTGTCAGATCCTCTTCGAGACGCGCCCTAAGCGACTGGTTGTCAGACATGTATCCACGTAGATGGCTGGATAATAAGGCGTTTACCCGCATTCGCTGACTCAGCGAATCAGCACTCTTCCGTGGATCCTGTTACAACCCATCTGCCGCCGAAACAGCCGGTCGACAGCTTATGTTGACCGGCTACAGGCAGGACAGCCGCCGTTGCGCAGATACACCGACATCTCAGTGTTGCTCCCGCATGTGTTACAGATACAATCCATCGTGACCTCTACTTCAGGCTCCACTCCGTGTACCTGATTGTGTGTCACAGAGTGTGAGATAATCCCAGTAGCAATCGTTTCTGCCTTTGTCTCGATCTGTTGTAAACTCTTAATTCGTGAGCGGATATCATCGACCTCACGTTCATACGTAATATCACGATACTCTGTCAGATACGTGTATATCGATTGATACGACACCATGTCCCCGCCGACTTCGTCGGTGTCTACTCCCCTGCGATCGAGATCATATCCTGTCATCGATTTAGTATCGTCTTTGATGATCGCGGCACACTCCTCCACAAGTGATCTCTCCCAGATGATACCCGCTTCGCGGAGTGCTGCATCGAGCACACGGATGTTGAAGAATTCCGCGAGTTCACGACAAGAGCGTCGGGTACTCTCGGGCTTTGTCCATTCCGTAACCATTTCGTCGCCAATGTCGTCGAGGTCGTACTTGTCGATTACTCGAACAACCTTCGGTCGCGTACTTGTGGCGTTACGCATCGTTAGTGGACACGGTGAGATACAGGCGCTGATTCTGCTGTTCGACGCTACACGTGAGTTGGGATGCGGCCTCTTCACAGCGGGCGACGCGGATGTGTGTCCCCTCTTCGGTGAACTGGCGCTCGCAGATGGCGGCGGTTGGACGATCGCTTGCTGCGTGTTTCATTGGGACACACCCTGTGGTAAGAGGGGACGGAACTGGTCAAGAAGCGATGCGGTCGGTGCGTAGTATTGTGGTGTCATGCGTGGTTCATGGGTGGTGGTTTCAAACGCTGCGGCTGGGTGGTGACTGTGGCGAGTTTGTGCGTCAGTGGTTGCGGTACAGTCTTCGCAGTGTTGTCCCCAGTGTTTCACCGGAAGGGCGGTGTCAACGGCAGTGCCAGTCGGGGCGTGGTGATCCCACATGTGGATTCGATGTGGGTGTCGGCAGTCGACTCCGAGTGGAGTCCACAGAGTGGGGGCGAGACGGACTGAATGTGTTCGGGAGCGATGCGTCAACAGCGGGAGCCAGGAATGAGGCTGACCAAGGTACGGCGACGGCTGCGGTGAGGAGTGACTGGGCTCGTCGGTGGTGACCCAGCGTCGGTGGCCATCCACGTAGACGGCCTGTACCCGGTCAAGCGCTTGGACAGTGCCAATCCGGCGATCATAGCTACTAGCCGCAATGTCGGCCCGCTCGAGTAACGCTGAGCGCCCAAGCGGCTCGTCGGCTCGAAGCAGGGCCGCATACAGTGCGGTCGCCGTTGGCACAAGATCGGGGCGGAACCGCGCGACAGAGAGCGTCGCCGCCGCGCGTTCAACCGCAGCCACGGTCGGAGCGTGAGACTCGTTCAGCGCACGCAGCAGGCTCACCACGACGTCGTACGGACACGCACGGCGAGTGGTGTCCGCCGGGCCGAACGAGCGCAGACAGCGCCGCACGAGCCGCTGTCGCTCGTGGGGTGTCCACTGGGCGTCGTGGGTCATCGCAATCTCGTCGATCACCCGCCGGATGGCGGGGTAGGTCGTCCCGTCGACGACCGGGATCGAGAGCGTAGGGGCGGTTTCGGTGCCCGCTGCGATCGCCTCCCGCACCGCGGTGAGTTCTGTGGTGAGCGCCTCTTCGATCGCATCGCGGAGATCGGTGATCGTCGGGCCCGCAAGCACCCACGACATCGTCAGATCCATCGTCGCGTCGGGCTCGACGTCGTAGGGGAGCCGCCGTCGCAGTTTGGGTGGGCGCTCTTCGAACAACATGCGGTAGCCCGAGTGAACGCCATACACCGATTGTTTGGGCACCGTCTTCGCGAGGAACGTACAGAGCTGCCGGCGTTGCGTCGAGTTTCGCGCGAGCGCCGCGGTGTCCGGGAACCTCACTGTGGTCGTCAGATCAACGCCGATTGCGTGATACAGGTGAGTGGCCGAGGCGACTAACCCGTGGAGGTCTTCGAAGAGTTTGCTTCGGGCGGCACTATTGGTACTGCTCGTGTGTTCGCCGATCTTCGCGAGCAGTGTATCGCGGACGGTCGTGATGCGGTCACGCCACGCCGCATACGTGTGCTCGTCGTCGCTGTACCAGCCAACTTGGTGGCCCCGACACAGCACTCGTGGGGCGTCTTGTTCGAGATCACCGCGATGGATTGCCTCGAATGCGCGGCCGAACCGCGACGGCGTCAAGATCTTCGAGAGCGCCTTATCGCTGAGTAAGACAGCCGCGAGACGTCCCAGGGTGGCTAAGGGCCCACCCCACTGGAGGACGACCTGCGCCTCGCCGGGGGTGTGGCTCAGATACCCAACCCGGCCATCATCGAACGGCGCTGGGGTGTCATCAACAAGTGTGACGCTATCGTCTTGGGCAGGGGTCCGAAATCGCTGGTGGAGGTGGGTTTCATCGACGGTGTCGGGCCCCGTTAGCCACTGGACGAACTCTTCGTCGGCGTCGGGGTCACCCGTCGCCGCCAGCCACTCCTCGAGTGAGGGTGGGGTGTCACCTGTGGAGCCCTCCGGGCGGGGCGACACTGTACTTGTGACATCGTGAGTGGTCGCAGTAAGATCGTCAGTCAGTCGGCGTTGTTCGGGATGGACGAGGTCGCCGGCAGCGTCGAGATACACAGCCACGGCCGTCTGACCGCGTTCAGAGAGAGTGACGCTGTGGTGGGTGCCTCGACGGTCGACGTCGACGAGCCCACGCGTCTCGAGATCAAGGACGTACCGGCTGACCGTCCCTGCCTCAATGTCGATCGCATGGTCGTGTTCGAGATCCTGGTAGGTTCGCCCGGTGGTGGCGTCGAGATTGGTGAGGAGACGTCGTTTCTTCGGTGTGCGTTCGAGCCCATCGAGCGCTTGCCAGGCAGGGTGGCACTCGTCGGTGGTCGGCTCGTGAGACTGAACGCGGTGGGGATGCGGGTGGGACCGATCCCGGCTCTGCGTAAGATCGAGGTGGATTTCACACCACTGTGGGTACCGCCGGGTGAGGTGGCGTTTGAGCGCCGGGGAGACGACAACGCGAACGTCGAACCCGGCTGCGAGCACGGCGATGGCCGCGAGCGCGCGGACGCCAGTTCGACGGTCGGTGAGATCGGTCCACGCCGCCACATCGAGTGCGAGGGTGATCGCTCGTGGAGTCGCGTCGAATTCGCGGTGGAGCGCGACTGGTCCCTTTGCGAGTGCGCCAAGCCCGGCGTTGACCGCGCCGCGCCCGGTGCCGACTGTATGAACGGTGTCGCGCAACTCCTCGTGGCGTTGTGTGTGATATGACGACTCGGTGTCGCCGTCGACGAGCGCCAACTCGGTAATCGCCTGCGTGTAGGCGACGGCCTCGGCGGTTGCATCGTCCCACGTGTTCTCGAGGGAGGTCCACTCCGGAAGGGTGGTATCGAGGAGTGCCGAACTCGCCCGCCACGGGTCGGTGTGGGGTGTCTGGGTCCGGACTGTTTCTGTGGTCGCCTCACGAAGCTGGTCGAGGAGTTCGGGTATCCACTCGGTCAGCCGGGGCGAGACGCTTCCACAGTGGCTGCCGGCGGCGTCATACTGTGTGGTTGGGCCCACAAGATGGACGCCACGCTCGTGGCTCTGGCCGACGGGCTGTGCGTGCCCGCTCTGGGCCTGCTTGTCTGCTGGCATCACTTTGGTGGCTCCCAGCAGGTGACCATCGCGACGAGCCGCCGGAGCAGCTCTCGGATGTACTGGCGGATTGTTCGCGAGACAGGATCGACACTGCGGGCAATCCGGATCGCGGCCGCAACGTCTGGATGGTGTGTCTCGTCGATAGTCCGCGTCGCTCGGAACAGCGCCGCCGTCACGCCGGCTGCGTCACTGGCGGTACTCGCGGTAAGCGCCCGCCGAAGGTGTGCGATCGTCGCGAGGGTAATGTCCAGGTCCGTTGTTGATGGTCGGGTGGACGGACGCGTTCGGTGGTGCTTGGGCCGTCGTTGTTGCGCGGCCTCGGTGCGGGATAGTGACCGCATTAGTCATCCCCCTCCGTCGTTAGTGGGGAACTGACCGTCACCTGCGCCCGAGCGTCGCGCCGTCGCTGCCGGTGGGTCGCTGTCGGCGTGACCTCCTCGGCGAGTGGCGTCTCGGGCGGCAGCCAGCGGATCGTCGTCGTCGCTGGTGCGCTCACGCCGAGTGGGACCGGCTCGACGAGAATCGGCCATGTGGATTGGGTCGCGGCGTCTGAGGCGAGTCCGATACGTCCGGCGACCAGCAGTTCGTGGACGCCGAGTGTGAACACCTCCTGCTGGCGGTGTTCACGGTGCGCGCAGACGCAATGGCCAACTTCGTGGGTTCGCTTCTCGGCCGGCTTAGAGACGTACGCGACGATCTCATCGCCCTCGGTGAACGAGCGCCCGCAGTGTTGACACGCCCCCGACGTGGACGCAAGCGACAGCTGATCGAGGCTTGCGATGGTGTCGTTCGTGAGAGGACTTGGTGGTGCGTCGGCGGGCTGCTGGTTGTCTCGACTCATGGCCCCCGATTCACGCTCGCGATCGATTGGCCGCAGTACCACCCACACCGCGGGCAGACCCACCCGTTGACGAATCGGTTGACGAGTCGATCACATTGGCGGCACCGCCAGAGCTTCTTCATCATACGCGGCCCTCGACCGCTTGTTGAACGGTGATCTCACCGAGTTCGCCGGCAAGGGTCTCGCGGGCGTCGAAGCGGAGATGCGGTGGCTGGGTGTGATTCACGCGGCATCACCCTCCGCCTGCCACGCGCGGCGCGCTTCAAGGGCGCGGCGGGCCGCCTCGGTGAGGCTGTACTCGTTGGTGCGCCGATCGCGTGCCCGCTTGGCGACGAGGCCACACTCGACGAGCGTGTCGAGATTCTGGTAGAGGCGGCTGTGGTTGATCTCGTCGCTGTAGTAGGCAGCGAGGTCCGCCTTCAGGGCCGTCCCCTTGCGGGCGTTCTCGTGGGAGAGCGCCCAGAGAAGATCGCGCTGGAAGGCGGTGAGGTCGGCGAGCGCGGTCGGCTCGTCGCCGTCGCGTTCGTCGTCGGCGAGGACGCTACGCATCGCGCACCCCCGCATCGCGGCGCGCGGCGAGCGGCTTCGCCGCACAGTCGGCGCACAGGTGGCGTTTCACCTGCGCGCAGAACCCGTCGGCCGGGTCGCCGCAGATCTCGCAGCCGCCGTCGTTGTGTCCGCTCGGTTCCTCGGTCGTCGCGCAGGGCTTATGCCCCGCAGTTGCCATCGTCAGCATGGTTCTGTGGCCCAACACAGAACCCGACCCGGCCGAGTGTGCCAGCACTGCGGCCGGGATCCTACATTTCATCGCGAGCCGAGGGTTCGTCACTCGGGCCCCGTAATTTCGTCAACGAAGTCTAATGTTATAAAGTTAATGGAAATTCATTCCTAACTAGATATTTTCCATATAACTAATTCGGTGAAACGATTATGCGTCCGTAACATCTCATGAACATGAGGAAAAGCGCTGATTGGATGACTATCTGGGATGACCGAATACTGGAAGTGATCCGGGACGAAGGCTCGGGATCTCCAACTCCTCTTTCAGAACACGACTACATCCACATATCTGCGTCACAGGTCTCTAAACGTCTAAAAAAGCTGTCCGAACATGGGCTTCTTGAGGCTCTTGGAAACGGTATCTACGTCACAACAGCTGACGGGGAGAAGTATCTTGATGGAGAGTTAGCCGTCGACGATATAAACGGGCACTCGGAGAGCGGTGACGAAAGCGCATAGGTGTAATATGAAAAAATCCGCGAACTGGATGGTCAGCGAGGACGATCGCATCCTTGAGTATCTCGACCGTGAGGGGGCGTCGTCGTGGTGGGAAGTCGCTCACGACCTCCATCTCCAGCAGCGGCTCGTTCGCACCTGGCTCCGCGTCCTCGCGAAGGCTGGCTGGATCACCTCACACGATCGCGGCGATCTCGACGATCACTGGTCGATCACGACGTGGGGCGCGGGGTATCTCGACGGCCACGTGAACGCCGATCTTGTTCGGCCGCTGCCGGCGCTTCGGCCGAGCTACGCTACGCGGCCCGAGGAGTGGGCGGGGTTCTGATATGCCGGATGAAATCACTGGAAAACACTCGTACCGGGATTTCATCGATCCGAGCGCCCCAATGTACCTCTCTGATCTAGACATCCTCGAAGCCCTCCAAGACAAAACCCACGTCACTCCACACCGGCTGGCACAGGATCGCTTTCGGGAGAGCGTACTTCGTCTACAACTCCGTGATCTCGAACGTATCGGTGCTGTCACTCAAATAGGGCTGGAAACCTATCAGGAGAACTCCTATGGCTCAAGACTTCTCCGAGATCCGCCTGAGAAACACATAGAGAACGATATTCTTGATGTTGAGGGGATATCTCCGGACGCATTCCAAGCAGACGACTGGCGGCTTCGTGACTTCGGCTCCGTCAACGCTCAGGTAATCAAACAGCTCAACAAAGAGTTCTACGAGGAACCAGGCTCTACCTACGGAGAGGTACGAGAAAACGAACCGGGGCTGACAAAACAGCGGATTTCTAATGTCATAGACTCAGATATCCGCCGCTTGATCCGGGAGTTTCCCACCACCGCACCGCTTCCCGAAGCATGCGCTCACTGGATTCGAGCAATTGTCGGGCTCCACCTTTTTCCCGACGCAAACCACCGAACTGCGACAAACTCGCTTGAATATCTTGTTGAACAGTCTGACGGTCCGAGTGATCGAATTATCACCCCGTCTATTCCTCGTTTTGTTCTTCATTCAAAATATACTCGAACGTTCCAATCTGACGTTCGATACAACACGTTGTGGGCAAAAGATGAACTGTTCAGCGTCTGGCACCGATACTTTACTCACACACTCTGTCCGGGATTAGAAGAGCGCCGACCACACGATCCGCCTACAGAAACATTAGATCAAGTACTGGAAACAGCACGAGAGGTATTAAACGGAATTGAAAAAGACGCGTCGAACGATAGCGGTAGCTGATTTAATCCTCCGCAGTAGCGTGTCCCGAACCGACTTTCCCCATTTCGGCGTAAATCTCCTTGTTTTCTTTACGGAGCTCACGCATACGCTCCAAGGGGTCTTCTTCCATGCTGCTATATACGAAGTGGACTCGTGATAATGCTTGTGGTACGATGTACCTCTATAGTATTATCCGGAGTTTTCGACGATACGACCGTTGATTCGATACCCGCGTAGGTCTTGAAGAGATTTCTGGATACTGGATATCGGTGTGATACGTTGGTTCACTATTGCGGTACCCTTTCGAACTATGTCGGTGGGCTACGTTGTTGTTCTTACAACACAACTTCAACTGTTCAGATCTCGATCTAATATGGAAGGCAGTCCTTCGGTAGATTTGAATGAAGTGTACCTCACAGGGGTTCGTCTGAAACGCCGGAACGGGGTCGCCATCGAGTTCGTGATCGTGCTTCAACCCCACGAGGAGTTCATCTGAAACACCACAAGCGCTATCGCACCCATGACCAGCACCATACTTCAACCGCACGAGCGTTCGTCTGAGACCGTCCCGAGGAGTTCCGCCGAGACGCGGTCAGTCAAGCTTCAACCGCACGAGGGTTCGTCTGAAACTGGTCGGCGGCGAGCCAAAGACCGAGACTGCGGTAGCTTCAACCGGCTGTGTTGAATCGCCATACGGAGGCGAGATAGGCCGCTAAATCAAAGGAATTGAAGCGGGAGAGTTCCGTCGACCATGACGCAAATCTCCCGCTTCATCGGGGAGGTTGTACCGGTTGCTCAAAGAGTTACTGGCGATGGAGGCGAATCCGCCGCCCCGGACGGTGGCGGCGGATTCGCCGACTACGCACTCGTTTCCCTTCACTGTCTGCGGATTTACCTCGATTTGTCGTACCGCATGACGATCGACCTGCTCAAAGAGATGTCACAAATAATCGGGGAGATCGGCCTCAACGCGGCCGATCTCCCTGCGCCGTCCACGTTGTGTAAAGCGTTCGACCGGATCAGCATGAGCGTCTGTCGAGTGCTGCTGCGCCAGTCGGCGCAGCTGCACGATCTCTCTGAACACGCCGCGATCGACGCCACGTTCTACGACCGCTCACCAGCGAGCCGCCACTACTGCCAGCGAATCAGCTACCGCGTTCAGAAGCTCAAAGTCACGAAACTCGCCGATACAGCGTCGCAAGCCGTCATTGACGTTCACTGCTCAACGAATCGGGAAGGAAGTGACACGGACCTCGCAGAGCAGATCGCCCGCCGGAACGCGGGCGGTCTGCGGTCTCTCGCGGCCGATAAAGGCTACGACAAGCAATCGCTCCGCGAAGGATTACGCGATCTCGGGATCAGGCCGCTGATCAAGCACCGCATCTTCGCACCGTACGACCACGCACACAACGCCAGAATCGACGATAATCGCTACAATCAACGCTCTATGACCGAAACCGTGAACTCGGCTGTGAAGCGCTCGCTCGGCTTCGCCGTGCGAGCGCGGTCATGGTTCCGTGAGTTCCGCGAAATCGCGCTGATGTGTGTCGTCTATAACATCAAACGCTTCGTCAAACAGTGAATCTCTCCGCCTTACAGCGATCCAACACAGCCCCTGAAACAGCCGGTCGGTGAATTCTCTGTATTGACCGTGATCGGCCTGGAACATATCTCCTGCTGAGATCTCAACAGAGCCAAGGACGTGAAATACAGTCCTCGAACAGTAGTTCGATCACCCGTCGTGGTCAATATACCCGGCTTCCCATTCAGTCCGAGCTTCGATTTCTCTAGTGCCCCGGCGAGTAGTGCTGTACTCGTTGGTCCGTCGGTCGCGCTGACTCTTTTCGATGAGTCCCTTCTCAACGAGCGTGTCGAGGTTGGGATAGAGCCGCCCATGATGGATTTCCTTTTCGTAGTAGTCCTCGAGTTCGTCTTTGACCGCAAGCCCGTGGGGGTCATCAAGTCCGGCAACTACGTACAGCAGATCGCGCTGAAAGCCAGTGAGATCGTACATGTCGCAATTTTCGCATTCGAGTTTTGAAATACTACTGATCTGGCCCTGTATGGAGCGAAAGGATTCATCACTCTCCCCGTGGGTCACCAACCGGTATTTCACCATATTCTGGACATGAGACCCATCCCTGTCCAAATGCCCCACCCATCCCTTGGTCCGGACTCCATTCGTGTTCATCCCCACAATGTGGACAGTCTACCAGTGGCGGGTCAATCTCCAGTGCCTCTTGCTGGATAAAATGATTTCCTTGGTATGAATCACAGTTCTGACAGACGTTTCCCCAGACTTTCTTGCCGAGAGTATTGCTGTAGACCCGTTCAACAGGAGTTTCGTAATTCGCTAATACATCTCCGAGAGGTGTATCAAGATGGTCTCCTCGTGGCCAGACCACAGGCGTTTGCTCGCCACACTGCCAGCAGTCTGTTTCCCACGTCAGCAATTTCTGGCGATCAACTGGGAGGTCGTCTGGGAGCATGATAGCAAATTCTACTCTGATTGACTATTTGATTCTTTGTCTCTAGTTCCCTGTTGAAATCTTTAACAGTCGATAGGATTTGCGTGAGAGGTATAGGAGTATACTCAGCAAGATCTTGGCCACCACCCCCATATATACAACAAGGAGTAGTGCTTCCGTCGGAGGTTGCGTACGATTTTAATATGCTTACACGTGTACTGGACCCATTATAATCGATGGATGACGATACAACCCACCAAGAGAGTAATAACCACAAGCCTGAGTGGTATCGGACGCTCGTTGAGGAGGTAAATGATCTCGCGACAGTCGTCGATACTGACGGGACGATAACCTACGTTAGTCCGGCCATCACACGGATTCTCGGCT
>NZ_SGUA01000089.1:0-246 GCF_005435135.1 Halorubrum sp. ASP1 | reverse complement strand
GACCGCGAGTTCTTCTGTGACACCTGCGGCGCCCGCTGTACTCGGAGTATCAACGCCGACCTCGAGTACGGTCACCTCGTCGGGTGTCCGCACCGTCCCGACCAGTTCACGACAGGCACCGCGGACGCACCCCCGTCGGTGTCGGCGTCCGTGTCGTCGGGCGTGTACTTGTACGAGCCGTCCGCGGTGCCTGTCGTGAACTGGTCGGGACGGTGCGGACACCCGACGAGGTGACCGTACTCGAGG
>NZ_SGUA01000088.1:0-246 GCF_005435135.1 Halorubrum sp. ASP1 | reverse complement strand
TGATCGCGGTCGAGGACGTCGAGCGCCGGGCGAGTCGTTCGGGTCTGACCGCCGTCGTCGCTCTTAGACATCGTCCTCCTCCGTGTCATTCCGGCCCGCGCGACGGTCGCCCTCGTCGACGGGCCGGAATGACACGGAGGAGGACGATGTCTAAGAGCGACGACGGCGGTCAGACCCGAACGACTCGCCCGGCGCTCGACGTCCTCGACCGCGATCAGGATCGACTCCTCTACACGGGTGATACGC
>NZ_SGUA01000087.1:0-246 GCF_005435135.1 Halorubrum sp. ASP1 | reverse complement strand
TTCCCTGAACTCCCGGAAACGGCTGGTGGATGGGGGTTCGCAGTCGCTGGCGGACTCATAGGGTTAGTCCTCTTCACGTTCCAGCACTGGTATGACGCCCCGTTCGACGGTCTTGCGATGGTCGTCGAGAGTGTCCGCGATCAGGTAGGCATCCGTGAACGCGAACACAGTCAGCGCCGCACCGACGACCATCGCAAGACCGTCGAACGGGGCGTCATACCAGTGCTGGAACGTGAAGAGGACTAA
>NZ_SGUA01000086.1:0-247 GCF_005435135.1 Halorubrum sp. ASP1 | reverse complement strand
GCGGAACCCGTTGATGCGGCCGGCGTTCCGTCGGCTCGACCGGAGTCAGGCGGGCGCGCTCATCGCGCTGTGGGAGGGCTTCGAGGACCGGCGAGCGCTCGGGCGGTGGGTCCGGTCGCTGGCGGCGACGACACGATCTCGTTCAGGAACCCCTCCGGCGTCTCACCGTTCGTCGGCGCCGCTCCTCGAGGCGCTCCTCGACACGGAGTCGCGAGACGCGAAGATGACGCGATACCGGTTCGCGGTC
>NZ_SGUA01000085.1:0-247 GCF_005435135.1 Halorubrum sp. ASP1 | reverse complement strand
AAGCTAAAGAGCCTGTCACGGACGGCGCGGCTGAACGGGATCGAGAACGCGCACCCGGTGTACCGGTACCCGAGCGCGTACCTCGACGCGATCATCCACGTCGACGACGCAGAGATGTGGGCGCTCGGGTACCGGTACACCGGGTGCGCGTTCTCGATCCCGTTCAGCCGCGCCGTCCGTGACAGGCTCTTTAGCTTCTTGTGGAACGGCTTGAGGCTGTTCCCGTCAGATCCCTCGAAGTCCTTGT
>NZ_SGUA01000084.1:0-247 GCF_005435135.1 Halorubrum sp. ASP1 | reverse complement strand
AATGTTCCACCAGGTGACCAGCTGGCAAGTGTGACACACGTGCTGGAACGATCCGCTCGACCGGTCACCGACAATCTCCGTCGTTCGCTTCTTCGAGGTCTTCTCGCAACCGGTACAGCGGGCCACGTTGGGCCGCTCCTCGTGGCCCGCTGTACCGGTTGCGAGAAGACCTCGAAGAAGCGAACGACGGAGATTGTCGGTGACCGGTCGAGCGGATCGTTCCAGCACGTGTGTCACACTTGCCAGC
>NZ_SGUA01000083.1:0-247 GCF_005435135.1 Halorubrum sp. ASP1 | reverse complement strand
GCCGAGAAAGGGGTTCCGGCCGTTCTTTGCCCGGCTGTTCTCGAGCGCGGCGCGGCTCGATCTCAGCGATCTTCGGACGCGGGTGAGTGTGAACGGGTCGGCGAGTCAGAAGGTGTACGTCGACCCGTTCACACTCACCCGCGTCCGAAGATCGCTGAGATCGAGCCGCGCCGCGCTCGAGAACAGCCGGGCAAAGAACGGCCGGAACCCCTTTCTCGGCACCAGCCGGCCGTTCCCGTCCGGCGCC
>NZ_SGUA01000082.1:0-247 GCF_005435135.1 Halorubrum sp. ASP1 | reverse complement strand
AGCGCCGCCAGCCCCGCCTTCTTGAGATCGATGTTCATGCGATTCCTCCGTAGCTACCGCTGGTCCGTCTTCGTGTCATGAGAGTGTGGTAACAGCCGTGTTTGCGTGCCAGTTCGACATCGAGCGGTACCCGCTCGATGTCGAACTGGCACGCAAACACGGCTGTTACCACACTCTCATGACACGAAGACGGACCAGCGGTAGCTACGGAGGAATCGCATGAACATCGATCTCAAGAAGGCGGGGC
>NZ_SGUA01000081.1:0-249 GCF_005435135.1 Halorubrum sp. ASP1 | reverse complement strand
GATGCGGTGCCGGACGGGGGTTCGGAGTCGTCGGCGTCTACGAGCGACCGGATATCGCTCGACGAGGACGGCTACTACGACGAGCTCTTCGAGGACCTGTCGCTCCTCAAGACCATACGGGCGCCGGCCGTTCTTTGCCCGGCTGTTCTCGAGCGCGGCGCGGCTCGATCTCAGCGATCTTCGGACGCGGGTGAGTGTGAACGGGTCGGCGAGTCAGAAGGTGTACGTCGACCCGGAGAGCGACCACGC
>NZ_SGUA01000080.1:0-249 GCF_005435135.1 Halorubrum sp. ASP1 | reverse complement strand
AGTCGTGTCTGGCGTGCCACGAACGTCAGCCCGACGAGTCCGACCAGCCCGATGAGGAACACGCTCGGACCCGGTAGGAAGCCACCCAGCCCGCTAAACGGCGACGATGTCGTCACCATCGGCGCCGTTTAGCGGGCTGGGTGGCTTCCTACCGGGTCCGAGCGTGTTCCTCATCGGGCTGGTCGGACTCGTCGGGCTGACGTTCGTGGCACGCCAGACACGACTGTTCGACGAGGGGACCGCCTCGGA
>NZ_SGUA01000008.1:0-212677 GCF_005435135.1 Halorubrum sp. ASP1 | reverse complement strand
GAGCGACAACTACGTCAGCAGAACGAGCGGCTTGGAGAGTTTGCGAGTGTTATCTCCCACGATTTGCGCAGTCCGCTCAACGTCGCACAGGGTCGCGCTGCACTCCTTGCTGAGCAGGGAGAAAGCGAGCATCTTGATCCACTACTACAGGCGCTTGACCGGATGGAGGCGATCGTCGAGGATACGTTGACGCTTGCTCGCCAAGGCGACACAATAAGCGAAACAGAGTCGGTCAGTTTGACTAACCTCGTCGGGAAATGCTGGGCAACAGTAGACACAGGCGAGGCAGCCATCGAAATAGTCGACGAAATGACCCTTCAAGCAGACCCTGACCGGTTACGCCACGTGTTCGAGAACCTGTTCCGAAACGCTGTTGAACACGGTGGATCCGACGTGACCGTTCGTGTTGGCTGTCACAACGAACTTGGGATCTACGTCGAAGACAATGGACCAGGAATTCCAGTCGAAAAGCGTGACGAGGTGTTTGAACCGGGACATTCGTCGGCACAGGGTGGCACTGGTTTCGGGTTGACTATCGTAAAACGAATCGTGGAAGCCCACGGCTGGGAGCTATCTGTAGCCGATGGAACCGATGGTGGAGCACGGTTTGAGTTCGAGATGTCTGAACAGGGAGAGTTCGTGTGAGTGTTTAGACAATGCTCGACCCATGACTGAGAAGTGCGACTTCAACTTCTGAGCGCAGCGTACGGAATAAGCGCTCTGTATTCTGTACGACCTCGACGAACTATCAGCGACTACGGATTTCAACACAACCGTCTCTGGATGTGTTAGAATCCGGTATTTGACTACAAAATACTCTCCTCAGCCGGGTATAGTAATTGTTACAGACCGAATCTAGCTATCTGTTGTAGGATTACCGAGTACCGAACACAATTGCTAGCGGGCGATGTGACGAGAGCTAACCCTCATAATGATAAAATTGTAGTCTGATTATACAATAGACATGTTTATTGAGGCGTTGATCCAGCTTTTTGGACCGAAGCTCTCGGTACTCGCGTTGCTGCTCGTAGGGTTCGCGGTCGAAAAACACTACGTGAGCCGAGTGACGGTCTTCACGAACACAATCGCTCTGAATGTCCACATACTATCACTGGAACAGAGGCCCTCGCTCTTAGTTTCATACGGCAATTTGGGGCTCGTCTTCGGGATCTGTGGCTTTGTGGCGTACGCAATCAATTGGAAAACTGGCATTCTGTACAACCTCCCAGCATACTCACTCTACTCTTCGCTCCCGGTAGCACTCGTTATTCTAGTTGGTCCGAAAGGATGGTTACCCATATTGATCCTTGCCTCTGTCGTGAGCCTTGGTGGTGGGTACGTGCTGGAAAATGAATTTGGAGTTGATATCACACACTGGGGACCAAGATCCGGTCAAGTGAACAGATTCATCGAGACGGCGAGAATGAAATATCAAGACATACATGGTGTTCATGAGGTAGATCTAGCACTCGGAGAATTCGAGAGATGAATGGGCTACCTTTGCGATCGCATTAGGACATTCCGGGTGTCTACGATTCTGCCATCTGCTCGCGATTGATGTACCATTCACGCCGGTCAAGGACGTTCTGAATAGTCGCAACCGGGATGTCAACTGTGTCCGCAATCTCTCGACGACTCTTCCCAGCATTGTCGAGCTGGAAGATCTCCATGACGGTGTCGAACTCCTCTCCCGGCACTTGGTAGTGTCCGGCATCGTCGTAGGTCATTCCAAATCGCGGGCGGCCGTGATCATACCCCTCTTTGATCCGGCGGCGGACCGCTCGGCGTGATTTCTCGAGTTCATCTTCTTTCGTGTCTCGCTCGATGCGTCGCTTTAGATCGAACGTGAGATCGTCCTCGTTCACGTCGCCGACGTAGACGATCTCAGCGTTACCCTGCTCGGCGGCGTACTGAATCACCGAAAAGTACCCGTCGCGGCACACACGGCGATCATCCAGTGCCACGAGATGTGAGTACTCGCCAGTCTGCAGCTCTTCGACGCGCTCGTGGACGCGTTCGTTCTGGTCGAGGAGCCCTGCTGGGTCGTCGCGGGTCATCGTCGAGAAGCCGGTGTGGACGCCGAGGTCGAGGACCTCCACCTCATCAGCTACTTCGTTCGCGAGTGCTGGTACTAGCTCACGCTGCTCTTCAAGGCCGACGTCCGAATCATCGCCCTTCGACTTCCGGATCCACGCGAGCGCCTTACTCATCGACCACTGTCACCTCTAGGGAGCTCCCCGATTTGACCTTCCAGTCGAGCCGCTTCCCGTCGAGTTCCATCGCCTCTGCGAGCCCCTTTGGCACCGTCACTTTGTACTGGCCGTTTGCTCCTTGGCTGACTCGCGTTTTTGCCATCGTTGTATAGGGCTATATTCAGGCCTATACTTAGTTCTAATGTGGGTGTTCAGAAAACCCCCGTTTTCTGTACGGTCGCTCTTCTGTAGGAGATTGTTGGTACAGTCGTCGCTAGTTGAGCGGGGGAACTAATCGACCTTCTAAGCATCTCTACCGTGAACTCCCAATTTGATTCACACACCGCAAACCGAAAGACCGCAGTCCATCAACAATGTGCTACGCAAAGGCTAACGGAGTCAGCGAGTGTCAGCTGTGCCGTCGAGTTTCCACCGCTATCCCAGTGAAACGCCGCGTGTCAGCGACCCTCCGAATTTCTGTCTTGAGAAATGCTTGAATAGTGTTATTATCCAGCCATGGTTGTATTGGTTCATGAACAGTGAAGCAAGCATCCACGTGCTTCATGTCGACGATGAACCAGACTTCGCTGAGTTAACTGCGGAGTTTCTGAAACGCGAGGATGATAACTTCACCGTCACGACAGCGACGAGCGCCAGTGAGGGGCTAGAACACCTTTCTTGTGGCGACTTTGACTGTATCGTCTCTGATTATGATATGCCTTCACAGAACGGTATTGAGTTTCTCAAATCTGTCCGAGAGAACTCCCCTGACCTGCCATTCGTGCTGTTTACGGGCAAGGGTTCTGAGGAGATTGCTGGTGAAGCTATCTCCGCTGGCGTGACTGACTATCTCCAGAAAAAGCGTGTGGCTGACCAGTATACTGTATTGGCGAACCGACTACGAAACGCCGTCGAACGATATCGTGCAGAGAAAGAGCGCAAACGGCAGCGCAAAGCCATTGAAACGGCGCAAGAAGGAATCAGCATCCTTAATGAGAACGATGAGTATATTTACGTCAATCAGGCCTACGCAGACATCTACGGATATGACCCCGACGAGATGGAGGGCAAACACTGGGAACTGATCTACCCCGACAGCGACACAGCGATGGTGCGGGACGTTATTTTGCCGACTGTCGCCGAAGACGGCTACTGGAGCGGGGAGACGACTGGGCTCCGGGCCGATGGGACGACCTTCGTCGAGGATCATACCGTTGCCCAGACGGACACCAGTGAGCTAGTCTGTTCGGTACGGGATCGCTCTGTGGAACAGGAACAGGAGATGGCACTCACTCAATTTCGAACACTTGTCGAGACTCTCAACGACCCGGTCTACGTACTTGATGAAACAGGACACTTCGAATACGTGAACGACGCGTTCATCGAAATAGTTGGGTACGACCGTGAGAGAATTATTGGAGCGTCACCATCACTAATTAAATCATCGGAGGTGGTCGACCGCTCGGAAGATCACCTCGGAAGGCTTCTTTCGTCGAACGGCCCCGATAGTGTACAGTTCGAGATTGAGGTCCAGCCCGCCAAAGGTGATCCAATCCCCTGTGAGGATCACATGGGCGTCTTACCCTACGAAGGGGAGTCTTTCGAGGGGTCAGTTGGGATTTTGCGTGATATCAGCGAGCGTAAAGAGCGCAAACAAGAGCTTGAGCAGACAAATACTGTTCTTCGTACAATCGTCGAAAATCTACCGATGGGCGTACTCGTTGAAGACGCTGAACGTGACGTACTCATGGCAAACGACCAGTTAGGCGAAACACTTGGCGTCCCAATCGACAGCGAGGAAGTAATTGGACGCGACTGCGCCACAGCAGCTGAAGAATTTAAATCCCGATTCACCGACCCAGAGGCGTTCATCGAAGTGATTTCCGAGCGACTCGAACAGCGGGAGCTGGTTCAAAACGAGGAACTCCAACTCACAGATGGTCGCGTGTTGGAACGTGATTACGTGCCATATACCCTGTCCGAAGGTGAAGCGAACATATGGTTATATCGTGATGTCACGGCACGCAAGCAGCAACGTCAAGAACTTGAGCAGGCCAACGAGTTCCTTTCACAGACCCAAACCGTCGCAGATGTCGGTGGCTGGGAGCTTGACCGCCGAACAGAGTCACTCCGGTGGACCGAGGAAGTCTACCGGATTCACGGCGTCAACATAGACTTCGAACCAACAGTCGAGAACGCAGTCGAGTTCTATCATCCCGAAGATCAGACAACGATTCAGGAAGCCGTCGAGCGAGTGTTAACTGACGGGGAACCATACGACTTGGAGTCGCGCATCGTCACAGCTGACGATGAGGTGCGATGGGTCCGTACCCGCGGCGAGCCCTGGCGTGAGGATGGCAAAATCGTTGGTGTGCGCGGCACGTTTCAGGATATTACTCAGCGGATAGAACGCCAACAGAGACTAGAGGAGTTCGCCAGCGTTGTGTCACACGATCTTCGGAACCCGCTGAACGTTGCTACCGGGCATCTCGACTTGGTGGCCGACGAGTGTGACAGCGACCATCTCGACAGTGTCCGCCGAGCACTAGATCGGATGGAGGCGCTGATTGAAGATCTTCTCATTTTGGCTCGGGATAATAAAGAAGTGAGTGACACTCAGCCGGTTGATCTCGCGACGATAGCTGACAGGTGTCGGGAGAACGTTCAGATGGAGCAGGGACGCGTAATTACTACCGTCGATCGAACCGTGTGGGCAGATAGCAGTCGTCTCAAGCAAGTATTTGAGAACCTGTTTCGAAACGCGGTTGAACACGGTGGGCCAGAAGTGACAGTGACGGTCGGAGAACTAACTGACGGGTTCTATGTTGAAGACGATGGGGCAGGCATTCCGACCGACGAACGCAACGCTGTCTTTGAGGTCGGCTACTCGCAGTCGGCAAATGGAACTGGGTTCGGACTGAATATTGTCAAACAGATTGTCAATGCTCACGACTGGCAGATTCGCGTTACGGACGGGACGGACGGTGGAGCACGGTTTGAGATCACGAACGTTAATTTCGTAAATGAATAGACGTTACACTCTTGTGTAGCACATTGCTGATAGACTGTAGTCTTGCGATTTGCGGGTGCGTGAATCAAATTGGGGGTCCACGGTAGAGGTGCTTAGAAAGTCGGTTAGTGTTCCCACTCAGCTACGACGACTGTATCAACAATCTCCTACAGAAGAGCATCATACAAAATCGCATAACGTCCCTTCATGGGTTCTATCAAAATATCTCCTCTAATAATTCCCACATAGGGTATATATAGAACTGTTGGCATGATTCGATATGGTTCCAAGAGAAAGAAAATCAAGTGGTGATAACATAATAGCTACTTACCCCGTACTAATTTGGCTATGTAATATTCTTATGGGGAGACCTTGATGTTTCGAATTCGTTCATTTGCCGTTTTGACTCTTTGTGTTGTTATCTTCATAGCTACTGTTTCGGTAGCAAGCCCAGTCGCAGGGGATATATTACGCTCCGATGAAATAACTGGTGTTAGTGTTGACGCTGGGCCAGAAGAGACCGCAGACATTAGGGAGCGAGTAAAAGAAATTCGAGGAGTAGATCTTAAAGAGAATACAGTCATCGCGTATTCTGACGATAAGGGGACGGTTGTGGTCACAACTGATGAGCCGGTTGCTACTGGGTCAATCGAAGCCTCTGGGAAGCTATATGGTGATAATATACCGCGGCGGGGAAACGCAAAGATCGATGCGGTAATGGTGGCAGACAGTGTGGAGGTAACGAAAGAGCCAGACTCCACGGTTACTATAGATACCTTACAAAATAACCCAGAAAGCGTCGAAAATAAACTAGTAAAGGTCACGACAGAGTATCGACAGCTAACAGCAAACAGTGACACACTAGATGGAGAGGTTGTCTCAACGTACCGTACTGGTTCACTCACTCCGGTAAGTACTCCATTGTTAGGGGAGGGAGCCATTGGTGATAGTGCAAGATCATTTACTCGTGAGATGGCAGAGACTGATGATCTACGAGAAGCAACTGGGTCGATTGGATCGCAAACGCGAGCCATTGGACTCAGTGGTCAAAATGATTATTGGGTGGATGCTGAAGCTACAGTAACACTTGCCGTAGTTGACGAAGGCCCTCAACACACCTTCTTTATATCTGATGTGACTATCGAAGGTACCGAGACTACGTTAGAAGATATTCAAGCAGGAGAACATAGTTCTGGAGACATTGTAACCGTTGAGTCGTCATTAGCGTCGACAAGAATTTCAGTAAAAGAAAGTCTGGTTGCTGCGTCTGACTGCTCTCCGGACACATTCTTTGTGCCAAATGTGGGTTGTATACCAGCAGTAGCTGATACTGTTATCGAGGCTGGCTTACTATATGACGAGGATAATCGGTTGTTGACTGCTGGTATCTCAAATCGTGTACAAACCCAACCGGTCGAATTTAATCATAATGAGGTGGTTGTTACTGGAGAGGTTGTCGAAGCTGAAGATGTTGATCCTGGTACTGATAGGAAATATGGGTTATTGATCTACGAAGTCAAGCAAACAGACCGTTCTGATTCAGAAAATGTCCCACCTGAAATTATAGATACACGTGACTCACTTACCAATCGATTTGAGCAGCAGTTAAGAACGACGGCAGAAGAGTCTGAAGCCATTCAACAAGGGCAACCGAGAACAGATAAATCTACAAACAAGCAAGAGGACCAGCAAGCCACAGATCAGAGTACAAACTCTCAGGCGTCTCAAAGTAATACAGATGGATCTGGTAGCACTCAATCTTCAGATCAAGATACTGACTCTCAGACATCTCAGAGAAATACGGATGAATCTGGTGCCACTCGATCTACAGATCAAGATGCCAGTACTCAGACTTCCCCAACAGATACAGATGATTCTGATTCCATCTCCAGCCTACCAAGTGCGTCCCTAGTTATGATTGGGGGAATAGGAGCGCTTGGTGGTATTGTAACTGCTATACTAGGGACTGTTTTGTTTGGTGTGGTAGCTATTGGAAGACTAATCAACACTCAAATCAGGGATTTCTCATTTAAACAGGCATTTTTGCTGATTATTCTGGGGCTTGTGATTTCGATTGTATCAACAGTTGTCATTGTAGGAACTCCAGTGATATTGTAGTAAAGTCAATAAATCCATTGTGGAAACTTGTAACCCCTAAGTCCCCATCAGTAGAGTAGCCCGGGTCAAAGGAGTACCCTGTCCTCGGTCGAAAGTTGACCGCTCCGACCCTGACGATGCCCCCGATTTCAAATGGGACCGACAAGACCGACTACATAATGTATGAGTCCGATCTTCAGGACAGGGTATCGAGCAGCATTATTGACGGCGAGGTGTCGTCGCTGAACCTCAGCATCACCGACAACGAGTTTGCCGTCATCATTGATATAGGCGAGACTGACGCAGCTTACACGGCTGACGAAGCCCGTGAGCTAGCGACGAGTCTCAAATCCATCTCAGACCAGCGATGGGACGTAGAAAACGATGACATCGTAGAGTACCTCCGCGACTTAGCCGACGTGGTTGACAACGAGAAGTCAGTAGATGAGGTAGAAGAGAAGTGGGAAAGTAGAGAGGTAGATCTCTCGGTCTGATAGGAACGTAAACCGTTGAGCCGATTGAGGGGGTGGGTAGAGGCGCTAGCGGTTGTTGATGTCCGTGGCCTCCTCTAACCGCTCGACGCGTTCGCGCAGCTCTTCGAGGTTGGGATCCTCGGCCCTTACATCCTTCAGCGGACGGACGTCGGTGAGCGCCTCGTCGACGCGGTCGTCTTCAGCTTCGCCGCCGAGGTAGAGGTCGCGCCGATCTTGGTGGAGACTCCGGAGCGTCGACTCGGCGATGTCGGTGTCGCCGGCGACAGTCGCGAACGACTCACCGCGGTCGACACGGGTGAGGGCCTCCCGGACGTGTAGGAACTCGGCCGGATCAACGCGGAGGTAGCCGTCCTCGACGACGAACCCTGCTGGCGGCCTCCCGGTCCACTTTCCGGCGGACTGTGCGGCGCGGACGCCCGACCGTATCCGCTGGAGTTTTTGCTGGTGTTCGATCTGGGCGAGGTCGCCCATCAACCGAGCGACCATGCTGTATATCGTTTGCTGGAGCTCCCCGTCATCAACGTGAATCTTCAGCCCGACGTCGAGGGCCTCGACGCCAGTGTCGTGTTCTAAGCAGTGTTGGATGAACTCGTGAATCTCAGTCGGACCGAGCCGAGAAAGTCGGCTGATTTCGTGAACGACCACGAGGTCGAACTGTCCCGTCTTGACATCGTTGAGGAGTCGGTTGTACACCTCACGAGTGTCGGTGTCGGCGGCGCCGGAGACGATTTCGGGATACTCCTCGATGTCTTTGACACCGAGACGCTCCAGATGTTCGTGGGCTTCGTCGAGCTGCCGAGAGACGTCCTGGTCCGATGTCGAAACTCGGGCGTAGATTGCTGCGTCTGAGGGTCCGTTTTCGCTCACGTTTTCGAGGACGTGCTATTGTATTAAACAAGTGGGGATTACTGCGGTTCCGTGTAAACCACTACCTTTTCGGTTCATATTGAGAACGGTTGACAAAGACTGAGAACAAGGATGTGTTCTGACTTGGTGGGCCAAGGAGCGTGTATAATGGGTATAGCCTGTCGGTAGCGACCCCTGATTTCTCCAATCAATATAAACGACTAATGCGCGAGATGAAGTGATCATCTTCCATGGGTTACCAGTCTCGGACAATCAAGCAGGTTCTGCCAGAAATAAACGAGTCTATCTTTCTACCGGCGATCCAGCGAGAGTTCGTCTGGGACACGGAACAGATCGTTCAGTTATTCGATTCCGTCCTCCGCGAGTACCCAATCGGTTCATTCATTTTCTGGAACCTCAATGGGGACTTCGCTAACAATCAGATCAAGTACTACTTCGTCCGAAACCACATTGAAGATAGTATCTATCCGGACGAGTTCGACAACGTCCACCATCGGAATCCCAAAGTTCCTGAATACGAGCAGCTCCCAGACTCAATTTCACTCGTCGTCGACGGTCAACAACGCCTCTCTTCATTCTACATCGGACTCCAAGGAACATACGTCGAGAAGCAAAAATATCGTCAGCGGAAAAACCCGGACTCCTGGACACGGAAACAGCTCTATCTCAACCTTCTCTCAAATCCCGGTGATCAAACTGAAGACCACCTGAAGCTCCGATACGATTTCAAATTCAAAGAGCCCGACCCGACACAGTCCAGCGAGGCGTACTGGTTCCGCGTCGGTGACATTCTGGAAGTCGATACACTGGAGAAAGCAATGACACGGGCAAACGAGATTGCCGATGAACTAGAAAGCATTTCTGATGCGGAGGAACACTACATCCTCAAGAACCTCACAACCCTCTACAATGCCGTTCACGCCCGAGATATCGTGAACTACTACGAAGAAGGGAACCAGGATAACGAGCGGATTTTAGACATCTTCGTCCGGGCGAACGAAGGGGGTACACAGCTTAGTAAGTCCGAGATTCTTCTGTCAATTGCTACCTCATACTGGGCCTCGGATGAAGGCGATCCAATTGATGCGAAAGAGGAAATCAACAAATTCGTCGGGAATCTTAATCAGACGTATGTCGACGAGGGATACGATTTCGGTAGCGACTTCGTTCTGAAATCACTTCTCGTCGTTACAAACCTCTCCGCTGAGTACCAAATTCGGACATTCACACACGAGAATCTGGCCTTGATGAAGGAGATTTGGGCTGACGGGGGAGTTCAAGACGCAATTGAGTCCACTATCGAATTAATTAGCGACTTTGGGATTACAGGCAGGAGTCTGACAAGCCGAAATGCGCTCATCCCTCTGGTCTTCTACTTCTACCATAACGGGAACCCGTCCCTGACGACAGATTCCCAGCTCGGTGTACAGGTTCGACCACGTATCCTCGAATGGCTCTGCTCTGCACTCCTCAACAGCAATTTTAACTCCCGACCAGACCAGATTATTGAGGATGCGCGTGATGCCATAACAGAGGCAGATGACAGTGAGTTCCCGTTAGAGCGGATACAGCGTGAAATTCGGACCCGCGGGAAGGCTGTTGGATTCAATCAGGAAATCATAGAGGATCTATTTGAAGAGACGGACTACAATAGTACGAAGATCTACCTGCTCCTGTCGGTTCTATACTACCCTGACCCCGCCCTTGACGATTCACACGAAGTGGATCACATCTTCCCGAGAAGCCTTTTAGAGAAGGATAATCTCATCGAGAATTATGGGTTCGATCCGAGCAAGGCAGAACGGTACGCTTCCTTGCGAGATCACGTTGCGAACCTCCAGCTAATCGAAGAAAACCAGTCGAAGAGCGATAGACCGTTTGACGAGTGGATCTCAACGCGAAGTGACCATTACTACGACCGCCACCACATCCCGACTGATGACCGGTTGTACGAACTGGAGAATTTTCCCGAGTTTATTGAGCGACGTGAAGCGATGCTTCGAGATCACATTATTAACACGTTCAATTGAAAATCGTAGTCGGGAAGCAGAGCCAAAGAATCAAATATTCAATCAGAGTAGAACCACTCTATTATGCTCCCAGACGATCTCCCGGTTGATCGCCAGAAATTGCTGACGTGGGAAACAGACTGCTGGCAGTGTGGTGAGCAAACGCCTGTGGTATGGCCACGAAATGATCATCTCGATACGCCTATCGGAGATGTATTAGCGAAGTATGAGACGCCCGTTGAACGAGTCTATAGTAATACTCTTGGCAAGAAGGTCTGGGGAAACGTCTGTCAACAGTGTAGTTCCTACCAAGGCAATCACTTCGTTCAACAAGAGGCACTTGAGATCGACCCACCGCTGGTAGAGTGTCCACACTGTGGGGATGAACACGAATGGAGCCCGGACAAAGGAATGGGCGGTGCGTTCGGACAGGGGTGGGTCTCATGCCCAGAGTATGGTGAAATACCGGTTGGTGATCCACGGGGGGACTGAAGGACCTCTGCGAAGTGACTCAGCAGGCTTTTGACGAAATATTCACCATCAGACACAATTCAGGCTGAAACATCCGGTCGCTGAAAGTACGAATAGTTCGTATCATCGTGGAGGGAGGCCACTATCGAGGTCGAAGGGGTAGTCGATACCGCTCAAGCGTACCGTCGGTTATCTGTAGTAGCCATACAGCAGGTTCGTACCCTTCCGATTTTCGCGCGATACCCGTGATCGCGCCGGCGTAAAACGCGCGAAACCGCTCCCCTGTGTCCTTGTAGACATCACCAATGTAGGCTCGCTTGTGCTTGTGTAAATCGCCTAGGGCGAGTGCATCCAGTTCGACTTCGCTAGCCTCCACCAGATCCCTAATTGAGACTCCATCTCTGGCGATGGGCTCGACGGCCTCGTGCCACGCCAACAGCCGGTACGCGTCCTGTGGTGTGTCACCGGCAGGGGCTACTTCCGAGAGTCCGTTCGTAGATCCATCAGCATCCATCCCGTAGACGGCGAGAGTTCCCTCACCGAGCAACTGAGGCTCATTTGAAAGATGTATCATTCGGCCAGCGTCAGTCTGTGATCGAAGAAACGCGTCTCCTCGGTCACACCCGTGATTGCCTCGAACGTAGTAGATCGGAATGCCGGTGTCGGCCAACAGATCGACGTGTTCTTCGACAACCTGCACGGTCGCTTCATCGACATCGTCGTCGAAAATATCGCCGCTGTGGATGATCGCATCCACCCGTGATCTGACCGCGAGGTTGACTGCGTCGAGAAATCGCTCCAGCTGATTCGCATTCCCCATATGTTCCTTATCGGTCGAAGGGCGACCGAGGTGGGTGTCACTCACGTGGAGAAGACTCACGTCCGGAGTTTGGGGGTGTCCTACTCTCGAAATCTGTGTATTCGCAGCGGTCTCGTACCGGGCCTTGTTGGCCTCGACAGGATTCCGCTTGACCCCTTCTAACTCATACGTCGATCCGACTCGCCACTCGACCTGACCGTGGTGCTTGCTCCACACCCGAAAGTCGGAAAGCCGTCCATCGGCATCTTCAACGAGAATTTCGTGATTGCTGTGTCGATCAAACTTAGGTGGCCCCAGCACTCGTACCGTGATATCCGTTGTCTCTACCTCTTCCACTCTCTCTGGAGAGTCTCGAAGGGGTAATGAGCCTTCTCACTGAGTGTGTCTGAACAGCACCCAAACGACAGAACGTAGAGAGAGTGTCCCGACCTCAACCAGATTAGAATGGATCACTTGCTGAGTATTTCAATAGAGCCGCTGCGACTAAACCAGTGCGTGAACCTTCGATTGGAGGTTTTTGTACGCTGATTCAGCTGTTTCGACGTTCTTAGCACCCGTGATAACCATCTTTCCGTTAGCGAATACCAGCAACACGGCACCGATTTCTGCGGGTCGGTAAACCAGGCCGGGGAACTGCTCGGGTTCATACTCTGTCACTTCTAATCCTAATCCGATTGTAAGGGCATTCAGAGAGACCGGTTCATCAAGCATCGCCGTACAAACGACATTTTGGATGGTGAATCCTATCTGCGCGTTTTCTTCGATAACGTCCAAATCTGCGAGCAACCTCTGAAACGCTTCATTCGTCTCGTGTAACAACTCCTTACTGGAGCACCCACTGATGATGTACTTCCCGCTCCGATATATTGTGATGAGTGGTCCGTCTTCTTCGAGGCGTACGTAAAGACCATGGTAGTTTGACGGATCGTATTCCGAGTATGGCGTCGACAAGTCGGCTTCCACGGCTTCAACATCCAGTTCTACTCCAAGATCGCCGGAGCCGACGACGTTCGCAATCTCGACAGTCATCGTTCACCCGGGTGGCTGTCGACGACCAGTGATGCAGTGACCAACTTTGGCTCCTCAGGGGTAACGTGTTTTTCCTCGTCTAATCGGGCTAATTCATCGTCACGCTCACGGCGAAGCGACTCAAGCTCACGCTTTGCGTTCCCGATTGGTGCTGACATATCCTTTCCCTGCTCGTCCTGGTGTCGATAGGTTTCCAGACGCTCCTCCCACTCGCTAATTTCTTCCTCGAAGTGCTGTTCAGCGTGTTCACGCTTGATTTCAACTTCTCGTTCACGCTCCTCACGTGCTTCCTCAGCGAACGATTCAACCTGCTCCCACGCTTCCATCTCCGCAATACTGTGCAGTTCCTCTGCCGTCGACGCTAACTGTTCAAGAACCGGCGCAGGGCCGACTTCCCCCGGTGGGAGCGTGTCCACAAACTCCGGCTTCTTCGTCCCCACTTCACCTTCGGACGTGACATAGAGTGGAACCAGTTTTTCCGTTACCGCTTCGCCGGCCCCAGAAACGTATCCCAACCGATACGTGAACAGGATACCAGGAGTGGACTCTCCATCAGCGGCTACTTTCATAGCGACCTGTCCGCCGATACGGTTCGAGTCCAAGCAGAACTCAATGAGTGACTGTACGAGCGGATGGTCCAGGGCAATGAATTCGACTTCGTCTTCCTCCATCGCTACTTGGCGTGTGAATGTCGCTTGCTCGTATCGTCCCGCGATTTGATCCCCGGAGAGAACATCTGGAACGTCGAGTTGAAACACGTCTCCGCCGGCACGAGCTGGGCCAGGACGCACGCCACGGATGTCGCCGCCGAATTCGTCGAAGAACTCACGGACCAGAACTTCGATATCGTCTTCGCTGACGTCGCCGTGTTGACTCCGTTCAATCACGTCGAGGATCTCGTCATCCTCGTCGGAGAGATCGAATCGATCCCGGATGAGGAACTCATTCTCAACCGTTTCCAGTGCGTTCTTTCGTTCCTCGATGGTCTCGTCGATATCAGCGACAACCTCGTCTGTAGGACGATCTTCAGCGATTGCGGCCATAATCGTATCGTCGAGATCGACGTTTTCCAGAACCCGACCAAGCACATCGGATCGCATCCCGAGGTCGGATTCGATCTGATCCGTCTTCTCGACTAGCAGGTTCAGGATCTCGCTTTCCCGTGTATTCTTGAAGAAGAGGTTCCGAATCTCGACTGTCCGTTCCTGCCCGTATCGGTGTAGTCGTCCCATTCGTTGATCGATTCTAGTCGGTGACCACGGCAAATCGAAATTACACAGGATATGCGCAAACTGGAGATTCAGCCCCTCCTGGGCCGCATCTGTCGCAACCATTATACTTTTCTCGTTCTCGAAGTCAGCCATTTCTTGTCGACGGCGCTCCTGATCCAAGTCACCGTAAACCTGCGCGATATTGTATTCAGCGAAAACCTGATCGCGGAGGTACTCAAGGGTGTCAGTGTATTCGGTGAAGATGAGAATTTTCTCATCGGGGTCCTCGGTTAGAATCTGGTCGACAAACTGCTTGAGCATCCGAGCCTTCGAATCGGTCTCAATATCCTTAGCTTGCCGCCAGAGCTGTTTGACGCGGTCGAGTTCTTCCTGTATCTGTGACTGATTCAGCGTGACTGTGACCGTCTCCAGCGCCTCCTCGACGCGCTCGCGCTCGGCGTCGGTCATCATCTCCGGTTCGGTGCTGTACCGTGGGATGAGTTCCTGGACGTCGTCGGGCAAATCCTCCGCGACCGCGTCGTTCTGGATAGCACGCATCCGATTTTCCAGGGACTTCTGGATGGCGTATATACTGGACACGAGGCGCTTCTGGTAGATAACCATCGTAAACCCCGCCGCCTTGTTTTCCTCCTGCTGAGCGAGGTTGTAGTACTCGCGGATGTACTCGGTGACGTCGTCGTACAGCTTCCGCTCGGCCCGCGACATATTGACACCCAACGCTTCGATGTTCTTTTCGGGGAACATACGCGTCCCGTCAGTCTCGTACATATCCTCCTTCAGCCGGCGGATCATCAGGTCTTCGAGCCCGTCCGGGTGGATCTGCGACTCGTGACCGAAGCGATACGGATCGAGCAGGCTCACCAGGAAGTAGAACTGGTCGGACTTCCCCTTGTGCGGCGTCCCCGTGAGGAGTAGGAGTGCGTCGGAGTTATCAGCCACCGCTTCCCCGACCGTGTAGCGTTGAGTGCGTTCGATGGAGTCGTCGCTCGACCGGCGGGCGGTAAGGTGGTGGGCCTCGTCGAATACCGCGACGTCCCAAGGGACATCGAGGTTACGGAGTGCTTCGAGAACGTCGTCCTGCTTCGCAAAGTCGACGGACGTGATGATGAGGTCTTCCTGTAGCCAGACGTTCTGGTTCGGGTGGGATTTCCGGTGGGTACGAACAGTCTCGCGGTCGTAAATAACGAAGTTCCGGTCGAACTTCTCGCGCATTTCCTGTTGCCACTGTACGGTAAGCGGCGCTGGCGCAACGATCAGGACCCGTTGGGCACGACCGCGGGCGATGAGCTCCTCGATAACGATACCGGCCTCGATTGTCTTCCCGAGTCCGACTTCGTCACCGATGAGGTATCGGTGGTCGTACGAATTGAGTATCTCGTAAGCAGCTTGGACCTGATACGGTTCTATCTCGATCCGGTTGTTCGTCAGCGACAGGAATCGGTTGTACCGATATGCGAGGTCAAGGCGGGTTGCACGTCCCCGAAGGTCATGGTGGATCGGAGAATCGATCTGTCGAGCTGCGAGCCTGTCGACGATAGAGTCGATCCGCTCGATGTGGGGCAGGCCACTCGGGAGTTTCCGGAGTCCACCCTCCGTGGTGTAAACGTGGAGGAGCTGACCCCCGTTTGGGCGGTCTTCGATCTTCGTGATCTCGCCCTGTCCTCCAGCGAACTGAACGTGATCCCCAACCTCGAAGTCAGTCATTCCTCAAGTGAAGATTCGATGATTTCAAGATCGTCTTGTTCGAGCCCGAATAGGTCATAGACGATTTCATCGATTTTCTCGTTAGTGGCGTTCTGTTTTTGCTCCAATTCTTTGGCTTCCTTCTTTCTCTCTAAATACCTCTCAAGGTCATCTTCAATCTCACTTAGCTGGGGGAGGGTTAGCTCTTTAAGACGATCAATTAGTGATTTTGTCGTTGTCGCGTTCTCACGGAACTCTGCAAATCCGCCTGCTTCTTCAACAGCGTACGGCACAAATTCTTCTACAAGGGCCATAGTCTTCTCATTCAGGCCAACGAACTCCATTGCTGGTAGGAGTTCAGTTTCGGCATACCCCCACCGATCAGTGTCGTATTCTTCAGGATTCTCTGGTTTATACCTCGCACTTATTTCAACGGTTAGCTTCGCACCCGAGTTTTTGACCTGCACTGAACCAACTCGCAAATTCTCCCGACTTTCGGTTGTTTCCGACAGAATATTTTCCGAAGTACCAGCTGGTGGCTGATACCCAGTTAGTTTGGCCAGCTCAGTACCGTTCTCATACGGAGTGATGTAATCAACAAGTGCCAGATTGATGGCAGCTCTCTGTTTCTGAGTTGTTGTCATCTTTTCAGCCAAGTTCGCTAATCTGTCACCAGCATCCCCTTCCAGGAGAGCAGTGGGAACGGGGAGGTTCTTTATCGCATGCGTGAATGACCTCTGGTAGCCACCGCGATACTCCGAAGTCACAAACTGGTAGTACCAATTGATCGGTGTTGAATTCAATACAGCTAGCAGGGCATTAGAGTCAGAAGGAATGAAATAACATGTATTTGCTAGGTAATATCCCTCGCTATCCATTGCGAAGCTACATTCTTTCGAGATATCCGGATAACAGATCTTCGCAGAATCGAAGAACGGCTGATACTCGGCTTGGCCTTGCATCAGTTCGTACCATTCTTCGTTGGTCGCAGTACTACCAATCTGCTCTTTGTAGTTTTCAAGATGCTCTTTCACCGCAGGATATTGATCAATCTGAATGCCCTGCTTTGCATAGATTAGATACCGGTCTTGGAAATCAATATGATACTTGGAGAGGTCCGTTCCTTTAATTAGAGGTTTAATAATCTCTTCAGATTTGGAGTCGGCATCAATGAGTTCCCTGCGTTTCGCCTCATCGATAATGAACGCATCGTTACCACCTGTTTTGATTCCCCACCCGATACCGTCATTTACTTTCGTAATTCCAAGTTCGTCGGTAATATATTCTGAGAGGTGTACCCCATTGGAATCTAAATTACGTTTGATCCGTTCTTCATCTACCGATCCCATCGACCACTTTTCTTTCCCAAAGTAATCTGATGGGAGATCGATTGCTTGGGCCTCAAATGCCTCAGACAGACTCGTAAAGTCGAGAGTTTCAAATTGAGCCACCTGAACATCATCTGTGAACTCCTTTCGAGTGTTCATAATGAGGATTGTAGGATAAGTCGAAATTCCTGGGAATACCTCCAAATCACCAAAGTCAAGGATCTGTTCTACCTGATGTCTGCTGAGAAGTTCTCTTAGATTTTCACCATACTTTGCCCGCATCCATTTGTTCGACACAATCACACCGTACTTCGATGCGCATAACTCCAGGCTGCGTTCCATGAAGTAGCCGTAAAGATCAACACGGCTATCGTGAACTTCGTAATTCGCGGACAGGAATGGCTTTAGAGGCTTAATCTGTTCCATTCGAACATAGGGCGGATTACCAATTACCGCATCGAAACCAGGGTTGGAGACTTCCGATCCGTCCTCGTCATAGAAGGCTTCCGGATACTCTAGTTTCCAGTGGAAGTAGTCGTCATCATCGGCCCACTGTTGCGCATCTTCGAACCATTGCATCTGTTCGATTTGTTCCCACTCGTCATCGTCTTCCATCGCCGCCGCCATCCGCTCATAGGCATCGCTTGGTAGGTTATCCAGCCCAAAGTCTTCGGCAGTATGGACGTTCGTCATCGCCTCAAGCCGCTTTCGGAGCTTGTTCCGCTCGAATTCGTCATACTTAGCCTCCATCTCCTTGACGTCCGCAAGCTCCTGATTCTCAATGGCGATGAAATCCTCGTATATCCGCATCAACTGCTCAATCGTCCCTTTTCGAGCCACGCCGAAGTCTGCGAGTGAAGCATTCTGCTCGTCGCCACCACTGTCCGACTCCAGTTCCTCGATCTCCTCGATGTCACTTCCAACGAGCGAGTTCCCGGTCTTCAGATGGTGGTCGAGGAACGCAAGCGGTTGCTCGGCGGCAAGCGTCCGCAGCCACAAGGAGACCTTGGATAACTCGACGGCGAGTGGGTTCAGATCAACTCCGTAAATACAGCGCTGAGCGACTTGTCGACGAGCCCAGTTGATATCGTGGCCTTCGTCGACAGTCTCGATACCCTGCTGTGCAGCTTGCTTCTCTTGGGCGTCGATTATCTCGCGGGCCAGGTAGTCAATAGTGCTCGTGAGGAAATGCCCGCTTCCCATCGCCGGGTCGAGAATCTTCAAATCAAAGATACGCTCAGCAAACTCCGCGGCGAATCCACGGTCGTCACCCCGAGCGCTCCGACCGGCGAGATCCGCTCGTATGTCGTCGATTAGCGGTTCGAGCGTGTTCTCGACGATGTACTCAACAACGTACTCCGGCGTATAGTACGACCCAGTAGCCTTCCGCTCACCGCTACCAGTCGTCAGGTACACTTCACCCTCCTGCACGACTATATCTTCGTCCTCATCAGCGCTCACGTACTCACCGTCGTCTAGTGATAGTGATTCGTCGGCGACGTTGAGCTGGTACTCTAGCAGACCCTCATAGATGCTCCCGAGGTGACGGACATCAAGGGAAGAGTAATCGACGAAGATCTTCCCACCGCCGTTGCTGTTCTGGCTTCGAGTGAGGAGCTCGACAACCTTCGCTAAGTAGGCGTCACCAACATCGTGATTAGCGAGGAACTTCGCTTCAGGGCTGCCATCTTCATCCGGATCTGTACGGAATAGACCGCCGTTGTAGGCCGGGATGTACAGGTCCTCCTCCGGAATACCACGGGATTTACTCCCCTGGTCGATCAGCATGAAGAGCTCATCTAGCCGCGTTTGGAGATTATTCCGCCAATCACGGTACTTCGGATCTCCACTATCGAGTTCTTCAGCGATCTCCTGTTTGAGAGAGTTGAGACTGTAGGACTCCTCGTAAATATCGTTACTCGTGTCTAGCAGTTCACGCCCCTCGGCCTCTGCGTAAAGAACGAAGATGAGCCTGTAGAGGTAGATGAGCGAGGAGTCGTGGATACGGTCGAGATCAGTCTCGTCAAGGTCATTCTCCGGATACTGGAGATATCCCTCAGAGAGTACCTTGATCGCCTCGTAGATGTTATCTTGGAGGTCTTCCCCGAGATCTTGGGCGAAGACATTGGACTCATCATAGACGTCGTCGAGGAAGCAGTCGCCACCGGAGTCTTCAAGAAACGCACTATGCCGGAAGAAGAGGTAGAAGTATTTGAAGTCCTCAAGATCTCCCTTCTCGAGGACGGTAGGCAGGTCGACCTCGTAATAGGAGTCGAGACGGTGGCTCGTCGGCCCGTAGTAGAGCCGCCACTTCTTCCCGTCCGTCAGCACTGCCCATCGAGCGGGTGTCTCCTGGAGGTAGACGTGGATCTGGTAACTTGGGTTCTCGAAGTCGCGCTCATGCTCACCGCTCCCGCGCGTGTCAAGCGGGCGTCCCCAGCGCTTAGCGTCGGCGACAGCGACCGCGTTCTCGTAGAAGTCGCCACCCCCTTCGCGGCGCTCGAAGGCGTCACGCGCGGCGTCTTCGGTTTCGAAGAAGCCGTAGTCCGGTCGACGCTGTGTCCGGCTCGTGCTCTCCTCGACCTCAAAGGGAATCCCCAGCTTCCGGAACATCGGCCGAATGAACTTCTCCTCCAGCTGGGACTCATTCCGCTTCGGGGCCGTGCTCTTCTCCCGGTCGTAGAGATCGACAATCTCGTCGTATGCGGCTTCTAGTTCGTCGTCGTCAACCTCGTCCCACTCCTCCGTCTCGGGGAGATGCTCGTCGAGATAGTAGTTAGAGAACAGGTCACGATTCGTACGGTAGGTGAGTGAACTTTGCATCAGTTAGACAGGGGTCACTATGAGAAATTCGTCCGAATCCTTGCTGTCGATGAGGGCATGCGCGACGGCCGTCGCGTCGGCAACTTCGACGTCAACCGCGTCACCGATCTCGAGACCGAGTTTGTCAAGTTCGGAACCGGAGACGTTGATCCGCCCCGAGTTCCCGGCATTTCGCCCGACTTGTTTGCGGGTCATCACGTATGACACGGCCGAATGCGGGCAGACATATAGACTTTTCTTCGACTAACCATTCCAATGATCACTCTCAGCTAAGCCTCGAAGTTCGACCGGATCCTTTCATCCAGGTCATCCCTCATATCATCCTGATATGCCAGATATGTCTCAGCATTCCTCATCCAACCCTTCAAACCAGATGGACTGGCTTCTGGGGATTCGATAATAACCGAGCGAAGCTCAGAACAGACCGTCTCGATTACCTCTATCAGTTCTACAGGATCCATCGTCGACAAGGTCCAATCCGGCGTCTCGAAACTGTTTGCGGCCGTAGTACCTGTCGACCTCAAAGCGTGATCGGGTTCCGACTCTTCTACACAACGGAGGACGATCGACCCGTGACCTCTGTAGGAATGGTCGTTCATTTTGGTGTAGTCTACGAGCTGCTCTGTCGTATCCTCTGAACCGAGACAGGCCAAGAGCTGGCCCAAGTAGAGCGTGTGGTTGCTCTCCATTGAACGGATATTCGTGTTCTCGATCGCATGGAGGAGCGGATCCTTTGACTCCATCTTCCACACCCAGAACGAGCCGAGATGTCCGTTGTTCCACGAACTCTGGACAAGGAAGGCCAACTGCTCCTCAGCTAAATCTAATTGGGCTGTGTTGAGGTAGTAGTCGTACAGACTTTCTTCGCTACAGCAGTGTCGGTCTCTACGCCTCCATTTGGTCACGTCCGCGTTCAATTCCCGGGATACGCTGTCAAGTTCGATAGGATCGATCAAAGAGGACTGGATATCTGGTCCGTCCTCGCCGGGGCTCACAGGAATCACGTTATCATCATCTTCCGCCTCGACTTCTCGAACCTCGCCCAGATCCCTGAGGTAGTCAATATTCATTCCGACCACCTGCTGGATCCCATCCGTGATGTAGTCACGCTCTTTTTCTAGGTGGAACTGGACAAAATCTTGGTAGTCCTCCCGTCGGGCCGGACGGTTTCTGTCCCCATCTCGAATATAGACGTCTCCCCGCGACAGTTCAGACCCCAACTCCCGGCTGATAGTGACCGGAGGTGAATCGTAGGCTTCGACGACGATAAGGCAGAGGAACGGCTCCGTATCGTCGTACTTGTGAATCTCGACGTCAGGAGTCGGTGTCAGGTAATCTGCCAGCGTGTTCTGAGGCGTGGATGTATCGACTTCCAATAGACTGGAATATCCACTGAGGTCTTCCGTGGTTCCGACTATGTCTCCGGAGTCATCTACACCGATTAGAATGTAACGTTCATCCTCGTTTAGGAAGCGAAGGCTGTAATCTGGCTGTAGAGTGACTGTGTTAGCCATCGCAGCGATATCCTTGACAAAATCTGCTTTCTTTTCGTTTCCACGGTCCTCGTCGATAGGATAGTGACGTTTCAGGTCAACCCAAGCGTGTTCGTCGCCGGTAAGTTCACCGGCCAGCTGTTCAACTTCCTCTCTAAGCATCTCTTATGTAACAAACAAATCTTGATCATCATATAGCCTGTGTAACTCGGGGGAGTCTCAACCATAGAAGAGTACGTAGAGGGTGTCATAGAACGATTAGCACACCAAAGAGCAGGGTGAATGCTGAGGTGGATGAGCTCAGCGACTCTACAAGATGATCCTTCGGTCGAGTCGTTCTTCAATGCCGTGGAAACCGAGGCGTTAGCGCTGCTTGATAGTCACTCGAAGTCGTCAAGCGACGTTTGCTCCAACTTCTCCTGAACGTCATCTACGAATCCGTCCACCTTCCGTTGGAGCGCCTGTAATGACTTCGAGACCACCCTCCATTCGTCTTTTCTCCCTGCCTGAACTTTCTCGATGTGTTCATCCAGTCCCTGCCGCTGGTACTCCGTGAGGATGGTCTCCGTGTGTGCTCGTAGCTCGTTTTTTAGGTTGTTATCAAGGTCAACCCACAGCGGGTGTGCGTCTTCAAGGAGATCGTCGGCGTCAAACGTGTTTTGTTTGAGTGCGACGTGAACAGTGGATTGGAGGATGCTGATGGTGAACTGGCGGTAGTCATCATCACCAGTCCCCACGTCAAATGGGAAGTAGTCCGTTGGCAGACGGCGTGTGTTCGTGAAGATGGGAAATTCGTCTTGGAGATCAACGAGATTGAATTCGTAGTTGTCTAGCGTCCGAATGATGTACTGGTTCGCGTCCTCATCGAAGTGAACGACCGCAAAATCGTTCTCAGGTAGGTGTGGGTTTTCGTCGAGGTCTTCGAAGGATGAGTACGAGAATTCAGCGTCGAAGTCCTCTGTGGCATCGGCGGCAGAGACGATACCGCGAGTCAGCAGGACTTCGGGTGAGTGATGTATTGACTCATACTTCTGGTTCTGTTCCTCCTTAATGAAGTACGACTTACAGTCGATGATGATAGAATGGTTATGGGCGCGGCTGGTGAGAATCAAATCTGGATTCACCGAGTCGCCCTCATGGACGAAGCTCGGATCAATGATGTCGACGGTGTAGCCTAGGTTCCGCAGAGCGTCGGGGAACGTCCTGTCGAGCTGGCACAGCCCAATCCACGCATTAATCTGGAGGGTGTGATCGGAGAGGTTCTCCATCACACTCATTCTTCCACCTCCATCGTAGCGTTCGAGTCATAGTGCCGTTGAAGATTCGAGTAGATGCGGAGAGCGGTGTTCCCACATGCCTCGTCGCCGAGGTAAAGTCGTAGCCACTTGGGGCAAATCTCAATGGTGTATTTGTCGTTATTGTGGAGATCCACGCCTTTTATTTTCCAGTACTGGTCGTCGAGTTTGGTCTTCGCACCCCAGAGTCGAAGCGGGTTCTTCGCCGTAATGATATTCTCGATGAACTGCCGGACGTCTTCGATCTCGTTGTCCAGTTCGATCACGAGTGGGGTACCGTCCATCCCCGTCCCGTGTTCCTGAGATTCGTAGGAGAGCCGGTGGTTCTCCTCGATCTTCCGCAGAAGCGTTGCGTATCGCTCCTTAATCTCAGCTACGGTGTCAAGATGGAGTTGGATAGAGTCGCCTCCACTAGTGGTAAACCGTCCATTGTGGGTTACTCGCTCTAAAATGAACGAGCCGTTCACGTTCCGTTTGATGCCGACGCTGGAGAGGGAGAGGAAGCTGGATAGTTCGTCATGACTGTCGAGAATGTCGAACAGAGTTCCGGTTCCACGACCGCTGCTGCGCACCGAGAGATCGCCGAAGTCCAGCCTCTCGTCGATGTAGTCCTCGGAGAACACGTCGTCAGCGTCGTAACTGACGCCCACGTCGCGGAACTCGCCCATGTCCATTACCTCACGCTGTTGCTCGATTGGCATCCACGTGTAGTCGAGTCCGTTGCGGACGCCGCTCACCATGTCTTGGACGACTTTCTTTGCGTCCTCAGATTCTTCGAGGGTGTAGAGCGTCCAGAATCGAGAGTCCTCGTGATCGAGGAAGAAGGTGTACTTGGTAGCGTTGCGTTGGATGATGAGTTCTTGTAAGTCGAAGTCTACCTCGCGAGCCTCTGTTATGTCCACTCTCTCGTGGAGTTCCTCCGGAGTGACATTGGACTCAATGAGGAAGGTCTTGAGCATTGTCTGCCCAGGTTGTAATTCTTGTTCTTCCACCAACTCGTCGTACGTACCCTCGATGGTGTGCTGGAAGACGTCGAAAAGGTCTCGTCTGCTCTGGATAGACGAAGTGGACATCAGCGTTCTCGTATTTGATCCTAGTTCACTAGGTGTGTTAGTAATTGGCAATCCACGGTGAAAGTGGATCCATTACGGCGCGTGGGTGTTCTTTTGTTGGTTTGTGGAAGGGCTATTTAAATTCGTGGTGGGTAGGGAGAGACAACGCACAGTAACCCGCTTCTGGTCGTGATTATTGCGCTAATTCCTCCCACTCGGTCCCACGACAGACCCGCAACAGGCGTTTTTCGCTTCCGTGCAATCTGCTGCGTTGAATAGATGCTGAGTCACGGTTACAGCGGCTCACACAGTGGTTCTATGTTAGTGATGGCGAAAAGCAAGCGGTTCCACATCAGTCAATGTCGTCACTTTCAGCGTCTGTATCGTCCGTACTGCCCGCTGGCGGGCTCACTCTCGAGCTTCCCCAACGTTTGACTAGGTGACGACACTGCTCAACGAAGTCGAGGAGATCGACTTTCATGGACAGAATCGGTTTCGTCGGCTCCGTCCTTCTACTCCGTAATATAAGCCGATTAGATCGCTATTCAACACGGCACTCGTGACAGCAATGTTATTCTCCCAGCAGCAGCGGCCGGAAGAGGTGCGAGGGCAGCGACGACGCCGACGAGCGTGCTTGCCGTTCTTTGTCGGTCGTTACACCCGCTGCGATACTCCCCTGCGGCAGCAGCAACGACGCTGTACCAGCCGGCTGTAATGCGCTACTCAAGTAGTACAGCTACAACGGTGAGGACGTGGTCTGGGCCTTTCAAAACGAGAAAGCAAAGAAGTTCATAGAGTATCGTGAAGACCTTTGATTCGATCTCAGTAATCGTCTATCCTGCTGTTCCAGAGCTATTGGCGACGTCTTCGATAGTCCAGGTAAATGGTGGGGCCGAAGAATCCGATGAGAAGTCCTAGGTAATGAGACAGGATGTTCACCGTAGTACCATCTTGGGCGATATTCTGGGGGAAGAGCATGAGGGGAGAGAGCAGGAATAGGAGGCCCGTGATCATCACCAGTTCAAAATAACCCTCCATCGAGGATAGCTCGGCAGCAGCTTCTCTTACTTCTTCAAGACCTATCTGGGAGATGTCGTGGATGGTGAGTAAAGCGGCGAACAACAGGATGCCAGCTGCCGCAGTAACGCCGGCGTAGATCTGGGTGATAATTGCGACGGCTATGAGGAACAGTACGACTCCGTGTGTTGGTTCTATGTCCTCTGAAACATTATTGTGGATGAATAGAGATAGCGAGACGGGGAGGAGTCCGAAGAGTGCGGAACCGATTCCGGAGAAGCCTGCTCCTGTTCCAGACCCGAGAGCGGCTATGTTGCTCAGGGATATTACGAATGGTAGGATGAGGAGAAGTGTCAGGAACGTGTATCGGAATAGCTTCCGTTCATCAGCTAGTACGAAAAGCAGGTAAATCGGGCCGATCAGAACGCAGTAAGCCCCCAAATTGTTGCTGAAGTGGTTGAATCCTCGATGTACATAGGCCGAACTCCAGAGATTGAAGATAGAGTAATTACCGTAGTCCAAGATCAATGAAGCCTGAATCGATTGAGGAAGCAGGAAGATCAGCGAAAGGAGAACCGGGACCGAGAAAATCAAAGCCAGATCCGATGCCCGCGTTTTTTCTCTTACCTCGCTCCGAAAATCACCAAACCACGCCATAGAGCGAGACACCCATCCAAGGCCTAAATAATCACACTTTAAACCGGTATTCCGGGGCCTGTGTTCTGTTTCAGGACGCACGGGAACTACTCATTTCGTCATTTTGTCGCGCACAGAACCTATACCAACAGGACAAAATGTGTCAACATGCGCGAAAATTTGCGTACATGGGGTCGATATGCGATTTTTGCTGCCCTTGCGATAGTAATCGCGGTTCCCGCTCTTCTGATTCTCTTCTCTTTCATCCTACTGTCGATCGTCGTTGTTCTATTCACCTCGATCCCTACATGGCTGGGGAAGTTGCTTCCAGTGGATGACTGGATGCGGACCGGTATCCATCGTTGGTTGGACACCCGCCGAATGGAGGCATTCCGTGACGATATGTTACAGATCTTCCGCCGTTACAATCAGATCGACGAAAAAGTTGATCGATATTGGATGCTCCGAGAAATGGGAGATGCGACCGATCGCGTTGATAAAAAGCTCAGAAACGGTGAACTCGTTATTGCGTTCACCGCTGGGGTTGCGTCTATTGGGCTATCTGTCATTACAACGGTTCAGTATGCAGGCGTCCTGCTAACGGTATTTGCGGTCATTATCTCTCTGGCTTCCTTACTGAGAATTGTAATTGTTGAGATACTCGCGTATGATCCAGAACTGTATCTCGAATCCTCTCACGAGGATGTAGCAGTACGTATGGGGTGGAATAGAGGTCCAATTAACGGGCGAGGCGCAGTTCTAACTGCGTTAGGAACTGTTTTTGTGGGAATAGACGATCGTGGGTATCGGTTGGGCAAGTGGATATTGGAAGAACTGGTAGCGGGAAGGTTCTGGGACACCGAGGACAAGTGGTCCAGCTGAGATCGTATATATCGGACGATCACCCCAACAAGCAACACACCCTCTGTGTTCAGTAAGTATGAATTCGGTCAGATACTTGGGTTTTAATTGAGCCCTGGAAGCAGATATAGGCCTTCCAGTCCCTCCGTTTTTAGAAGTTTAGCTGTGTAGGTCAAAAGTCTTCACCGCGACTTTCACCGTAGTTTCTGAATTGTTTTGGAATCGGTAGACGTCGTGGTCGGCGAATTCTGAGAGCTGGGCTTCGTATTTTTTGTGATCCTTAGTGGCTTCCCTGACGCGTTCCTGCATCTGTGAATAGCTATGATTCTTTGAGAAGATGAGGAGGGAGGCCTGGGTATCACGGACGGTAAGATTGTCCAGAAGCTGGTCGATGGCGTCTTTATATTGTGATTGGCCTTTCCAGAACTTACATTCGGCTACGAAGAGGTTCTTGTTGTCGTAGCGGAGTAAGATGTCTGTCTTTCCAGTTCTGTTGAAGGTCTCTCCTGTAGCCAGGCCAGCGTAGTGTGAGTTGATCCCGATTAGGAAGATGTCACGGAGGGATTCTTCGTCTAGGTCTCGGACTCTCTCTACAGATCGCTCAATGTTGAGACCGAGATCGTCGATGATATCGAGTATTTCTACGAAGGTTTGTTCCGGCAGGATATCAGACGTGCTATCGCTTTCAGAGGCCGTTATCTGGATATTTCGTTTCTTTTCAGGGACCACATATCCCTGGTCTCCAGGGGTGCCTGTTTCAACGCCGAGATCGTCCATCACTTGCTGTTTCGTTTCGATATTATCTCGACGTCTTTCGATAGCTTTCCGCGCATCTTTCCGGAACTTCTCTTGCATCGATTCAATATCGTTGTTCAAGTTTCCGATGTACTTCTCCACCTTCTCTGTCCATTGCCGTATGTCGCCCTCGATCTCTTCTTTAATCTCCTCCGGCTCCCGATTCTCCGTCCTATAATCGATGTAGTAGACGACCTCACCGCGATTCAGTTCATCATACAGCGGCGGGTTCAAATCGTGGCTACTGGGACGATGTCGGAATATTTCCTTGTCGACGTTGAACGGGATTTTGACTTTGAGCCGGTGATACGTTACATAGGTAGGACCGCTTCCGAAAGAAGGGATATCTTGCCGGTCGCTTACATCCTTCTCAACTTCACCACCGTCTTCCTTGACCGGGTCCTGTAACTCAATCTGTGAGGGTGTGTGTTTCGCCGCAAAGATCAACGCGAGAGAATCCGTACTGTTGCTTTGAAGTTCTTCAGAAGACAGGCCTGAGATCTCATCTTTCATCTCTTCCAAACGGGTTCTACCAAACTCGCTGAACCGCTTATCACAGAAAAGCCTCCCACGTGACCGACTCATACAGAAACATGTTGCTTCTCAGATTATAAATCGGTGGGGAGACAGCGCGATCACCACGGAGAATACAATTCGAGGCTTCATATCCACTTCTCTGTTGAATCCGCAGAAGGCGACGGGATAGCGTCGCTCTGAGGGCAGTAGCGATCAACTATTTGAGAGTCGGGAGCAATTATCGACGAGATATGACCGGGATCGTGATCCTCCCCGCTGGTCGCGACGACGCGTTTGAGGACTACAAGCAGTTCATCCGAGATGGGCATCCAATTGAGGATATTGAGTCCTACCTCAATGACGAGGATCTCGAACTGTTTCAGACGACATCTGACAACGATCTCGTCCATGTCTGGGGTACTTCAGTAGACGGGACGTGGCGGAACGTCGAGCGAAACGACATCGCGCTCGTCTACCACGATGGCGCGTTCGTCGCGAGAGGCCAAGTCCTCCAACTCCGACACGACCCCGACCTTGCGGAGTATCTCTGGAGAGAGAACGTTGAACACGGTCGCTGGAACGAGGAAAGCCCGTGGGAGTACATGACCTTCCTCACCGATGTTGAGGAAGTCGACGTCACATTGAGGAATTCAACGAGCTCGTTGGCTATGACGAGACCTACCGCCCGCAGGGATTTACACGAGTCGCAGACAAGCGCCTCAACCAACTCTCTGGCGAGGAATCAGTCGAAACCGCCATTGCCGACCTCACCGATACCGGCGAGCGTGTTCACCCGGTCGACGACGAAGACGACGGACCCACTCCCGACCTCGCCGATCAACTCCGGGCGGCCAGCACAGATGGGAACGCTCACGAGGGGTTCGAGAAACTCGTTGCGAAGGCCTTCTCCCGGCTGGGCTGTGCCGCCGCTGGATCGAAGGAGGGGGTGACACCGACGTGGAGATCCGATCCCCCGAACACGTCGTTGTCGAAGTGAAGGCCCGAGGGAACGGGCGAGTCAACTCGCTAGAGGTCACAAACGTGGACAAGCATCGACGCCAGCGTGGAGCCGATCACGCCATCGTGGTCGCCCCAGGCTTCGCCCCAAAGGTGATCGATAATGCCGAGACGACCGAATTGACAACCATCGCCGTCGACGACCTCGTCGAGCTCCTCGATCGTCGGGACGAGTATGCCGTCCCACCCGAGGAGATACTGGCGCTCTTGACACGCTCAGGGGCCTTCCAAGACGACAGACTCGACCTCCTCGATGAGTACATCCAAGACCGCATCGATGCTGGAGAGACCTTGCTTGCGGTCATTCGAGCTCTCGAGCGTGCCGACGGAGCCGTGGAGACAGCGGAGGACGTCCGGTGGATCGTCGTGGGCATGGAGGACTCGAACGATATCCCAACCACCGAAGAGGTTCGATCCGCCCTCCAACTGCTCGCGCATCCAAGCGTAGGGGCCGTCGAGCAGGACGAAGAAGGGTATCGGGTGACGACTGACTACGAGAACGGGATCCAATTGGTCCAATCCCTCGGAGATATTGTCCAACCACCGGGAGAGGAGGAATAGATCGGGGATTGCCGCCCATCCTGGTTGTTCGCACGGTCTTGGCAGCTCTTCGAAGAAGATACGGGTTTTGTTGCTGGGTGGGCAGGTAGAGAAGGCGTACAGTTCACCTTCTCAGCCCGAGGTTGGTGAGGCGTCTTAACCAACATATTTCGCGTTTTGCTATCTTTGTTGGTTAATCACAGTATTTGCTGTCTAACCGCAGAACGTCGGATATGGCCTTGATTTTACACTCGTCTGCTCTGTTGAATCCGCAGAAGGCGGCGGGATAGCGTCGCTCTGAAGGTGGAAGCGAAGCGGAAGAGCCGAATGTGTCCAAACTACTCTTCCGCTTCGTTAAGCAAGCCGCGTCGCTGGCTCAAAAGCGCTGTGCCGCCAGTCCAACGGCAGTGAGTGATCCGACTGGCCACGGATTTCCCGGTTGGAAGCATGTCACGCTCCACTTTTTGCGGGTTCACATGGACGCGACGTACCGCGAGATCGTGGATTGGGCGAGTGAGATGGATCGCGTTCGTGGGCTGTTACAGCTCGCTCGGACGGCATTTCCCGCACCCTCAACGCTGTACCGGTCGTTTGAGAGGGTGCCCATGTCTGTGTGGCGCGGCTTCCTTCGTGAGTCAGCGACCATCTGCGATCCGGGCTCGCACGGAGCCATCGATGCCACATTTTTCGACCGCGAAACGGCATCGAGACACTACCAACACCGCTCGGATCGCCACATACGCACGCTCAAAACGACGGCACTCGTCGATACAGATTCGTGTGCCATCCTCGATCTCCACTGCTCGGCACACTGGCCCCACGACACCCAGACTGGCCGTCGAGTCGCCCTTCGTAACACCGAGAAAATCGAGAGTCTCGCCGGCGACAAAGGCTATGACGACCAATCTCTCCGGGACGCCCTCCGGTCAGAGGGCGTCCGGCCCTTGCTGCGCCACCGGCTGTTCGCTGCCTACGATCACGCACACAACGCACGGTTGGACAGCGAGTTATACGGCCAGCGCTGGATGGCCGAAACCGCCTTTTCGGCCATCAAGCGTCGGTTCGGCCCCGCTGTCCACCCTCGCGCGTGGTACCGCGAGTTCCGCGAACTCGTGGTGACCGCCGCAGTCTACAACCTCGAACAGGCTCTCAAACAGTGATCCCCACGCCGTCATCGGATTCAACAAAGCAGTCTACAGTTTTTCCTCGCCGGCGAGCCTCCGTTCTGGTATGCTCCAGATGAGGAGCTAACGCCTGCTGAAGTCGTGTGCCATACACTCCTTCTGGATAGCGGATCCCGGCGGGTCAGCTATTCGATGCTGCTGATCGAGTCGGAGGATATCGATCAGGAGACACTCGTCGAGACCGCACGGTGGTACGATCTGGAACCCACTGTGAAAGCGTTGTATCGGCCACTTCAGGGCGACTTCGACAGAACAGATGATCTGCCAGTCATCCTCCCAAAGAAGGACGAATATATGGCACTCAAAGAGCAGTACGGTGTCTCGTAACACCAACCCCGCAGTCTGGCGGAAAATTGCGACGGGTTAGATGATGCCGCCGATCACGAGTAGTCCGACGACGAGCAGCAGCGTCGCAACCACGCTCCCGCCAGCAAGCAGCTTGTTCTCCATCGCCTTCTCGTGGAGGGGCATCTCGGCGTACTCCTTGCGGAACGCGCCAAGGTTCTCCTCGTCGTAGAAGTACTTCCTCTTCAGCGCGAACCGTTCGGTCACCGCACAGCCGGTACAGACCGGCTCCCCTTCGAGCCGTTCGGTCTTGATGTGGGTGTCGCAGGCGATCGCCCCGCAGTTCGGACAGTAGGTGTACGTCTCGTCGACGCCGCTCGTTTCGCAGTGGACGCAGCGATGAATCCCGTCCTCCAGAGTGACCCGTGAGGGGCCAGCAGCATAGTATTCGTACGGATACGAGTACTCCAGTATCTCTGTCGTCTGCCGAACCTCAGGTAGATACACCGGCTCAATCGATTGCACTGAGATGTCCGAGAGATTGGGCTCACACGTCTTGTTGTACGTGACGTTATTGTCGCCGGTGTAGGTCACCGTCGTCGTGTGGTAATCCTGGAGGCGGTCAACAGCCCACTCCTTGTACTCCGTTTGGGTCTGGCCGAACCGTCGTTCGTCGACGTCGTCGAATACCTCGGTAAACTGCCCGGTATCGAGGGGGACCGTCGCGTGGAAGTTCTCGGTGACCAGCGTCGCGACTTCGTCGTCGGCCACCTTCGGATGGCCGCGCTCAGCGTGGACAACGAACTGTGTGCGGTCGTTGATCCGGTGGATGACACCGACGGATGTCTCGAAGACAGCGTTCGTGTCGGCGGTAATCGCAACCACCGGGCGGAATGACACCTGCGAGTGTGGCCTCGGGAGATCCGCAGCCTCGATGTTCTCGATGTCGCGGAACGCCTCCTGGACAGGTGCGTCGACATCCGCCGCCGGATCGTACGGTCGGAGCGTCTCGTCACAGAGGATCTCGATGCGCCCGTTGTAGAGATCGAGACCGATTTCGTCGGCGATCTCCCGAAGGTCCTCGCCGTCGAGCAACTCGATTGGGTTCGGGTCGTCGTTCTGCTGGAGGCGGTCGGCGTACTCCTGAGCGGGGTTCGTGAACCGGCCGGTCGTGACGACCATTCCGCGTTTCGGGCCGTCGAAGTCGAACGTCGCGATGGCCGAGTGCAGCTTCTGGACGACCGGCCGGCCGACCGTCCCGGTGTGCTTGCACTCGACGATGATCGCACGCCGCGTGCCGTCGACGACCTCCTCCATGATGACGTCGCGACCCTCGTCGGCCGTCCGCTCGGCCTGGCGGACGTTTTCGTAGCCGAGGTTGCGGAAGACGTCCTCCATCACGTCCTCGAACTCGAATCCCGAGAGGTCGTCCAGTACAGCCATCCCGATATATCCCAACAGTGCGGTGGGTCTGTCAAATACGTTGCCGAACGCAGCCTCGCTCTGTTTATTTGCCCCCGAGAGGCTGCGGGGTGAACTCACTCCGCGTCACCGAGCTATGACCGATACAGAAAATTCGTGGCGAGATGAATCGCTCCTTGGAGGGTTCTACTTGGAACAGGAGTTGCGTACGAGGTCAAGAGTTTATAACGCATTACGGGGGAACCGCGGAGGGAGGTGACGAAGCCGTGACAGAGCATATCTGTGACTACTGTGGCGAGTCGTTTGCGACCTCCAACGAACTGGGCGGGCACGTAACGGCCGTCCATCGCCGCGACCAGATCGTAACGGATGTAGACGTGATTCTCAACGACATTCAGCGTGTCGCAGACAAATTAGGAAAACCACCGACAGCAAAGGAGATGAGCGAGCACGGGGAGTATTCCCAACGCGTCTGTCAGAACAAGTTCGGGAGTTGGAACGAGGCGCTTCGTGAGGCTGGCTTCGCTCCGAATCGAAAGTACCGACTCACCGATCAGGACTTGTTGGACGAAATTAACCGCCTTACAGATCAGTTCGGTCGTCCGCCATCGAGCGGCGAGATGAACCGAATCGGGAAGTTTCACAAGTGTACATATCTCGAACGGTTTGGTGGATGGGAAGAGACACTCACTGAAGCTGGCTTCTCACAACCACAGTCCTATCAGGAGCGGTCGGCGATCCCCTACGGCCCGAACTGGCCAGAACAGCGACAAAAAGCGTTGAAACGCGATGACTACGAGTGTCAAACACCATGGTGTGGGATGACCCAAGTGGATCATCAAGAGCAGGTTGGAAAGGATATCTCAGTCCACCATCTGGTTCCGCGGAAGTTCTTCGTCGATCCCGACGGGCGGTTTGACCACGAGCAAGCAAATCGCGTCTCGAATCTCGTGACCGTCTGTTCGAAGCATCATCTCATCTGGGAGGCCGTCGCCCCACAGCGACTGGATACGATTGTCGACAGCACACAGCCGCAAGAGATAGCCGGGGGAGAGTGTGTTGGTCTCCCCCCACGAGGGGGTGAGGGGTAAGGCCCCAGTGGTCTAAATGCGAGAGACAGACGAGTCCATCCCGACACCAAACGCAGACGGTCTCACGAAGAGAGAACGACTTCACTGGCACCTCACCAGTGCCCTCGCAAGCGCCGAGTCGCCGGAAACGAAAGCCCATCTTCGAGGAGCACTCGTGGAGTATCGGAAGCTCCCGCCGACACCACTCGTTGAGTGTCCGTTCTGCGGGAAGGTCGGGCTTCCAGAGCGGATCCAAGCCCACGAGTGTCAACGACCGTAGGGTCGTTTTTTGCGCCAGTGATGGGTGGAGGCGCAGACCAGAACGCATCGCGCCTTCGGAGTAGATATGAAAGACCCAGAGACAACGACAGTCTTCGCGGGCCTCGATGGGCGAACCGACACTGAACTACCTGAGTGGTACGCGGAGCAACACGCTACCCCCGATCCAGTCAGCTTCAGTCAGGCGAATCGAGAGCTTCCACAGGCGATCGAGACAGCAGTCGCATATCGTAACCCGTACAGCGATGAGTGGGTCGAAACGGAACGGTTCAACGCACTCGTCGAGCCGTCGCGGTTACAAGCAGAAGCGAATGGTGGCACCGAGGCAGAGTCGCTATTTCACATCCCGACTGACTCGTACGCGATCATCCACCCCGTCGACGTGTACAGACTCAGGATCTCAGGGCTTGATTTGAGGGAGGTTGTAGAGGGCATCATACCACTTTCACTCCGGATGGCTGAGTTTGAAGAAGACAACACTCCGAATCGAAAACGGAAGTAATGGCGTCGAAACAGGCGCTTATCAAGACATTAGACTTCCAACTTGAGATACAAAGTGGCAACGAAAACCTGCTGTACGGTGCCTGTATCGAATCCCGGAGGGTGTACAACGAAACGATCCGTCTTGCCAAAAACGGCGTGGACTGGGACATGATCCCCGACCGTGTGGCTGCCGATGTCGACCTCGTGAAGAACACGACGCAGCGTGTCGTCGCTAAAGCACTCGGCGCGATGGAGAACTACTACGAGTACGACAACTTTGACCAACCGAGCCACACGAAAGATGGCATCTACCCACTCCGAGCCAACTACGAGGAAGGGTACAACTTGTTTCTCACCGACGATGGCGACGTTGCGTTCCGCATCAGCGCGAAGCCGTACCAGCATGTCGAGGGCCTCCTCAAGGGGAGTGACGCCCATCTCGATATCCTCAAAGTCGGACTCGAAAGTGATGAGTGGGAGATTGGAACGGCCGAAGTCCTATTCCATAACGACAGCCCCGAGCTACACGTCAACGTCACCAATACCGATCAGACCGTTCGGGACAAGCAGGACTCGCAGACGGTCGTCGGCGTGGACGTGAACGAAGACAACGTAGCCCTCACGGCGTTCTCTGAGGATGGCATCAAGGATACGATCGTCATCGAGTTTCCGGAAATTAAGTTTGAACGTCACCGCTATTTCACGATCCGGAAGCGTGTCCAGAATGCGGGAAAGCGGAGCGTTCACGACACGCTGGAAGATCAGGAAGAGCGGTTTGTCCGCGATAGGCTCCACAAAGTATCTCGACACATCGTGAAATGGAGCCGGCAGTTCGAGGACCCGTGTATCGTCTTTGAAGACCTCAAAGAGATACGCGACAGTCTCGACTACGGCACGCGGATGAACCGGCGCTTACACCATTTACCGTTCCGTGCGCTCCAACATTACACATCATATAAAGCCGGTTTCGAGGGCATACCAACGGCCTGGATTAACCCCGAATACACCAGCCAAGAGTGTCCGATGTGTGGACACACGGAGCGTACGAATCGGAATAAAAAGCGGTTCAAATGTCGAGACTGTGGACATCAAGACCACGCGGACCGTGGGGCAAGCGTCAACATTGCCGCGAAGGGTATCAAAAACCATCAGGAGTGGACTGTGCCTGCTCTCAACAGCCTTCCCACTGTGCGGACGGTGCGACGGCAGGCATCGGGGGCCGTGGACGCCCCGACCGTGACCCACGATACCGTTCGAGGATATCAGACCGATGGTATCACGGGAGTGTCCGACTAATCCACGGGAAGTCTCAGGACTTGATCCTGAGACGGTTCACAGCCTGCTGGGCTTCCCGGACTACCTAGCCGAGCGTGCCGCCGGCGATGCAGAAGCCAATGCGGCGTCCCCCTTCGAGATCGACATGTGGACGCTGCATTCCGGCGCGACGTACGCGCTCACCCACTTCTTCCAGGGGAAAGAGGGAGCGTCCCTCGATCAGTACGTTCGGATCGCCAACGACATCCTGTTCAACCCGGAAGGCACGATCGAGCGCGTCGAGCAGGCCTACGAGCAGCAGCTAGAGTCGGACGGTGACGACGGGTCACAGGCCTCACTGGCCGGCGAACGAGCGCTGGCGAGCATCGAACGGGTCAGCGACGACCTGCAGGAGAAAGTCGAGCAGTTCGAAGAACGCGAGGACGCGCTGCGTGAGCGGTTCCAAGAGGCGATGACCTGACGCTGCGATGATGAGGTAGTCGGCTGTTCTGTTTGTCTCGCCCCTCGCGAGGTGGAGGGCTACAAGCGGGGGATCGCTCACAATCGACGGCGGGAAAATTGACGCGAGTATCATGACAAACCCTCTATTTGAAACTCTACATGAGAAAACTGGATTAAGTATATGTGTATGTACTAACATACGTTTTCGGTGTTACAATTAAAATAATCGGATTAAAATAATGTTAAATCTATTCTCTTTCATTAATAATTCTTATTAAAATATACCCCTTTTTTCGCAGTTGATTTAATAAGACTGTAGCAGTTAGTGGGGCATAATGACCCCATCCGACGATGATTCACAGACAGACCAAGGTGGACCACCGAGTCAAACACATAATCATGAACCGGGATCGCAGCACAGTCATGACACCAAACAACACACGAATGACATCGATGAGTCCTCGCTATCACGGGAACAGGGGACCGTTACACGGTTCGCAGTGCCTGAGATGGACTGTCCCTCGTGTGCGGGGAAAGTTGAGAATAGCGTCAAGCGGCTAGACGGAATCAACGACCTAAATCCACAGGCAACGACGGGAACCCTGACCGTCTCCTACGACCACGAGCGAACGAGCGCTACTGCAATAGCCGAGCGGGTCGAAAAGGCAGGGTATACAGTCGAAGACGAGAGCGAGACATCGATCAAACTCACCGTTCCGGAGATGGATTGTGCCTCGTGTGCCGGGAAGATCGAAAACGCACTGAAGAAAACGGGAGTCACGACGTATGAAACCCGGCCGACGACCGGAACCGTCGTCGTCACGTTTGAGTCATCGCGAGTGAAGGAAGCTGATGTCATTAAGGCGATCGAAAGTGCAGGGTACGGGGTCACAGAGACGAGAACCGACAAATCAGGAGATCACAAAGCGGGCGGAGAACGTGAGAGTATCTGGACCAGTTCGCGCGCACTCAAGACGTGGGTGAGCGGGGGATTCGTCGCCCTCGGCTTACTCTTCGAGTTCTTCCTGACCGGCCAGAATATACAGATCGTAGGTCTCCTCGGTACGGAGCTACTGGTTGCCGACGTATTGTTCCTGATTGCAGTGGCCACCGGTGGCCAAGAGATCCTTCGCAACGGCTACTACTCGGCGCGGAATCTGAACCTCGATATCGATTTCCTGATGTCGGTGGCTATTCTCGGCGCACTCGTTGCGAGTCTCGTCTTCGGTGAGGCACTCTACTTCGAGGCCGCCACCCTCGCGTTCCTATTCAGCATCGCGGAACTGCTGGAGCGGTACTCGATGGATCGCGCCCGGAACTCCCTCCGCGAGCTAATGGATCTTTCGCCGGACGAAGCGACCGTCAAACGTGATGGTGGCACGGAGACGATCCCCGTCGACGAGGTCGCCGTAGGAGACATCGTCGTCGTCAAGCCGGGGGAGAAAATCCCGATGGACGGAGCCGTCGTCGACGGTGAAAGCGCAGTCAATCAGGCACCAATCACGGGTGAAAGCGTTCCTGTCGACAAGACGGCGGGCGACGAAGTGTACGCCGGCACCATCAACGAAGAAGGGTATCTCGAGGTGGAGGTCACCTCCGCGGCCGGTGAGAATACGCTCTCCCGCATCGTGGAGATGGTCGAAGACGCGCAGTCGAACAAGACCGAACGCGAACAGTTCGTCGAGCGCTTCTCTGCGTACTACACGCCAGTCGTCGTCGCCTTCGCAGTCCTGACGACAGTGGCAAGCCCGTACGTCCTCGGTACGACCTGGTCTACGGCCGTCGTCTACGGGCTGACGCTGCTGGTGTTGGCCTGTCCCTGTGCGTTCGTCATCTCGACACCTGTCTCAGTGGTGTCGGGAATCACCAGCGCCGCGAAGAACGGGGTTCTGATCAAGGGCGGCAATCACCTCGAAGCGATGGGCGCCGTTGACGTCGTCGCGTTCGACAAGACGGGAACGCTCACGAAAGGCGAACTCACCGTCACGGACGTCGTTCCCCTAAACGGGAACTCGGAGGAGGACGTGCTCCGGTGTGCACGGGGACTCGAACAACGGAGTGAACACCCCATCGGTGAGGCGATCGTCGCGGAAGCCGGTAGCGCAGGGGTCGACGAGCGCGAGGTCGATGACTTCGAGAGCATCACCGGAAAGGGTGTTCGCGCCAATCTTGACGGGACTCCCCACTTCGCCGGTAAACCGGGGCTGTTTGAAGAGTTAGAGTTCGACCTGTCACACGTTCACGCGACGACCGAGGGGGGTGTCGTGACGCAGACAGCCCGGCAGCTGTGTGACCGGAACAATTGTCTCGATCTCCTCGAAGAGACCGTTCCCGAACTCCAAGCAGAAGGCAAGACCGTCGTTCTCGTTGGGACCGAAGACGAACTCGAAGGCGTCATCGCGGTTGCCGACGAGATTCGGCCGGAAGCGAAGCGAACGGTGGCGCGATTGAAGCAGCTCGGTGTTGCCCGAACGGTGATGCTGACGGGTGACAACGAGCGGACCGCCCGCGCGATCGCCGATCAGGTCGGCGTCGACGAGTACCACGCAGAACTCCTTCCGGAGGACAAGGTAACCGCGATTGAGGAACTCGTCGACGAGTTCGACGGCGTCGCAATGGTCGGTGACGGCATCAACGACGCCCCGGCGCTCGCGACGGCGACGGTGGGGGTCGCAATGGGTGCGGCCGGGACGGACACCGCGTTAGAGACGGCCGACATCGCTCTGATGGGCGACGACCTCGCGAAGCTCCCGTACCTCTACGAACTCGCGAACGACGCGAACGGCGTCATCCGACAGAACATCTGGGCGAGCCTCGGAGTGAAGGCCGGACTGGCGCTCGCGGTCCCCTTCGGGTACGTTCCGATCTGGCTCGCTGTCCTCGCCGGGGATGCCGGCATGACGACCGCGGTGACCGGAAACGCGATGCGACTCTCGCGGATCCGTCCTGCGATTGACGATAGAGACACGGTGCCCGACAGCTAACCATCCTTCATCATTCGATACGATGTCACCCATACGCACGAGCACGACGACGACAGTGGTGGCCAGCGTCGAAGTACAGAGCGGAGTAGGCGACGGTTGGCGTTCGTGGCCGTCATCAACTTCGTCGGCTTCGACATCGAGCTTGGCGAACCTACTGACAACGAAACCAGCCTCGTCGGGACGATAAATCACTCTCACAAACGATGTCCCACGCAGCATCCAATCGAATATTCGAGGTGTTAGACGAGACGAACGAGAACCTCGTTGCGATTCGCGTCGGGCGGGGGACGAGAGCAGGCTATCGAGACTGTACTCGCTTCTCGTCGAAAAAAGCGACCAGCACGAACACATCCACGTGTACGAGGAAGTTCCAAACTGGAGTTTCAGGACGTTTCTCACACACCTCCACGGGGTCGTTCCCGATCTGCGATACGGTCCCGACTTCGACATCGACCGGTACGCAGCAGTCGGCAATTCGAGGTGGGCGAAGCTGCTCTTCGACTGGTGGCGTGTCGTCCGGCCGATCTGGCCGGTCGCGCCCGACGAGATGCGATATTTCGACAGTACCGAGCGCGAGAGAGCACTCGACTGGTTTTCCGAGAAGGGATGAGTGATAGATAGGATTCGGTTCCCGTACCACAAACAGCACGTTCCTGCCCCGGAAGATTGGCATCCCAGCGTATGAGATACGTCTCAGCCGTGAGTTTCGATGAGGAATCAACAGTCCCACCGTAGTACGGCAAGCGAGAAGTGGTCACACGACTGCGAGGAGCGCATCCGAAGCGGCGCTGACGATCGCTTCCCAGAGGCTGTTGTGACCGAACACCGCTTCCGGGCCGGTCGCTATCCCTAAAATCGTATCCACCCCGAAGAACCCAAACAGTGCCGCCCCGGCGTAGTGGGCCTTCCGGACGTCGAAGCGGTGTGAGAACGTGTGGAAAAAGTACGCATTCGCAAGGCTCACCGGGATGATGACCAACATTTCGCCTGCCCAGATGGCAGCACTAGCCCCGTACTGTGCCGCCAGCCCGATGGTGACAAGCTGGGTCTTATCGCCGAACTCCCCGGCAGCCATCATCGCGAAGATGGTGAGGAACTCGCCCAGTTGCCCGCCAATTGAGTAGCCGAACGCTTCGAACTCCGGGTTGATGTCCGTGATTCGTGTCCCGACGACGCCACCATCCGTTTGAGTGCCGCTCTCGACTGGGACGTTGTGCCCACCAGGGGCTGACCGGACGAGTAACACCGCGAACAGCAGGAAGAGCGCCGCCGTAATCCCGTCGAGGACGACGCCCGGGAGCGCCTGCTGGAGCGCCTGACCGAACAGGATCTCGAGGACGGTCCAGCCCGCGAACGCTGTCCCAGCCGCCGCGACGACCACCAGTGGTTTGAACCGGGTCGAGAGCCCGGCGATGATGAACTGGACCTTCTCGCCCGGCAGGACGGTGAGCTGCGCGATGGCCGCGATTACGACGATCTCCAGAAACGGCGTCATGCGTCACCCCGGTGGTCCACGCTCACCGAGTCGTCGACGTCGTTCAGGGAGGTCACGCGGATCGACGTCGCAACCTCTTCGGGAATGGCTTGCTCAGTGCCGTCGACATCCAGAGTAATCATGCCGAACGGGGCGACATCGACAATATGAACAGCTGTGCCCGGCGTGATCCCGACATCGGCCAAGTACGCAAGATCATCCTCGTTGCGATCGCTAACGCGAGTGATGACCACTCGATCGCCGACCTCACAGGCTGACAGGGGTGTCATGGGGTCCTGATTCGGTGGCTCTAGATCTTCACCTGGAATCGGATCGCCGTGGGGGTCTCGCCGGGGATTCTCGAGTGTCTCGGCGAGCCGCCGTTCGAACTCCTCGCTGATGTGGTGTTCGAGTCTGTCGGCTTCCTCGTGGACCTGCTCCCACGGGTAATCGAGGTGGTCGGCCAGATAGGTTTCGAGGAGCCGGTGATGCCGAAGTACTTCGACCGCAACAGTGCGGCCCTTGTCAGTGAGCTCGCACCCCTGGTACGGTTCGCGTGTGATCAGTTCCTGGTCTTCAAGACGGTCGAGCGTACTCGTGACCGTTGCTTGTGCCTTGTCAAGCCGGTCGGCAATGGCAGACGTCCCAACCGGTGGACCCGCTTCCTGCTGGAGATGGTAGATCGTTTTGAGGGTGTCTTCGATAACTGGACTCGGAGACATTTGGGTCATAATTTAGCCTACCCTAATTTAATACTTTGGCTGTACGCGAAAGTGCCAAATATACCAGATTTCTGAAAGGGAATAGTAGAACGTGTCCCATTACCCGCAGGTGAGATATATACACTGAGAGAAAGCTCTAAAAAATGGATTGAACAGGAAGCCTACAAACACATCCTCGTCGAGTTGGCACTTCCGAGGCGTAATCGAGAGGGCTGGCCCGGAGAGTAGGTAGCGGGGCTCGCGATGGGCACAAGAGACAGACTGTTGTGTACGGGTCACAAAACGACGATAATGGTACAGAGAGGTTATGAGAAGAACACAGACGGTGGCGAACCAAACTCTCGCAAGAGGTTGATCCGTCTGTTTGTCTTGGTTCCGGTCGGGATCGGCCTGCTTTCACTGGTCCCGACGGCTTCCGCTCACGGTGCCGCAGAGTCGTCAGCACTCTCACAATCGCACGGGTTGGCGATCGCTGGTATCGGTGCCCTCGGAGTTGGTGCGCTCGTCTTCCTCAAGCGAAGCAAGCGGATCTCGCCGAGAACCGCTCTGTACGGAATTGCGGTCGGCATCGGTGTTGCTATCGCCGGCGCGATCATCTTCGAAGGCCTGGCCCCGGATCCGACGTATCAGGCGGGATCGATGCCGTTCCCGCGGTCGTGGTATCAGCCGCTCGCGATCGGAACCGGCCTGTTGGTCGTGGTCGCGAGTTTCATCACTGGACTCGTGCGATGGACGACACGTCCCCGGTACATGGCTCTCGGCATGCTGCTCGGTGGCTGGATACTGTACCCGTATCTACTGCCCGGATTCAGCGGCTACACCAACCCGATCGGGTACGGGATCGTCCTCGCAACACCACTACTCGTCGGCTACATTCTCTGGAACGACGTTGGCACGGCACTGTCGACGATCCTTCGGGACCCGGTGGCGCGTCGGTTCGGATTCAGCGTCGGAGCCATGGTGAGCCTCTTCTTTATGGCGACGACGGGATACCTATCCTTCTTTAGTGAGGAGGGCGCTCCGCAAGAGACGACCGTGGCGGTCCTGAACGTACTGTATCAGATCGTGCGATGGCCCACCCTCGAGATCCTGCTCCCCGACGTTCCGTTTTTCATCGCGATCTCTCCCGGTGTAGTCATCGTGCTCGGACTTCTCGGCGTCCTCGTGGGGTTGAACGCGGCCGCCGTCGCTCACTCGTGGCGTCTCGATCAGCAGGCGGGAGCGACACAGAGCACGGCCGGGACGGCGACGGTCGTCGGTGCGTGTACGTGTGGGTGTTGTGGCCCCCTCGTCTCCCAAGTCGCTGTCATCGCGGCCGGCCCGACGATCGCGGCGCCGATATACTGGATCTTCGTCGATTCGGCGTCGCCGCTCAGTTCGATATTCCTGTTAGGGAGCATCGCACTGTTCACCGGAACGCTCGTGTATTCGATCGACTCCCCGACGCCCGTCCGGCAGGACGCGTCTGAGCTCAGTGCGGGAGTCACCGAGTAAACATCCCGGCCACGTCGATCCTCGGCTGCTGATCGTTCATCGAGACTTGTTGAAAACGAAGTATGGACAACCAGGGGTGGTAACCGAATGAGGACGCTTCAGACGGAGTGACACTGTGAGTTTGGGGGCGGTGCCGGACAGGGCCGCTACGGACTACCGCGGAATTCGCCGTGTTTCATCCCGAAGAAGTACGCGACCACCGAGAACGCGATCATCGAGGGGAGAACCATCATGAAGACGGTCGAAGGTGCCATCACGGCGGTTAGCGCGACCGTTGCGACGGCGACGATCACGGCGAGCGGAACCACCGAGCGCACGAAGTCGAGCTCCATGGTTGTAGTAGTGTCTAGACAAGAATAGTCCTTTAGAAACAGAAACGAGTCGGAGTCGGGTGACGACCGCACCGATTGGATCGACGACGTCCGAATAATAGATGGCCACTCTTCCACGTCAGTAGGGCGATTCGGATCCGAGGTCCGTCGGCGACCGTACCTCGCTACCCGAGGAGTTTCCGTCGAGTGTTTACGGCGAGCAACCCACCACTGGCAATGACCGCGGCCGCTGCCGTCAGCGGATTGAAGAACCCGACGGCCAACGCCGCGAGCGCGATACCGTTGTAGGAGAACGCGAGAAGATTGTTCTGTTTCACGCGACGGCGAGCCGCTCCCGCGAGGTCGAACGCGGTTTCGACGGAGCGGATGTCGTTATCGACAATCGCAATGTCGGCGGCGTCGGCGGCCAACGCCGTCCCGCCGCCCAGCGAGATGCCAAGATCGGCGGCGGCGAGCGCTGGGGCGTCGTTGGTGCCGTCACCGACCATCGCAACCTGCCCGTCGGATTTGAGTCGCCGGATCGTCACCGTCTTCCCCTCCGGCGGAACCGTCGCAAAGACGTGCGTCACGGCGTCGTGTCGCTTGAAGAAGTCCGTCGCCTCCTCGTCGTCGCCGGTCAGGACGACGACCTCCGTGCCTCGTTCCCCGAGCCGAGAGACGGTGTCGTCCCAGCCGTCCCGCGGCTCGTCGCCGACGACTATCAGCCCCTCTGCCGCCCCATCACGACCGATCACGACCGGCAACTGACCGAATCCCCGAGCGTCGGCGATCCGCGACCGGATGTCGTCGTCGACCGTCCACCCCTGTTCCGCGAACAGATCGAGGTTCCCAACGAGATACGACGTGTCGCCGATCACGCCTTCGATACCGGACCGGTGGTTCGTGAACTCCCGTATCTGACCGACGCCTTCCGTTCCGACCGCGTCGTCTGCCGAGTCCAACTGATCCTCCGTGTCGTCGCCCCCGTCCTTGTCGGCGAAGGCCGTCACAATTGCGTTCGCGGCGGGGTGTGACGCCCATTGTTCGAGTTCGGCGACGGCGTCGAGCAACTCGGGGGGCGCGTCCGCTTCGATCACCTCCATCTCTCCGGTCGTGAGCGTTCCCGTCTTATCGAAAACGACGATGTCGACGTCGCGGAGCCGTTCAAAGACCGTTTCGTCGAAGATGATGATCCCGCGCCGGAGCGCACTGGAGAGGCTCTTCGCGACCGACAACGGCGTCGCGAGTCCGAGCGCCCACGGCGAGCCGGCGAGGAGGACCAACAGCGCGAGCAGGGCAGCGTCGGGCGGGGCCATCCCGAATGCGAGCGCCCCGACGCTGCCGACCGTGACGGCGGCTCCGACGACGAGGAACACGGCGTACGACGCGAGTTGATCGGCGTGCCGCTGGACCCCATGCGTCGCGCTCTGTAAGTCCCAGACGGCGGTCGTTATCCGGTCGATACTACTCGTCACGTCCGGGCCGACGCGGACCAACGCAGCGCCGTCCGTGACGATCGACCCCCCGATCACGTCGTCGCCGGCGCGTTTCACCACCGGAAGCGACTCACCGGTCACGATCGCTTCGTCGACGGTACAGCTGTCTTCGACGAGTTCACCGTCGACCGGCACGCGTTCCCCCTGTCGAACGAGGACGACGTCACCCGCCTCGAGGTCCTCGACGCGAACGTCCTGAGTGGTTCCGTCTGAGTCGTACGTCCGCGCCTGCTCGACCTGCGATATCGTGAGCTCGGTGAGCCGGTCGAGTGCGCGCTGTTTGATCGACGACTCGTAGAACACCATCGCGGTGACCGCAGCCGTCACGACGATCGCGAGGTCGTAGAAGATATCATTCTGTCCGAGGATGACGGCGGCCGTACTGTACAAATACGCGCTCACCGCGGTGATCGCGACCAATAGGTCGGTGTTCGGCCGACGCATTTTCAGACTGATGTACGCACCCCGCAACACCGGAAGCCCGGTGAAGACGAGGATGATCCCGGTCATCACGAAGTAGAGTCGGAGGAACACGAACGCGCCCTGACTGTCCAGCCGGAACGCGCCCTCGAATATCGCGAGCGCTTGCCAGTCGAATATTGACGCGAGTTGCGCGGGATACAGAATCGCGACGTACGGGACCAACAGGAACGCGCCGAAAAGGAAGCCAACGGAGTACCGCATGCCCAGAAGTTGATCGTCTCGCCGCTTTCGAATGCCACCCATCTCCCGCGACCGGCGCGTCGTTCCGCCGGCTGTATCCGCCTCTGTCGAGGCGTCGTCACGGAGGTATGCTGTGTACCCGAGTGTACTCAACGCGTCACGCAGTGTCTCCTTCGAAACGGTAGCCGGATCGTGGTCGATTCGGATCGTCTCGGTAACATAACTTGCCTCGGCGGAGATGACTCCCGATTGGGTTTCGGCGAGCGACTCGAGATACGCTTCACACGTCGCGGAGTACATCCCGTCGATCCGGAGAAACGTCTGCGAACTGTCCGAATCGGGCAGCACATCCTCTTCCTGTATCCTCTCGCTCTCAGATGCGGCTTGGGTGTCGTCATGGGAACCGGTCGCTCCGAGTGTCGTGTACACGTCGTGACACCCGCTCGAACAGAACGCCTGCTCACCAGGAGCCTCAAAAGCGGATGACTGAATCGATCGACCACACAAGGAACACTTATCGCTCATTTTGCGACGGACGTGACCCGTTTCCCCAGTCGGATAGCACGCAGACTCAAGCGGACATCACAGTACATAGTTTATAAATATAGGAACAGTGGAATTGTAAAGAGACAGTTAGTCATAGTAACGTATGAATGTCGCGTTTATGTGGCTATCGCTATCTATCGAACAGAATATCGTCCGAAGGTCGATGTGAAATTTGTTAGTCACATCTATAATCAGACGGTGTATCCGGTAGTATCCGACCACCACCCTTCCTCAGGCTCGTCCTGTATGATTTGTTTATCGTATCACCCGCAGACATCGGTGGTTCGTATTCGTTGACGGATCGCCAACGTGGCTCGGCGGTTGCGCTCGGACAGGTAGACCTCTCTCGCAGGGGGCTGGGTTCCATGTCGACGACGGGTCGCAGGCGTCGCTGGCCGGCGAGCGGGCGCTCGCGAGCATCGAGCGCGTCAGCGACGATCTACAGGAGAAGGTCGACCAGTTCGAGGAACGTGAGGACGCGCTCCGTGAGCGGTTCCAGGACGCGATGAGCTGAACCGCGAATTGTCTTAGCTCAGCTGTTTTCAGTTGCCCACTCGAGTAACGGCTCCAGTCGCGTTCGAACCTCGTCGCCATCGTCGGTCAACGCATATTCGACACGCGGCGGGATTTCATTATACTGCGTCCGTGAGACGATCCCTGCCTCCTCAAATTCGTCGAGGCGTTTCGAGATTGTCGAGGTACTCGCCGTTGGGAGGTGCTCCTCGATCTCCGCGAACCGCAGTGAGTCGTGTGCGCCGATGATGCTGACGAGTTGCATCGCGTATTTCCGGCTCAACGTGTCGATAACTCCTGTGAGCGGACAGTAGCACGTCCCCTCGACATCGCACGCGGGCGCTGATGAAGTAGTATCTGCCATAGCTTCGTAGCCTCCAACCTACTCTATAGCTTTGGACTCTGGAGTATAAGAACTTCCCGTCGTAAAGTATAGACACAGATGGCCCAGACGTCCGACTATGGTCTCGTGATTCTCGGCGGTGGCGCCGCAGCCTTCGCCGCGATCACTGAAGCGAGCCGCCGAGATCTTTCAACGGCGATGGTGAACACCGGCCTTCCCATCGGCGGGACGTGCGTGAACGTCGGCTGTGTCCCGAGTAAGCATCTACTCGCCGTCGCCGAGAGCGGCGCTGCAGCGTCGGAGAATCCCTTCGACGCCGTTCGATACCCTGAGGAACCGACTGTCGACTGGGCCGACGCACTCAACGGCACCGACGAACTTGTCGACCGGTTCCGGCAGGAGAACTACGTCGATGTTGGCGAGCACTTCGAGACCGACATTTACGAGGGCTACGGCCAGCTGGTCGACGACACGACTATCGAGGTCGTCAACGGCGCCGACGAGGGCGCGCGCATCACTGGAGAGAAAGCGCTCGTCGCGACGGGCAGTTCACCGTGGGCGCCGCCCATTGACGGCCTCGACGACGTTGACTACTACACCAGCGAGACCATCCTCGAGGAGCGCGACCTCCCCGAGAGCATGGTGATGCTCGGTGGCGGGTACATCGCGCTGGAGTGGGGCCAGATCCTCCACCGCGTCGGCGTCGACGTGACGGTTCTCCAGCGCTCCGATCACGTGCTCTCAGATATGGAAGGTCAGCTTGGCCGGGAGATGCAACGAGCCTTCAACGAGGAAGGAATCGACGTCGTGACCAGTAACGACTTCCAGCAGGTTCAGGATGTGGCTACCGACAGTGGTGCTGACCCTGGTCAGAAGGGCGTCGCGGTGGAGACTGTCATCGAGGGCGAGGAGCAAGCGTTCACCGCCGAGGCGTTATTCGTCGCGACCGGCGTCCAGCCCAACAACGAGGACATCGGCTTGGAAGCAGTCGGCGTCGAGACCGAATCCGATGGGGCGATTCGCGTCGACGGGCATTTCCAGACGACCAATCCCGACATCTACGCGGCGGGCGACGTGATCGGCGAGCCCGAACTGGAGACGGTCGCCGCCAAGGAGGGCAATCACGCCGTCAAGAACGCCTTCGGGGACGAGGGCGTCAGCATCGACTACGACGCAGTGCCAGCAGTCGTGTTCACCAGCCCGGAAGTCGCCGCGGTCGGGACGACCGAACTGGAGTACATGGACGAGCACGGCACCTGTTCGTGCCGAACCGTCCAGATGGTGGATGTACCACGGGCGAAAGCCGTCAAGAACACGGATGGACTGGTCCAAGTCGTCAAACACCACGAAACCGACGAGATCGTCGGCGTCCACATGGTCGGGCCGCGTGCCGCCGACATGATCATGGAAGCCACGCTGGCTGTGAGGTTCGGCCTCACTGTCGACGACATCATCGACACCGTCCACCCGTTCCCGACGTTCTCCGAGGCGTTCAAACAAGCCTGTCAGGCGTTCCGCCGGGATACGTCCAAAATGAGCTGCTGTATCGAGTGAGCGTCAGTCCTCGGTCGAGAACACATCGTCGAGCGTGCCGCTCTCGCCTAATTCGATGAGGGCACGGTTCAGGAGTTCGCGAACGATGAACTCCTCGTAATGCTGGGTTTCGCAGTACTCGCAAGGCTTCATTTCGCGGGCAACCGCCTCAATCTCGGTCCCGTGGTCCGCATACAACGTCTCGATGAGGGCAGTCAATTCTTCGGATGCGGTAGACTGCGCCTGCGCGAGGTTATTGTCGGCACCATCCGGAAGATCGTAGGAGAAGACCCGCGTGTTCGACTTGTAGTACTTCCGCGTCCCACCGCCAGCCTCTTCCAGACGGGCGATTTCCACCATCCCCGCATCTTTCAGGACGTTCACGTGGTGACGCACCGTCGTCTCGGCCTTCTCCTCCCCGCGACGGTGTAACTCGTCGTGAATCTCCTCGATCGTCATTTCCTCGGTCGCAAGCATATCGAGGATCTTCGCCCGGACATCGTTTTCCAGTGCCTTCGCTTTCTCCGGGTCCGTCGTCACGACTTCTCGGATTGGCACGTCAGATTCGAGGAGCGCCATTCGTGTGAAGGGGTAAGCCGACGACAACAGTAAGAGTAACGCCACTCTCCCGACAGCAGTATTAGTATCTCGAAACCGCTATTACGTTCGTCGTAATGGTTATCCGCGTCGCACGATAACCAACAGGTACGATGGGAACGACACACGAACAATTCAACGTCGGGGGGATGTCCTGCTCGTTCTGTGCGGAGAGCATCAAGAAGGCCTACAGCCGGACAGACGGGGTCGAAGATGTCGACGTGAGTCTCGCCCACGAGGAAGTTCTCGTCGAATACGACGACGACCTGCTGAGTGAGGTCAAGGTGAAGGACACGCTTCGGGACCTCGGGTACACCATCCGCGACCCGGACAAAGCGAAGCGGTACGAGCAACAGCAGGCCGAACTCGCCGACGGCAAGCGCCGCCTCCTCATCGCCGGTGGCGCATCCATCGTTGTCGCTGCCCTGATGGGATGGATGATTGTCGTGATGGGGCGCTTCGAGTCAGCATCTCCCGCGATGGATCTAGTGAGCGTAGGACTGGCGCTCGGGACGATGTTCGGACCCGGCCGCTACATCAAAGAGAAAGCCTTCCAGAGCGTACGCCGGGGGATCTTCAACCAGCACGTCCTCCTGGAAGCGGGCGCGTTCGCCGGGCTCGTCGGTGGACTGCTTGGCCTGTTCGTGTTCCCGAGCTTCCCGACCGTCCACTTCTTCGCCGTCTCCGTGTTCATCACCACCTACCACATCCTCTCGGAGTACACCAGCCTTATCGTCCGCACTCGGGCCTCCCAAGCCGTCCAGAGCCTCCTCGATCTCCAACCCGACACAGCACGCCGCGTCAGTGATGACGGTGATGTCGAGGAAGTCCCGGTCAACGACCTCGACGTTGGCAATCGCGTCCGCGTCAAGCCCGGCGAAAACATTCCCGTCGACGGCACGGTCGTCAAAGGTGAATCGACGGTCGACGAGTCGGTCGCGACCGGCGAGTCCATCCCCGAGGAGAAGGCCGCTGGCGGCGAAGTGATTGGTGGCAGCGTCAACGAAACCGGGACGCTCCTCGTCGAGGTGACCGCCATCGGCGATGACGCGTTCCTCAACCAAGTTGCCCGCGAGATCGAGGAAGCGCGGGCGATGAAGCCCGGCATCATCCAGCTCACGGACCGCGTGCTCAAGTACTTCGTTCCTGCCGTGCTGACGATCGCTGCGCTCTCGTTCCTCTTCTGGGTGATCGCGCCGCTCGCGTGGGGCGGGGATCCGACCGTCCAGCGCGGGGCCTTCGCGGCGCTGGCCGTCCTCGTCCTCGGCTACCCGTGTGCGCTCGGGATGGCGACACCGCTGGCCCTGATTCGGGGCGGCGGGAAGGCCGCGAACCGTGGCATCCTGATGCGGTCGGGCGACGCCTTCCAGATCTTCCCCGACATCGACCACATCGTGTTGGACAAGACCGGCACCATCACCGTCGGCGAACCCGCCGTCAGTAAGGTCGTCGCGTTCGGTGCCGACGAGGTGGATGTACTCACGACTGCGGCCAGCGCGGAGGCGTTCTCCGAGCATCCCATCGCCGACGCCATCCTCGAGGCTGCCGACGAGCAGGGCGTCGAGTACGCGGATCCTGACACCTTCGACTCCGTGACCGGCAAGGGCGTCCGGGCAACCGTGGCCAGCGACGACGTGCTGGTCGGGAAACCGGGATGGCTTAGCGACGAGGGGATCGACCTGTCGAAGGGGGGCGACGACATCAAGCAGCTCCAGCACCGCGGCCTCACCGTCGCCGGCGTCGTCCGTAGCGGCGAACTGGTCGGCCTGATCGGCATCGGCGACGAGGTCAAAAGCGATGCCGTTTCGACCGTCCGGCGGATGAAAGACGTCGGAATCACGCCCCTGATAATCACCGGCGACAACGAGCGCACCGCGAACGCGGTCGCCGAGGAGGTCGGTATCGACCGCGTTATGGCTGATGTCCTGCCCGACGAGAAACGCGAAGAGATCGGTCGCCTGCAGGAAGCCGGCCACCGTGTGGCGATGGTCGGCGACGGCATCAACGACGCGCCGGCACTCACGCAGGCGGACATCGGCATCGCCATCGGCGCCGGTACCGACATTGCCATCGAATCGGCGGATATCGTCCTGATGGGCGACCGGCTCGGTGGCGTGATGGACGCCTACGAGATCGGGAACGAGAGCTACCGGAAGACCCGCCAGAACCTCGCGACGGCCTTCGCGTTCAACGGAATCGGTGTCGCCGCCGCGACGACGGGACTTGTTCATCCCGTGTTCGCGATGCTCGCGATGGTGCTCTCTGTCTCGGCGGTGCTGGCCAACAGCTTCGCTGGTCAGCTCCTCTCGGGCGATGGTGTCAACACCGAATTCTCCCTCGACGAACGGACGGACGGTGACGTCAGCGACGGCCGAGCGGCGGCCGATTAGGCCACGACGTCGTACCCGGCCTGTTCGATTGCCGCGTTCACCTCATCATCGGAGACCTCATCCTCGAGAACCACGTCGACCGTGTCAGCGTCGTGGTCGGCCTCGACCCGGTTCACACCATCGAGGTTTCGCAGGGCGGTCTCCACGTTCTGTTCGCACCCGTTGCACGACATCCCGGTGACTGAGATCGTCTTTCGCTCCATACGGAACTGTAAACACTCGCGGGGGATGACCATTACGGTAACTGTTGTATCGGTTTCAACCCTATTAGAGGACGGGCGTCATCGTCCGGAGAGTTGTTTGTGTCGACCCCAAAGGGGTGGAGGCTCTTTGAGATGGGAACCACTGACGACGAAGAGAGTAACGAATTCCCGCCTGAGAAACGCCTCGAAGCCCCCAATCATCGCCTGATCAAGGCCGGGATCGCGACGATTCCTGATCTGGAGACGCTCCGAGAGTGCGTCGCGTACGAGAACGCTCACCAGAATCGAACGCCGATCCTGAAGCGACTCGAGCGCAAGGCAGCTGAACTCCGGGAGACAGAGGACGAGGAGTAACTTCGTTAACCAACAGCACCTCGCCGGTTCCCAGTGTGTTGGTTAATCAGAGGTTTGTCAGCCCCCTTGAAGGGAGCGGGGTGCCGAGCCCGCGGGCTCGAATTCATGTCCATTCTCAAGAGCCACAGCAGTCCCACGGCCAGCCAAATTGCCGCCGCCCGTCAGGTAGAGTTCGTGGCCTTCCTTCATCGACTCCCGTTCACGCTCGACGCTTTCAGACTCGGGTATGTCCCTGGTTTCCGGGAGGACTGTGGGTATCAGGCAGACCAGTATCAGGACCTCACCCTCTCGGTCGGGATGTTGGACAACGACTTCCGGAACCCCGATCTCGAACGGTTCGTCGATCGCTTCTTCGAGTACGAGCCCCAGGTCGGTGTCATCGGTGACGTCTACGGTCCCGCCGACGTCGACGCCCACGTCACTGCTGCTCGTGAGATTCAGGGCAGCTTTCCCGATGCCGAGCTCATCATCGTCCCGAAATCCCAGGTAGTGATCGATGCGATTCCAGATGATATCGTCCTCGGCTATTCACGCGGGTACGCCGACCGCCTGGCCCACGAGTTCTCCGACCCAGCCGATTGGAGAGGGCGACGCGTCCACATCCTCGGCGGGAGTCCGCCCAAGCAGCTCAACGCCATTCGACAGCTGACCAGACCGACACTCACGGACGAGCCACCGGCCGACATCGTCGGCGTCGACTGGAACGGGCTGCATCGTGGCGCACAGTTCGGCGAGTTCTGGACGGCCGACGGCTGGGACGACAGCGGTCGCGACGCCGACCACGTCACCGTCCGAAAGACAGTGCGTCACAGCCTCGCCCGCGTCCGCGAGTTCTGGCAGCAACACGGGGTCTGGCCTGAATCGACACCAGAAGACGAGGGGCTCAACGTTGAGTACGAGGGTCCGAGTCCTGCCGATCTCGAGGACGCCGCCTGTACCGAGTGCGGGACGAACGTCTGGCGGACTCGGCGCGGCCCGTACGTCGCCGAATACGATACCGGCGCAATCTGTGGATACTGCAGTTACGAGTGCTACTTCAGCCACCGTCACCGGAACAACCTAGAAGAGATCGCCGGTGAGCAGAGCGTCTACCTCCCGCCGGCGTGACTTCGCGACCTGTTTTTCGTGCCCCCCAGAGAGGGCGAGGGCTCCTTCGAAAGCTCTCAGAGGTGACTTCCAGTGAGTCAACAACAGAGTCCCGACAATGTCTCGGTCGACGAGATCCCGGTCGACATCGACAACACGCAATCAGCGGAGGTCGATTCCGCCGATGTCCCCGACGAAATTGAGTCCATCACCCGTGGGCTCGCCGGTGAGCAGCCGCCGACGAATCCGCTGGTCGTGCTGAAAGCGGCCCGGTGGTGGTACATTCACGGCAAGGGCGGCACGGATCCCGCCTTCCAGTGGGCCATCGAGTGGGCCCGTCATCTTGCGACCGACACGCCCAGTGACGTCGAGCGATTCGACGAGTTCCTCGAGTACCTCGTCTCGGTTGGCTTTACGGACGAACGCCACGAGCTCCGCTGACCGACAGAGCGGTTTTTGAACGCCCCTGAGGGGTGCGGCGCGGTCTGAGCAGACGCAGTCGCCGTGAACTTGGTTCGGTGAACACAATGGCTACGACCAGTGATTCGTCGGTCTCCTTCGACCAGACCGACACGCGATCCGACGAGATGAACAGTACAATCGAACAGTGGATCGACGACCTCGTCGTCGGCGTCGACGACGCGCAGGCCAGCGAAGAGTTCCAGGAGTGGCTTGACGTCCAGAGTCGCTTCCACGACTACTCGTATCGGAACACACTCCTCATCAAGCGGCAGTGTCCCGAGGCGAGCCGGGTGGCGGGCTACCGGACGTGGCAGGAAGAGTTCGACCGCCACGTCACGGAAGGCGAGTCGGCCATCTGGATCTGGGCGCCGATCATCACCACGCAGTGCCCGGAGTGCGAGAACTCGCCGAGCTACCACGAGGACAGTGACTGTGAGTACGACGAGACGGCACCCGAGGAGTGGTCCGAGGGCCTGGTCGGGTTCAAGCCCGCGCCGGTGTTCGATGTCTCCCAGACCGAGGGCGAACCGCTTCCCGACCTCGACACGGAAGCGACCGGGGACGCCGGCGACCTCGTCGAACAGTTGACTGCCGTCGCTGATGAGCTCGGCGTGACGGTACGAATCGTTCCCGAAGAGGAGTGGACCCACGGCGAGTCGAAGGGCATCTGCGAACAGCTGAGTCTCGTCGACGTCCAGCCGCTCGTCGAGGTGCGTGATCGGGAGAACGAGGCCGACCTTGCGCGAACGCTGATTCACGAGTACGCGCACGCTCTGCTCCACTTCGACGTCGACGACGACACCGAGCGGTCGAAACGCGAAGTCGAGGCCGAAGCCGTCGCGTACGTCGTTGGGCGGTACTGCGGGCTCGACACGAGCGGATCGGCGTTCTACCTCGCTGCGTGGGAGTCGGACGATTCCGAGGTCGTTCGCGAGCGGCTCGGACGGATCAGTTCCACAGCAGAAGAGCTCATCGACGTGCTCGAAAGCGAATCCTCATCCCAATCTAGTTAACCAACAGAGTGATGGATTCCTTCCGCTCTGTTGGTTAAGTTTTTCTGCGCCCGCCGAGGGGCGGAGGCGCATTCAGACCTCCGTCGAATGATGACTGAACCCTATCTCACGACGGTCCTCGAGGAAGCCGAGCACGTTGCCGAGCAGCACGATCAGGTCGCCCGAACGACAGACAACCAAGCCCACGAATACCTCCGATACGCCGTTCTTCGGGTGCTCGAAGGCGAGGCGGACTACCTCCCAGCAGACTGGACGCCGATCGACGGCGTGACCGTCGGCTACGGGAGGGACGACGCGATGTACGACAGCTGGGGCTCCAGCGAAGACTGGTGGGAGACCGTCCCGCCGCAGGAGGCGTGTACCCGCTTCCGGGTGTTCTTCCCGGACGACCACCAGACAGTTCCCCGTGACATCGTCGACGTGATGGCTGCGCTGGGTGCCTGGCGCGTCTGGACTGGGTGCGCAGCCGCGTACGGCTCCTACGACCATCGCGAGCGCCGTGAAGTCCACTACCTGTGGCCGGAAGGCCATCCGGTGGAGGAAGTGCTCCACGAGCGGCTCAGGGGGCCTGCGGAAGCCGTCGCTCCCGACGGTGGCCGAACGTGCGACGTTCGCGACCGACTGGTCGTCGACGAGAACGCACAGTCGGAGGACGATCTCGAGCCCCGCAAGAAGCGTGCTGTCGCCGAAGCGATGGACGTCTCACTCCTCTCGAAAGGTGGCCGCTACGAGGTGCAGTCCGCGTCCGGCAACAGGTACGAAGTCGACGTCATCGACGAATCGTGTACCTGTCCCGACTGGCAGCAGCGTTCACCCGAAGGCGGCTGCAAGCACCTGCGTCGCGTCGATCACGAGATCAAACGGGGCCGCGTTCCGCGTCCGGATGGCCGACTCCGAGCTGAGCTAGCGAGGTAACCACCCGGAACCAGTGGTTACGACACGGGACAGTTGCAGATGGGCGTCCCACGTTATAGACTGAACCGCCCGCCGTCCTCGGGAACGTGTACATCCGCTGTCTCTGCCCGCAGTTCCTCGCGCGACAGCAAGCAATGGTTGATCGCCTCCATATGGACGACCACTATCTCGGCATCAGTGGCTTCGCGGACCGCGGTGACGTCCTCGACACCCATCGTTATGGGTTCGCCTTGATCGAACTGCGCTTCGCCGCCGTTGAGAACGACCAGATCGGGTTCGTACTGGTCGAGTGTCTCTTCGACCGGCTCGTACCAGATCGTGTCCCCGGCGACATACACTGTCTCGTCGGCCTCGAAGACGAAGCCCGAGACCGGGCCCATTCCCTCGGCGAGTTCGCCGTGCCCGTGCTGGCCCGGCGTCCGGTGGATAGTGATGCTTTCAAAGGAGGTTTCGTCGTCGACGGGGCGAACATCAGTAAAGCCCTCATCAGTGAAGGCGTCGGCCCCCTGGGGCTGACAGAACAGCGGCACGTCGGCATCGAGTTCCTCTCTGGCCGCCTCGTCCCAGTGGTCGGGGTGGCGGTGCGTAACGACCACAGCGTCGTAGGTGAGGTCAACGTCAGGCAGCGGAACAAGCGGATTCCGGTCCTGATTCGCCGTGGTGAGGAACTCCGGAACTGCCGGGTTGTCTGTCACCGTCGGATTCTCGCCCTGCGGTGTGAACATCGGATCCACGAGGAACGTCGTGTCACCGACGTCCAGGAGGACAGTCGCGTTTCGAATCAGCTGAACACTCGCACCAGTCGTTGCCATACCCGGGCCTACGAGAGCCGTCGGGGTGGGATTTACTTCGACATATTCCAACCGTCGAGGAGTTCGACGTGCTTTCTACTGGATGAACTCGATGTCCTCGGGATCGAGATCCACGTCGAGGTCGATGTCAAGCGAATCGGCGGCGAACTGTTGTGCCAGCCACGCCTCCGCTCGGTTGAGACGGTACTGGAACGTCGACCGTGACACACCGACGTCTTCGGCGATTTCCGCGACCGATTGCTGCCGTGGCTCTTCGTAGTACCCACGTTCGATTGCAGCCTCGAGTGCTGCCTTCTGTTCGGGCGTAAGCGTTTGCTGGACACGACCGTCTTCGAGCAAGCACGGCGGCGTGCCGAGTCGTTCAACAGTAAGCGACAGCCCCTCTCGGAGGTTCGCTCGGATGTCCTCGTGAATCCCTGATACTGTCCCGTCGATAAGCATCCGCCACCGGTATTGGTCGCCACGCCGTTCCGTGCGCATTATCAATCCCTCGCCGATGTGCTTCGCCGCGACCAAGGGAATCGACCGTGCACCATCACCTTCCCGGCGAAGCCAGTGAATCTTCCGTGATTCCGCATTCGACGAGAGGATTGTGTATTCGTATTCAGTCACGGGTGCCCCACACATTCCGGTTGGGCCCGGAGAATCAGCGACGCGTTCCAGTGCGTCCTCGACCTCGTCGAGGACAGCAGCGGGGCCGACGATCTTCTCAATACCCCACACCGCCTCGTTGGTCGCACTGATCTCCATCGACCGGGCATACAGATCCGGATTGTCGATGAAGAGATCCATCACCCCGTCAGCCCCCTTCTCGTATTCGACTGTGAAGACGAACTCCCGCATGATACCGGCCGTTCGGGCTTGCTGGATAAAACCTGCTTGACGCAACCCGTGAATCAACTGGTGACGACAGCCGCCATCAGGTGCCGTTTTAAGTAACGATATTGGGAGTAACCTACTCCACGGGACGGACTGTGTCGCCATCTCGTTGGACCCGGTCGAACGTTGAGAGATACGCGATCCGGTCCCGAACCTCCTCGTCATCCAGCTCCAGTTCCGCGGCCAGTTCGTCGACGGCCATCAGCTCGTCGAGTGCCTGGAGGACTTCGAGCCCCCGGTAGTACCTATTCGTGAGCTCCTGGACGCGGTCCTCGATCGGCGTGGTCACCCCGTACCGCTCCTCGAGTTCGACCAGGGCCTCGTTCGCGAACGTGGCGAACTGATCGTCCCCCAGGCGTTCGATCTGGGCTTCGAGTTCAGCCCGGACGACGTCGTAATCGAGGCCGGCCTGCACGAGCATATTCATGTCCTCGATGTCGTCGTCGCGGCCTGCGATCGCCTTGAACAGGAAGATATCCTCGTTGCTGACCAGCCGGACCGTCAGTCGATCCGTGTCGAGGAACGGCTCGCTGCGCTCTTGCATCCCGTCGGTGAGCACGAGCTTGTTCGCGACCTGTTGGTTGAAGATGTCGAGGCGACACCCATCGTCGTTCTCAACGCAGCTCGTCGCCCCCAGCGCCCGGTAATCTGGATCCAGCGATTGGACCTCCGCATACCCGAGGTCCATCAGGACGGCCCACAGCTGACCGTACGCGTCGCCATCTGGGACGACCAGGTCGATATCTTTCGTCGCCCCCTTGAGGTCGCGCAGCGACATCGCGCCACCACCGATCAGGTAGACCGTGAGCGGTTCAGATAGCCCGTCCCCGATTCGCTGGAATTCGTTCTCGATGTACTCGCGGCCGAATGTTGGTCTCATTGTGGTAGTGGCACCTCGTAGTCAGCCGCCAGCTCCTGGAACTCGTCCCACTCCGGGAGCCGGTCGTCGTCGACCTCGCCGTGCGTCTCGAGGTAGCGCAGCAAGGCGTCGATTTCGTCTTCGAGGCCATACTTCGCCCCCTGCTCTCGGAGATCCGCCTCGTCGACGTCGACGTGGCTGAGTAGAAGGAGACAGTACGAGCGGTGGCGGCTGCCGTCGTCGATTAACAGTGTGTGACAGCAGAGCTCCGCCGGCGAGACTGCGTCGAGGTCCTCGGAGTAGACGTAGTAGCGGTGGCCGGTGAGCAGGAACTGGAGGTCGAAGGCCGCGAACCGATTGAGGCCGGTTTCGTGGAACCCCTCTGCCTCGATCTCCGTCTCAGCCTGGGCGAGGAATTCGTCGTAGTCCTCCCAGAGAATCGTGCCCTTCGGGGTGACGGCTTCGAGGCGCTGGCGATGTAGATGATGTGCGAGTTCACGCGCGAACTCGTGGAGGCGGTCGAAGTCGGCGTTGAACTCGTAGTGGCCGTCGACGGTCCCGACGAGCCCACGGTCGCGAAACCGCTTGAGGACGCGGTTGACCGTGTTGCGGTAATTGCCGCTTCGGTCGGCGATCTCGGAGACGGTTCGCGGCTGGTCGAGGTAGTACAGCACCTCGAGTGCCTTGCCGGTCAGCAGCTCGGGGAACTCGATGTGGGAGTGCTGACGAACGAGGTCCTGATAGAGTTCGACGGCGCGAGCATCCGACGGGACGACTCGTTTTCGCCGGCCATCGCGTTCCGTGTAGACGAGCCCTTTCTCAACGAGGTCGGCGACGGCACGAGAGAGGTAGCTCTCGCTGTGGTCGAGTTTCGTCGCGAGTTCGGAGATCGTGTCGCCGCGGTCGACCGTGGCGAGGACCTCGAGTTCGATGCGCCGGAGCACGGTGTAACATAGTACGAAACTTATATATAAAGAAGTTTCGAGTAGTGTTACAGCCAACAATCGCGAGAACCGCCCCCATCGTCTTAACCAACAAAACTATGGGTTCATGGGCCGTGTTGGTTAACACGAGAGTAGCCGATGTCCTACGAACCCCCGACCCCACCGGCGAACCTCCCGACGGAGATCGTCAACACGCTCAATGAAGCCACACCGGAGCATCTTCGGGATGTTGCCAGCTACGCCGAGGCGTTGGCCGAACACAAAGAGCGGGAAGCCCGTCTCGAGGAGGAAGCGGACGACGCCGACGTCGAGGAGCGCCCCGATGACCTCCCAGACGACGTGCCGGCGAAGGCGACGATCACGATCAAGGAGATCAACGACAACCGCTACTACTACTGGCAGTGGCGGGAAGGCGATTCGGTGACGTCGAAGTACAAAGGGCCGGTGAATCCCGACGAGTAGACGAGATGGAACTGTAGCCTGATGTTCGTTTCAACGTGATTCGTAGCGTAGCAGATGACACCCCCCAGAGTGTGAATGGGATCGGTTTACCCGACACCCCTCGGTGTGAATGGGCTACCAACCGCCGATCTCTAACGAGACTTCACGCCGAGAGAAGACAGAGTAACACGCGGATAGATTACGCCTCGTTTACCCCCACACCCCTCAGTGTGAATGGTCCACCACCCAGGGTACCGCGATTAAGAAGGCATTAACAGCTGAAGTCCTCACGCCGTAGGGAAGGTTCTCGCCTCAGTGGCGAACCTTCGGCTTCGGCACAAGGCCTCGCCTTTCAGAATACGTCTATTCGGAGAACTGTTTAGACTGTAGTATAATAAAGATAACTACAGCTGCGGTGCGGTGCAGTAGCGGGTCGGGTCAGCTACCGTGACAGAACGTGTAAGCCGCTCTCCGTGCCGTACTAGGTTCTTCAGACGAACGAGCCTGCTTCCTCGACTCGCACTCTATCTCTACAACCGTCGTATCCTATGGGGGACCATTCACACCGAGGGGTGGGGGTGTCACCATCCCATCAACATCTGGAGTTCCGGCGTCGAGTTGATCAGTCCAGTTCGTGTACTCTCGACGTCTCCTTGGAGCGAATACGACCTGAACTTCCCCTGATCTCCGCCTTCCTTCTTTTTCGATTCGAGAACTCCTGTCGTCACGTGCTTGTTCAGAAGCTCAAGCGCACGATTGTACCCCTTGGGCTCTACTTCGACGTCCCGTGCTACTGTTTGGTAAACCTCGTGAATCTCTGACGTCCGGAACCATTCTTTTTCCGGGTTATTCCGGTCAAGACGCGTGAGAGCAAACAGGAGTAATTTCCCGGACAACGGAGTCCCTTTCACCATCTCCATAAAGAGTTCAACTTCGACGAGTTCGTCAGCTTCGAGAACGTGATTCGCGGTCACGATATCGTCGCCTTCTTCGTCGGCGATCTCACCCGCATTCCGGAACAATCGGACTGCCCGTCGAGCGTCACCGTGTTCTTCAGCTGCGAGTTCAGCTGTGGTTGGAATCACCTCGTCATCGAGGACACCGTCGTAAAATGCGTCCCGTCGATTTTCGAGGATTGCAATGAGCTGGTCTTCTTCGTACGGCGTGAACGTTCGGTGTTCTGGCTGGAGAGTCGATTGAACCCGTGACTCAATTTCTCCTTTGAATTCGATGTCGTTCGAAATCCCGATTGTAACGACTGGGAAGTCAACGTCGTCTTTTGATTGTGTCCGTGATAGCGTGTAGAGGACCTCGTTGACTTCTCCGTGCTTGTCGATTTCATCAATGATGACGACGAGGCCGCCAGAGAACTCCCTCTGAACAACGGGCCACAATTTCTGATCCCGATAATGCTCGGCTGAGAGGCCCTGATAGGGGACATCAAGTGGGTTCTCTGCTTTCGCGTTCACCTGCTCTGCAATCTTTCGGAAGGTGGAGGTATACGTAGAGATGGGGTCTGGGTTAATGTAGGCAGTAACGATGGGAGAATCCGTTCCTGCAGTTGCTGCTTCAAGCCGCTCGCAGACGTGTCTTGCAACTAGTGTCTTCCCCGTCCCGGTTTCTCCCCACTCCAGGACGTTATCCGGGACGCTGTTTGTCCGCATCTTTCGGAGATTCTTGGCCAAGAACGTGATATGGTCATCTCGTCCGACAATTCGATTGGCGTCAGGAACGTTATCGATCTCGAGCAACCACGGTTTCTCAAAAATATCCGATTCATCTTCGCTATCCCCCTCGTCGACATTTAGTATCTCGTCGACGGTTGTTTGCGTGGAATCGTTGTTTGGCATGACCGGACCAATTCGCCCCATTCACATATAGGTTGTCCACCCTCGGTGTGATTGATTTATCTCCATTCACACTCCGGGGGGTGTTCCAGAGAGCAGGACCCCCCAGAGTGTGAATGGGATCGACCTCGTCGCCCACTTGTGATTTTGCTCACCTCAGAAGAGATTTGAGACTACTCATCCGTTCCGGGCTGCTGTAAACTCCGTCAGCTCCACCTCCCGTGTCTCCGCGAGTCTCCGTCGAATATCTGTACAATCCCACCCCAGCGGCAACAGCACGCTCTCGACCGCTCTGACCAGCTGCGTCTCGTAGTACGAGGCGTCGTAGGTCTCGGTCTCCTCGTGGGCGAGGGCGACCCGGTCTCGCGAGGATTTCTCGTCGTCGACGACCACGTACTCGATATCCTGACCCGGGTGGACTGCCAGTTCCTGCTCGCGGGCTCGCTTCAAGGCGGCCACATTCTGGGTATTCTGTGAGTAGCCTTCCAGGGGCTTGGAGACACGATTCCGTTCGACGAGCCGCTCCACTGCAACGTTGCCCGCCTGCAGTTCGGCGATTGCGCGTTCGAGCCGTCCGAGCACCGCGTCCGGTGACCGCGTGGCATCGAGCTGGTCAAGACAGTCCCGCTGGACGTCCTCAATGAACGGTGGGGTCGAACGCTGCCGGGCTTCGATACCTCTGATCTTGAAGTCGTCGTCGCCGGCGACCTTTCCGAAGTACTTCGTCAGCGCGCCGGCATCGCTCTCGCGCTGCGAAACGAACGCCACCCAGTCGTACTGAGCTTCGTGTTCGAGCCGAATCTCGACGCGGTCCGTAATCTCCGTCGCAAGCGTCCCGAGGTCCTCGCGGTCCTCGTCGTCGACATCAGGGTCCGGCGTCACCCAGATGGAGTCGACGATGCCGTGGACGACCCGCCAGCCGCCAGCTTCCAGCCGCTGTTTCGCCGTCAGCAGGATCTCGCGAGCGAACGCGTTGATTGCTTCGTGGCACTCGATGCGGCCGAACTTCGCGTTGCTGAACCCCTGATAGCCGAAGCAGGCGACGAGGATCCACTTCAGCGCTCCCGACCGTCCCTCGAGTTCCGCCAGCCGGTCCTCGTCGGGGTCGTCTCGTTCCTTCTCGTGACGGATGGCCGCCTTGATCTCGTCGCGCGCGTCGATGATCGGCTGTAGCACGTCGACGAGGTAGCCCCGGTCGTCGCAGATCGAGTATCCGAGGCCGGGGACGTCGTCGCGGTCGCTGTGACAGTCACACCGGATAACGTCCGGCGAGACGTTCCGGGTACAGATGATGTTCGGGTACAACGAGGAGAAGTCGAGTTCGTGGACGTTCTCGTGGAGGCCGACCTCGGGCGCGAAGATGAAGCCGCCGCGGTCGGCATCGTGGAGCGTCCCCATCGGCTTGTAGAACTCGTGGCGCCAGGAGTTTCGTGGCACGAGAACGCCGCGGTCGTTGGCCTCACAGATTTGGATCGCCGTGAGCACGTTCCCGATTGACGCCCACGCGAGCTCCTGGACGGGTTTTTTCGAGCGCGATACGAGGTCGAGGACGCCGTCGAGGTTCGTCTCTCCGTAGAAGAACGTGTTCGACTCGTCGATAATCGCCCGGCCGGGCACGTTGTACCGCGCCGGCGAGTGGCCGACGCGGCCGTAGCTCGAGTACGTCGACCGGCTCGCGAGCTGCTGGTAGTCGACGTCCGGCCACCGGCTCAGCGAGAAGTCGTCGATGCCGGCATCCGTCGCCATCTCGTACAGGGTCGGGACGATCTCGCTGGTTGAGCAGACCAGGACGTCCGGATCGTGCGCTTCGAGTGCCCCTTGGACGGCGGTCAGGATATCCGTCGGCGAGCCGGTGACGGTGTCGCCGGCGACGGACAACTCCCCATAGACGTCGTTGCTCGTTTCGGTCACTGGAACGCTGAGCCGGAGGGTCGACAGCTCGCTCGCCGGCGTCGGATCGGCGCCGGTCTCCAGACAGTATCGGAACTCTCGCGAGAAGTCGACGTTGAAGCAGGCGAGATCCCCGACTGGATACTCCGACAACTGGCGTGCCTGCCGGGCGAGTGGGGTGACGCTGTCGATGTGGGCGACGTCGACCGCGAGAACAGTCTCCTCGTCTCGTCGAAAGCCGGGGCGTCGCGTAACCATCCCGGTCGCGACGACGTCCGGGTGCTGGTCGTACACCGACTGGAGTGTCGTGAGGTCGATGTCGGACGCTGGGTCGCGAGCGGCGACGTAGAAGCGTGGGGTGTAGTCATCGTGCTCGGTCGCGACGGCGCCGTCGGCGGTTGCCTCCCACTCCAGGACGCGGCCGTCGTCCAGAAAGTCGATACTGAACGGCATCGTCACGGGTTCGAGTCCGGTGGGGCACTCTCTTGATCATCGCGTGCTGCGACCGCGGCTTCGAGCTCTTCGAGGCGTTCCTCGTGGTCGTCGAGGCGGGCCTCCTGTTCGATATCGATGCTGAGCAGCGCCGGCAGCAGCGGATTTTGGTGGTTCAACAGCCCGCTCGCGTCGGCGTGCTCGCGGGCGTACTCGAACAGCCGGTCGAAGCGCGGCTGGTCGCGACGCCGCAGTGCTCGGCGGAACTCCGCCCACCGCTCTTCGATGGCCCGGAGCGCATCCCGGTACGTCGGGTTCGTCCGCCCCATCGCTACCGGCCTCCTGTACCGCTCGCCGTCCATGCATCGAGCAAGGGGTCTGCGGTGGCCGCCACCGTCTCACCGTCAGCTGTGACGCCTGTCCCGACACCCTCCGGGGTCGGCGTCGACGGCGTCGACGTTGTCGGTTCCACGCCGACCTGCGTGGCGCGTGCCGCGAGCAGCTGCCGCCAGTACGCGAACGTCGTCTGGTAGTACGCGCCGTCGTCGACGGGATAGACGAGCGTCTCGAAGTCTTTGCCGACGACCCGTGGCCCCATCCGAGTCTGCTCGCACTCTAGGTGGTGGTCGGCGACCGTCGCGACTGACTCGGTGAATTCGTTTCGTTCGTTTCGCGTAACGAGCACCGGGATGTCGTACCCCTCGGCGTAGGTCGATAACCGGGCGAGAGTTCGAGCCTGAAGGGTTCCCGCGTGGGTTTCGCCGAGGGTATCGTCGGCGCGGTACTGGGCGTCGACGGCCGGCGCGACGATGAGGGCGGGCGTATGGGGCGACGTGTCCTCGTCACGACTTGGTTCCCCTCGACCGGCCGCCCCGGCGTCAGTGGTAGACATCTGGATCGACTTGTTCACTGCCGTCGGGAGATCACAGACGGCGCCGTAGTGCTGGTAGGCGGTGAATCCGCGGGCGACGTGAATTCGGTTGAGCAACCGTTGACTGGGCGCGATCTGGGCAAGTGTCGTCGTCGTCGCGTGACCATTTGCGTCGACCCAGAAGGCGGGCCCGTCGTGCAGGAGGAGATGGTCGAGTACGAGCGACTGCAGGATCGGGACGCCGCGGCCTCCCTCGACGTCGAGCAGCGTGATGCCGTCGCCGAGTGACGGCAACAACATCTCGTCCGTAGTCGGATCGGCCTGGTCAGCAAGGGACCGATTGCGGTCAGCGCCCCGTGTCGGCTGGTCCACCGCCAATCGGTTCGACGTTGAGTGTTTTCCCATACTCGATTAGTTGTCTACGTTCCCGATAAGCCGCGGCGTGTCGCTTCCGCGTTTCAGGAAACTCGATGTGATCCCCTCCAATCCCGGTACAGTCCCGAGTAGTCTCCGTTTGGATCCTGTTTCCGAGAATAGTTCCTGAATCGATCGTACTTCGTGTTAACCAACACCCGGCCGTATTGACAGCGGTGTGTTGGTTAAACCTACCCAGCTGCAGTCTCGAGCCTGACTGCTCGGAATGTTAATGCTCAACGCCACGTTGGAAGAGGTGCTCTATGAGCTATCCACGAACCCACGTCGACCACCGAAACCCCGACCACCACGAGTCGATGCACCCAACTCGAAATATCGTGAACGCCCACGTTGTTGCCGGGGAATTCCTCACTTCGCGGTACCACGAGGCGCTTCAAACTGTTCTCCATCCCCTCGGCGAGTCTTTGGACACCAAAGACCAACATGCGCTCAACGACCTTGGCATCGTCCATGCTACTGGTTCCTTGAACGAGCTATCCCCGATCGTTCGCACATACGTCAAACTCGATGAGTATTGGACACGCACCCATCGTACTGCGCTCAACGAACTATTCGCTGATCGACGTGCTCACGTCCTGAGTTGCTGTACGCGGTTCCTTTCTGAGTTCCCTCGACACACTCTTGAAGCCGAATCCGGCCGTTCCGGAACTGCGCTGGATACTACCCTTGCTCCGCTTCTTGAGTGCGGATTTCTCTCACACACAGATGATGAGAAAACCCCATACTCTGTTGATGAACACCACGCGCTATATCGACCGACTGAACGGCTCTTCGACGCACTTCTTGACCAAGCAGCTGTTCTCTGTGAGCTACTGTCCCCGACCGAGCTCTAACAGCACGATTCAGAGCCGTTCACATTTCCAGATACGTTGAAGACTCTCCCGGTCGGACCCGGATGTATGTGTGGCCGAAACTCGCTCTTCATCAACCAAGCAGACCTCGAGGCCCGCTTCGATGCCGAGGTCGTCGCGGACGGCGGGTACACACCCCGATACAACATCGCACCTGGCGACGACCTCCACATCATCACGAACGAGGCTTCCGACGAGATCGACGCCTACCACTGGGGGCTGATTCCGTTCTGGGCGGACGAACCCGAAGAGGGCATCATTAACGCTCGATCCGAGACTGCCGACGAGAAACGCGTCTTCGAGCGGGCGTGGAAATCACGTCCCTGCCTCGTCCCCTCGTCAGGGTTCTACGAATGGAAATCGCCGAACGGCGGGTCGAAGCAGCCCTACCGGATTTACCGGGAGGACGACCCCGCATTCGCGATGGCCGGGCTCTGGGACGTCTGGGAGGGCGACGACGAGACGATCTCGTGCGTCACGATTCTCACGACGGAGCCGAACGACCTGATGAACTCAATCCACGACCGGATGCCGGTCGTCCTCCCGCAGGACGCGGAATCTGACTGGCTCGCCGCAGACCCGGACACCCGCAAGGAACTGTGCCAGCCGTACCCGAAGGACGATCTGGACGCCTACGAGATTTCGACGCGGGTCAACAACCCCGGCAACGACGATCCCCAGGTCATCGAGCCACTGGACCACGAGCAATCGGGCCTCGGCGAGTTCAGTTCCTGAAAGCTGATGGGGTCACCGTTACTGCATCGGTGACGCCGCCGCTGAATCGACGAGCGAGTACTCTCGGTCCCGACTCGTCCCTTCCGCCTCGAGGAGGTTGTACTGCTCCATTTTCGAGAGGTACGTGCGGATAGTCCGCTTCGTCCGCGGATCATCGACGTCCTCGGAATAGCGCTCGTGAATCTCGCTCGGCCCGACCGGGCCGTGCTCGCGAACGATGTCGTAGACGACGCGCTGGTGTGGCGTGAGCGAGTCGAGGCTCTTTTGCTTGATCTGGGCCCGAGCATCCTCGGCGGCGTCCAGGAGAATGTCGTCGGTGATGCGCTCGTGGTTCTCGCGATCGGCCTTGCCGGCGGCCGTTCGAAGGATGCCGATTGCGAGGCGGGCGTCGCCGGCGGCCGCGTCGGCGATCCGGTAGAGCTGGTCGTCGGTGATGACGTCCTCATCGAGTCCCCACTTCGCCCGCGCACTCAGGATGTCGTACAGCTGCTCGTCGTGGTACTTGTCCATCCGGACGTGCTCGCTGGAGCGCAGCCGGCTCACGAGGCGGTCGTCGACGCGGCTGAACAGCTCCTCTTCCTTGTTCGCGATGCAGATAATCGCGAACTGCGGGAGGCTGTGGAGGTCGTAAATGACGCTGGGGTCTTCGAGCTGGTCGACCTCATCGAGGATGACGACGGTTCGCGGGCCGTCATGCTGCTGGAGGCGATCAACGAGTTCGTCGTGGGGCGTCGACTGCCGGTGGATGTCGATGGTCGCGCCGAGGTCGTCGAGGATCTGGTAGAGGGTCCGAAATCGGGTGTAGTTACGCCAGCAGTTGACGTAGGTGGCCTCGACGTCGAGCACCTCCTCACGTAGGCGTTCGGTGACGAATTGCGAGATGCACGTCTTGCCGGCGCCGCTGGGTCCAGTGACGATGGCCGTGTCGGCGGGTTCACCGTTCGTAATGGGCTCGAGAACGCTGGAGAGGTGGTTGACCTCGGCATCGCGATGCTCAACTTCCCGAGGGACGAACCCGGCGCGGAGCACGCGAGCATCGCGGATCATTTAGTTTCTGTATAGCTGATTTGGGGTTGAGTATTAAAAGTATAACCGGGTGATTTCCGGAAAGCGGCTGATTGCTTCTCTTTATTTACTTGAACCACCTGCAGTAGTGCGTTTCTTCTATGAGAGTAGCTATTTCCGGAAAGCCACTTGTTCGATATAGAGCGTTCAATGCCACTCTCAAGACGACGAGTCGAATAATCCCAATCTGGATTCAATTTGTGTTAATGATGGCAACCACGATCGAACACCTCTGTGAATGGATCCCTCTGCTCCGTCTAGGATTCACAAACAAAGTCAATAGTACAGTGATAACTTCGACGACATTACAGACAATACCCAAAACTACGGTACTGGACTATACAGCTTCCAGACAGAAGTTTTTGACATCATTAAGACAGCAGCAGAATCTGAAAAAATATTTTAGACGGATTCGGACTTCGTTCACGCTATGAAAAAACTACCTCCTGACAGGATATCGTCGTGGCCATCCACCAAGTAATCTGGTTTTAGGTCCGTGATATCTAACAGACTACCGGAAGCCCAGATTATGTTTCCGGAAGGAATTCTTCGAGTTTGGCGGATTCGCCGGCGTGCCAGCTTTTCCGGGGGCGGACTTTGACCGGGACGATGGTTTCGGCGTCGTCATTCATGGCGTAGGCGTAGCCCGGCTCTTTCGGAATTTGTTGCATATAGTGGCTTATGGTTTGGGCGTCGTGGAGTTCAGAGATCTTGTCTCCGACAGCATCTGAGTCTTGGCCAGCAGTGAGACGGTGGATGATGAGGGTGTCACACTGGGAGAGGATCCTGTTGTCGAGTGCCCCGGGTTGCTGAGTGGCCATGACCAGGGAGAGCCCGGGTCGACGGCCCTGCCGCACCCATTCAACGAGTGGATCTGTGCTGGGCTCGCTATGCCCCGACGGCGCGAACAGGTGTGCTTCGTCGAGGAACAGCCAGACGAGGGGGAAGTTGACCTCAGTGTGTTCGCCTTTGATTTTCTTGACTTCTTCCCGGCTGCGGTCGAAGCTCCGCTTGTTGTACATTTTCTTGACAAGGATGCCGGTGAGCATAGTGCGGACGTTCCACGGCAGGGCACCGGCACCGGAGAGGTCAAGGACAACGAATTCGCCGCCTTCGACGATCTCCTCGATCTTGGAGCCCGAGGAGCTGAAAATCCCCCAGTTCTTTGCTTTCTCAAGGCGGCGGTGAAGCGCATCCTTGATGTTGGCTGATTCAGGAGATGCTTCGACCTTGTCGAGCAGGTCCATGATGCTGTAGTACTGGCCGAAGTCCTCCTCTGCCTCTTCGATGACTTGGGAGAGCAAGCCGGCCTGTGCCTGGGTTTCGTCGATATCGAGCAGGTACAGCCAGTCCTCGACGGAGAGTTCGGACGGGTAGAGTTCGAAGCCTTCGTGGAAGTACTGCTGGATCTCTTCGTACTGTTCTTCGAGCCCGGCAGGATAGTAGACCTTGACCGGGTACTCAGAAGGTGACAGATCCCAGTCCTCGAGCAGGTCCGTATCTGGGGTCTGGACCTGGAGACTCCAGTAGATGCCCATCGCGTCGATAACCAAGCCGTTCAGGTTCGACTTGACCTGTGTGGGCAGGGTCATCAGTTCCTCCATCATCACCCCGAGCGTGTGGGATTTCCCGGAGCCGCGTTTGCCGCAGACGGTGACCATGTGCGGCTCGTTGAGGTCCAAGCGAACTGGTTCACCCAGCTCGTTGTCGCTGTCGAACTTGCGGCCGAGATAGGCGGACAGTTCCTCCTTGTCGCCGCCGATGATCATGATTGACTCCCCATAAGTTCAGCTTTCACACGAATCTTCAGCAGCGACTGCTTTAGTTCCTCGGCAGTCTCCGAGTCGCTGTCCAATCTAGCGATCACCTGTTCAAAGGCGTCATCGTCGAGTTCGGTGAACTTGGAGTCGATACCGTCCTCGGCAGCGTTTTCGACCACTTCGATATCGATGTCGCTGTCGTACTTCCTGACGGTGTCTTCGAACTCGTCTTCGCCGAACGCCTCTTCCTCAAGGTTGTCCCGTGCTCGCTCCCACTGACGCCAGTATTCACCGTACTGTTCATGGTCGAACTGTTCCGGCGAGCTTTCCAGCTCCGATTTGCAGTCGTCGAGGGCGTTGTCCCCGTGGCGGAGCCAGCTGGACTCGCCGGGAATCCGGTCACGGAACTCCTCCAGTTCGTCCTGCGCGTCGTCGACCTTGTCCTGTTCCTCTTCGATCGCGTCCTCCAATTCTCCCCTGACTAGGTCAAGGTCAGTGTTGAGGTCGTCCAAGTCGTCATCAGCATCGTAGGTGTCGACCTGGGGAACGATGCTCTTCCGGCTACGCTGCAGCATGTTGAAGAGCCGGTTCAGCTGGATATTGTCCTCAAGGTAGCCGTCCAGGTCATCGGCGATGTCCGCGTCTTCGATGTTGCGTTCAACCTGGCGGGATTCCCAGAACTCCTCGACGGTGGTGATACAATCGATTTCGAGTCCCTCTGATTGGAGGTCGGGGTCGAGGTCGAACCATTCGACCTTCGTCACCAAGTCATCCAACTGCTCCTGTTTCTCAAGGACGGTGGCCGCCTGTTTGACCTGGGTGACGAGGTGGTCGAGGTCGTCGAGGATGAGGTAGCGGAGTTCGGCATCGATCGATCCAAGCGGTCGGATCGTGGTCGCGTACGTCGCCACAGCCGTGTCAGCAAACACATCGTTGGCACCGATCTCACGGAGTGATTCGTTCACACCCTGGTAGTCGAACTCCCAGTCAGCATCGACCTCGTCCTGAAGCTCATCGAGCCGGGTTGCATCGGCATCGTCGACACTGTCGTACTTTGATTTCAGATCCTCGACCGGTTCACTGTCCGGGTCATCCTGCTTGGCCTGGTCTAGGATCGCGATCTCGATGGCCCGGCCAATCTGCTGGCGGGTCTGTTCGCGCTGGGTTTCGATCCGGACGTTGGCAGGAATGATGGTGGTCTCGGCGTCGTCCTCGAAGACCCAGCTATAGTTGTCCCAGTACTGGCCGAGGACCAGCAAGAGGTAGACCATCGCCTTGGTGACGTTTTCGACCTCGGCCGTGCCGAAGATGAGTTCGAGGATCTCATCGAAGTCGAGGCCGTCCTCGTCGAGCTGTGATTCGATTTTGTCTAAGATCGGGCTGTAACTGCTGAACTGGGGGACAAGGCGGAACTCGCCATCGTCCTGTTCCTGGATGAAGGATTCGTTGTCGGCGAAGGAGCTGACGATGGAACGGAATTCGTCGCCGGATTCCCGTGTGCGGCTGACTCGTCCGAAGGAACGGACGTCGATGCGTGGGTGGTTGGCGTTGCTGTGGATGAGTTCGCCTTCCTGTTCGAGGTGTTTGATTCCGTAGACGAGGTTGAGGTAGTTCTTCCCGGCGTAGGCCCCGTTGAACCCGAGCTTGGTTCGTGGATAGTCGTCGGCGATGTTGGTAACGTTGCTGTCGACCGTCGTGATGATGGAGAAACTGATCCGTTCCGCTGTCCGGGCAGTGATATCGTTGTGGATGTCCTCCCCTGCCAGTTCCGCCAGGGACAGTTTGAGGAACATCACGTAGGCCTGGTACAGATCGAACCGGGGGAATTTGTCCTGGATCGCCTCGATCAGGTCGTAGTAGTCGCTGTCCTCGTCGAAGTGGGCCTCGATTTCTTGGTTGAGGCTTGCTTGGATCTCGTCGGTGATGTTCGAAGCACGGCCGTTCCGTTCAGTGACGTAGAATCGCGCCGGGAGATCGCCGTCCGGATCTCGGCCGAGCCGGATAACGATGTGGAGTGCCTCGTCATCAACTTCCACCTGGAGCTGTTCCGGCAGCGAGTCAGGTGCAAGTGTGAGATAGACGTTCGACGTGTAGTTGAGGTCGTCGGTCTCGAACTCCAGGTACTGGTCGTTCTGGTTCTCGAACGACGTGTCTGGGAAGCACTGCTCCTGCATCGTCTCCCAGAGCTGGATCAAGTTCTTCTCCTCTAAACCGAGGTCGTTGACCGTTTCGCCGACCTGGTCGGCGAGGGAAAGTTCATCCTCACCGGCTGCGGTACCTGTCAGTTCGTTCGGGTTGAATTCGAGACGGTCGCCTTCCTGTTCGAAGTAGTCAGGACCGTTGGCAGCTTGCGTAATCAGATCAGCCGCTTCACTTTCCTCGATCTGTAGCTCGATGCCGTCCGCAATAACGGTGATCTCGTCGGCGGTGAAGTAGACCGGACGTTCTTCGCGTTGGAGGATCCCGACTTTGGCGATTTGGCGGAGAACACGGCGTTGGATCCCGGTAGCATCGTTGTAGTCTGCTTCGATGGTGGTCTCGATGCTGCCCTCCCCGGGGAGTTCGTCGAGGTTTACGCGTTCGACCTGGCCACGTAGCTGTTCGCGGACCTGGTCGCCGTGTTGATAGAGGAAGTCGAGGTCGATGCGTCCGTCGCCGTCCCAGTGGTCGAGGAAGGCGATGAGGATGCGTTTGTAGTCGCGGAAGGCACGGACGACGGTCTCGCCCTGTGTCTCGTCCTCGAACTTCTGGACGATGCTGAGTGCGAAGTTGAGGGTGTCATCGGTGAACGGGTAGACGTAGCCGTCGTCACCGATGTCGGTCGCAGCGAGTGTGTCGTGCCAGTCCTGGGTCTCCCCGTCGCGGTCGGCGAGGAGAGGGATGACGTAGAGCCGGTAGAGTTTGGCGAAGAGCTCCTTCGTTTCGTCTTCGGAGAGGTCGATGTTGTAGCTGACACTCTCAGTGATCCGGTCGATGAGGTCGCGCTCCGCACTGAACCGGTCCTTAAGCTCGTCGAGGGAGAGTGTATTGGCGAAGAGGATGTAGGGCGGTGTATCGAGATCCTCGAACCCGGAGACGGCGTTCCGGATCATCTTCTGGATGATCGCTTTAAGCCGGTAGGTTCCCCCGGGGTCGACGCCCTGGCGGAACAGTTGCTCGAACTCGTCGATGTAGAGTGCAGGGTAGCGGCCTTCGCGGTCGTGGTAGTAGGTCGTGAACCAGGTGATCGGCTTGTGGGCGTCACCAGCAGTCAGTGATTTGGTGACGCGGGCGATGTCCTCCAGGGAGTCCGGGTCTTCGAAGAGGTCGATAAGGTGTTCACGTTGGCTGGGCGGGAGTGACTCATCCAAGTCCTCCATCGTGAGATCGTCCAGCTTCCGGTCATTGAATATCGCCTTCAGGTCATCCCTGCCGACGTTCTCACTCTGGGTGACCAGGGCTTCGAAGAGGGCGTGCAGGAAGTCGGTTGGAGTATCGTTTTGCTCTAGGCTGACTGTGATACAGTCGAGCGGTGTCTCGCCGTAGTGGAGCTGGCTGAATTCGTGGCCGCCGAGCTCTTGGTCTGCCTGGCACAGCGCGGCGATGTTCTCCATCATCACGGTTTTGCCGGACCCGTACGCTCCGTGCAGGATGACGCCGGGGCTATCCTTGTTGTCGAGTCCGTCGTGGACACCGTGCAGGATATCTGCGCGTTTCTCGGTGAGGATGAAGTGGGTTCCTTCTTCGAGGAACGCCTCGAAGGCAGGGAGGTCTTTTTCCGCGGCTAGTCGTTCGCATTCACGTCGGACGCGTTTGATGGTTTGCCGGTCGAGGATGTTGACGACATCCTCTTTGGCTTCCTCGACTGTCATGTGTTGATCCGGTATTTGATGAGGTTGTGTTTTAGGTCGTTTGTCTGTTCAACGATGTAGATTCTGGTATCGAGCACGTTGTGCTCTGTAATCCGGGCAGGGTTCGACATCAGGATGATTTTGTCGCCGCTGCCGTCATCACGGTCTCGCGGGCGGAGAAATTCGGTGCTGTAGGCTGTGTCAGGTGTACGGCGCTGGCATTCATTGATAAATTCGAAGACGGTGTCGAATTCGCTATGGACATCACTGACCGCGACGATGGCGATATCGTTGCCTGGACGGTCGAGATGATCCAATACGTTGCGGACGATGCTCATTTTCAGGTAGTGACCAGTTCAATGACGGTCTTGCCTTCGTAGCGGTCAGTTGCCACCCGATTCTGGTCCTGAAGTTCTTGTATGATGTCATCGACTTGTTCGTCGCCCCACTTGAAATCCAATGTCAGGAGTTGTTCCAGTTCGGCGAGATCCATCCGGTTACCATGTTCCGCGATGATATCTTCGACAATATCCTCGTCGTCACCCTGGAGATAGGTGTACTGCGCTGGATTTATCTCCCACCGGCCGTCGTCCTTGACGACGATCTCGAAGTCCTTGAGGAAGCAGGCAATCGCTCCTGCTGTGACTTTGTTCTGGATCCACGTGTAGATCGTTTCCTCTAGATCGCTGCCCATATCGTAATTGCCTGCCTGTACTTTCTGCTCGATTTGCTGTAGGACATCGTAGAAATGGGTGAAGTTGGTCCGTGACTTTCGTTCCAAGAGCTGGAAGGCGGCGACACGGAAGTCGGGTGCAGTGAGGAGTTCTTTCCCATCCTCGGTCAGTTCTACGTGTCCGTCGGCTTCTTTGATGATCTCGATCGAGCAGTTTTGATCTTGGAACGTGAACTTGAACCACTCATCGATCGATTTGAACAGTTTGGAGTCTCTGTCGCGGTTGATTGCTTCCATTTCATCGCGTAGTTCGTCCTTCGTTAACTGGCCGCGGAACTGGACGATCTGTGCGAGCTTTTCGATTCCTTTGAGCAGATCCTGGTTTCCAACTCGGGGGATGGATTCGTATGTTCTAGGCATGGTGTGAGATCACGCTCCTTGGAAGGTGAGGCGCAGGGCAGCCATTTCGCTAAGCGAGGTGCCGCCGTGATAGCCGTGGTCGTGGCCGCTCCGGTTCTTGATGTCGTACCGGGAGACGAGGCCGACGTCTGGTAGTGTGAAGATGCCGTCCCCGCGTGGCTGGTAGCTGTCGATACTGTCGAACTGGTTGAGGTCCGTTACCGGGTCCTCGTCGTTGGTGCTGCCGAAGGCGAACTTTGAGCCGGACTGCAGGTAGTCGACCTTGTCGATGATCGCCCGTAGTTCCTCGTCGCTGACATCGGCGGCGTCCTCTTCGGTTAGCATGTCACGGACCTGGTCGACCGGTGGGTCGGTGTCGTCGGTGGCGACTGTCAGGTAGTGGTTGTCGCTGCGATTCGTGAACTCTGCGTTTCGAAAGTTCACTTCGTAGGCTTGGTCAAGCGTGATGGAGTCCGTGAGCATCTGTTGGGTGAATTCATATTCAGGGTGTTCGTCTAGGATCATCTCCATTTCGTACCGGGTGAGTTTCCCGTGGTCGGAGGTGATGTTGATCTCGGCAGTCTCGTCGATTGCCGTGTCAACCGTGTCCTGAATGTCTGCGAGGAGGTCCGTAAGGAAGGTGCCGAGTGTCCGGTAGTAGTTCTCGAACTCGGCGAAGGCGAGTGTTTCATGCAGGTATTGGTCGAAGTCTTCGAGGTAGAGCACGATATTTGATTTCTGTGCCTCTCGGGCTTCCGGTGAGGGATCGAACTCATCGCCTTCGAGGACACGACGGCGTTCGTCCAACGTTGCTTCGAGTTCGTCAACGAACCCTTCACGGACTGCGTCAAGATGGTCGGTTTCGATCGTGGTGTCTGAACTGAGTCTGATGTCAGCGATTTCGTCGGCTACACGGGTGATGCCGGACTCGTTGAGCTGTGGTCGCTGGATGAGGTGGAAGCTGTTCTCCGTCTGCTGGTCGATGAATCCGTAGTCGGTGTCCGGGTTGCGGTGTTTGAGATTGTAGATGCGGTTGTCGTGGCGGGGTTCCCAGCTGTAGATCCCTGTTTCTTCCGCGGGTAGTCCGGTGAAGATGGTTGAAATAGCAGATGGAGTGTAGGAGGGGATGTTTGAGAAGACGAGATCGATCTCGTCGGGTTCGGGGTCGAAGAAACCGAACTGGTTGAGCAAGAGGTAGTCGGTGTAGCCAAAGCTGTCGATGATGACGGTGATCGTAACGCCGTCGTCGTGTTGCGGTGAGAGCAGGTCGGAGAGATGGAGCCAGTCGTCGTCGGTGACAATGTCTCGGTACTGGGTGACGACTTCGGAGCAGAACTCGTCGTATTTGTCGATCAGTTCCTGCCGCAGCAGGGGTGAGACATCGTTGTCTTCCCGTGTGTCCACAAGGTAGGAGGTCCACTGCTCCAGGAAGGTGGGCAGGGTGGCGAGGTTGACGTCAAGTTCTCTGACGGTCTCCGCTTGGTCTTCGAATTCACGTTCACGCCGTTCCTGCTTCCGAGCCTGATTGAGGACGGTCAGGTAACGGGAGGTGAGGAGGTCGTCGCGGTCGTTGTCGAAGGCGACCCGGACGAACTGTTGGAGGATCGATGACCAGCGTTCTTCGGGAAATGCGGCGTTGACGAAGCGAGGATGCTTGATGAGGGCGACTTCGGCAAGGTGATCAAGCAGGGTATCGACTTTGTCGACGGTTTGGACTGCTTGGTCCGAGCTGTAGTCCTCGATCTGCTGACTGTCGCTGGAGAGCTGATCACGAGCTGTGTTGACAAGGTCAGCAAAGTCGGTTTCGTCGATGTTGTCGAACAGAATACCGAAGTGCTTTGTCAGGGTTTCGGCAGCTACTGCCGGCTCCTGAATATTGAGCGTACTGCCATCTTCCGTGATGCGCTGGTAGGCGTCCTGGATGGTGTCGATGGTGGGTCGGTCCAGTTCCATGTCAGCGAGCTCGGGCAGTGTTGCGGTGAACAGGCGTCGCTGGGCAAGCCATTTCACGACGAGACGGCGAAACAGATGCTGGATATCGGGGTCGAGTTGTTGGATCTCTGCTGCGACCCCGTATTTCGGCTCGTTTTTGGCGAAGCGGTCACCGTAGGCTGCGAGCAGCTGTGTGATATAGACGTTCTGTTGTGCTGTTGTGTCGAGCCTGTCGAAGAGGTCTGTGTTTGGTATGCCGATGCCGTTGAGGAAGAACTCGCGGATGGGTGTTGGGACTGCTGTCAGGTTATCGTAGGGAATGTAGAAGTCGTCGAGTTGCTCATCAGTACTTGTCTGGATCTGTGTCGGTGCCAGCTCTGTTCCGGTCGCGGCAGCAGTGAAGACACGGAGCGTGTATTCGGCAAGGTCGTCGATGGTGCTTGGGCGTGGTTCTGCGCCCGCGCCACGTTCGAAGGCATCATGGATCGTCCGGGTCGGGTCTTCGAGCTCGACGCGTTCGAAGTTGACGAACTCGGTGCCGGGAATATCCAGGTAGTTGTCGACAAGTGACCGGGGACAGAAGAAGACGACTGTCGCCTCTCCGTCCTGCTCGACGAGGTACTCGATCCCGGTATAGACCGTTTCCCGGAACTCCCACTCGTCAACCGGCATGGGGAGGACCCGGACCTCGTCGCTGTCCACGATCGCGTTGAGGACTCGTTTGTCGAACGGGACAGGGATATCGGTCGGCACGTAGAGAAGCTTTCCTTTCTTGCTTGTAATTGCCTCGCTGGTGGCGGTAAGCCGCTCGAACGAGGTAAAATCGAAGGAATCCTCGAGATTTTGTTCCAGCTCCGTTTTCATCTATCTGGGACGTTCGCAACCACCCCACTTAATGCTTCCAACGTGACTCGTTCGAAGCTGGCAACCCGCTGGCTTCACTGAAAAGAGCGAGAACCTTTTTTGACGGGGACATCCACGCCGCTGTGACATAGATCGGTTTCTGGTTAGTGTCGACGGCTATTTCAACGGTGTCTGATCCATCACTCTCAACAGTAACGAGACACCTAGAGAATTCGAATTGGATGTATCCTTCCGTTTCCTTGCCTGCGATCAGCTCGTCAAGTGCATCTGAATCCACAACATCGATCAGTTGGTCTGGCTAATTTTGTCAGAATTCCCAAAGGGCATACCAATAGTCTTCAATTCGAGCGCGCCAAGGGTGTTCCCAGTATCGGGGGTCATCAGGCTTGTCTGAGTCCTCCAATTTCCGGAGCTCTTTAAAGCTATCCGGTGCCTGTTCTTTGATCTCATCCCATGCCTCCGCGAAGTCAGGACGACTAAGATTCGTTTCGATGCCTGCTCGCCAGTTTTCCCACGTTGACTTACTGACGCGTCCTTCCTGCCGTAGGAACACTTGCTCGTTCGAGAGATCGATATATCGGTAATAATCCTTGAGTTCGCCCTCGTAGCCGTCAGGATCGGATTCACTGAGTAAGGCATCAACCGGGATCTCGTAGATGACGTCCCGGTATTGGTCAGTGAGGTGATCTTCAAATTCCGTACTGAACTGTTTCTTGCGTTGCCACAGCTGATAGGCTAACACCAGAACGGAGAGCGGTGTTGCGATAGAAACAAGCAGATCAACTGGAAGAGGCATGAGTGCTTGGACCCTCTATAGCATGAGCTAGACAGACCATATTTAATAGTCTCATGACTTGCCAAAGTCAGCTCAACATCCCTTAGATCCGTTGGGGCTCCTCTGCGCACACCTTTAGGCACCATCGTTTGCAAGGATTGCGACGAAGTCCTGTACAAGAACCCGGGCTACGGCGTGCTCGAAGCCGTCTAAACCGGCAAGTTCACCAAAACTAACCGACAGTTACGACTCGCTGTAGACCGGTCGCTCGGCATACTTGATTGGGTCCTCGACACCAGCTTCCTGGAATGCTTTGAGCCGGTAAGCACAGGCGTCACAGGTACCGCAAGCCGGAGCTTCCTCCCGGTAACAGCTCCACGTCAACTCGTATGGCACATCCAGATCGAGGCCACGCTCCGCAATCTTGGTCTTGCTCCAGTCGACGAACGGCGCGACCAACTCAATCGTGGTCGCCGGTTTCGTTCCAACTTCAATGACCTGGTGGAATGCGTCGAAGAACTCCGGTCGACAGTCCGGGTAGCCGGAATAGTCCTCACTGTGCGCACCGATGAAGATCGCCTCGCAGTCGTTGGCCTCAGCGTACGACGTTGCCATCGACAGCAGGTTCGCATTGCGAAACGGAACGTAGCTGGACGGTATCTCGTCGCTGTCGAGATCCACCTCCTCGACGTCAATGCTATCGTCGGTGAGACTGGAGGCTCCAATCCGGGCAAGGTGGTCGGTCTCGATATGGAGGAAGTCCGTTACATCCATGCAGTCGGCCAGCTGCTGGGCGCACTCCGACTCTTTGTCCGCTGTCTCTTGGCCGTAGGTAGTGTGGAGGAAGTACAGGTCGTACCCTCTGTTTTTCGCCTCGAACGCTGCGGTCGCACTATCCATACCGCCCGATACAAGCACAACAGCACTGCCTTCGTCGTCTGTATGGTCAGTCATCGTTCTGGTTAGGTCTCTGGTGCGTCGTTCCAGAGGTCGACGTGGAGCCGCGGCGTATACTGATATCCGTGCTCCATCGCCACTTTAGCAGTCAGTTCACGCGTCTCCGCCAACCGCTCCCGCGTCGCTCCTTCCGGCATCAACAACACGTCCGAATCCCTAATCGTCGTCGCAGCAGCGTCCCGCAGTCGCTTGACCAGTTGGTTGATTTCCGCCATGTCGTCACGGCCAGTGACAACGAACTTCAGCTGGAACTCGTAAGTTTCGACGAGCTGGCACAGCACGTCGATGTCAATCCGGCGGTTCTCATGTCGGTCAGCCCACTCACCGTCGCCCTGTGGATCCTTCCCTGCGGTTGGGGTACTGTTCGCCAGCTTCGGACTGATACTTGCAAGGTCAATCGCGGTATCGCGGTAGATTGTGCCGTTCGTCTCGACGGTCGTGTGGAGGCCGGCAGCACTGAGCCGGTCCAGTAACTCGGCCGTCTCCTGATGGAGCAACGGTTCGCCACCGGTGACGACGACGTGCTCAGCTTCGTCGTAGTCGGTGACACGGTCGATGATAGTGCCGATGTCGAGCCAAGCATGGGTCGGTTCCCAGCTAGTATGGTACGAGTCACAGAACCAACACCGGAGGTTACACCCGCTGGTTCGGACGAAAACGCTCGGCATCCCGGCGAGTTTGCCCTCTCCCTGTAGCGAGTAGAACAACTCGTTTACCGGCAATCCCTCTTCGGCTTCCGTCTCTTCTGCTTCGTCATTGACCGTTGCGGTGTCCGAGCTAACTGGCATCGGTCTATAACCGCTCTCCAGCAGCAAGCTCACCGGTCTCCCGGACCTCAACTACGATGTCACTGACCGATTCCGGTAACGCATCCTCCAATCGCCGTTCGAGGACGAGTCCCATGACTTCAGCTGTCGGTGGCTGGTCAAGGACGACGACGGCGTCGCCGTCGCGGCTGCCCTCGAATGCCTCGATCAATGGGTCGCCCCGTTCAACGAGGAACCGGTGATCCCAGTTAGATAATACTTCAGTAATATCTCCTTTGTCGACGACCCATCCTTCCTCGGTCAGGGTACCGGTCACCGCGACACTGATCGCGTAGTTATGGCCGTGGGGACGGCTACACTTGCCGTCGTGGTGCAGAATTCGGTGGCCTGCGCTGATCCGTATTGGCCGATCACGTCCGACATGGAGGGTCCGTTCTGTCTCTGTAAGATCCTGTGAGGAGATAGTTGGTTCGTCTAGTGCGCGTTGAGGCATATCGAGGTATTACTTGGGGCATACTTAAGCTTGGGTCACTCACCGAAAGGACCGAAGGCCATCTTCGATTTGGTTGTATTTTTGATGGTCTCTGGAGCGAGAGGTTAATTGAGGTGTCGCATAGAGGTACTACACAGGTTATTTGATGTCTGCATTCAGTACTCTTACAAAGGCCAGGTACGGTCGGCGAGGCGAGATAGAGACGCCCGTCGGCCAAATTCAGACACCTGCGCTTCTCCCTGTTGCGAACCTTATCGGAGGGACCACACCAGAATCAGGCGGCATCTGGCGGTACACGCGTCGCCACCTCTTCCAGAGTGACACCGTCCAGGGACTCATGTTCCAGACGATGACCTTCTTGGATTACAACCTTACCCCGGACAACCTGGCGGAGTGGCGGAAGAAGCCGTTGAAGCAGCACTTTGAGGAGAGTGATGCCGAGCCAGGGTTCACGCAGCCATTGTTTGTCGACTCCGGCGGGTTCAAGCTGATGAACTCAACGACGTTCGGACAGCCGCCGGAAGAGGGTGGGAGCGAGAACGACTGGGGTATCTACACGAACCCAGAGAGCATCCTGAAGCTACAGCTGGATTATGGCGCGGACATCGTCGCCACATTAGACTTCCCGATTCCCCAGAACCTAAACAAGGAGGAAGCCACCGAGCGAATGGAGCGGAGCATCGACAACGCAGTCGAATGTCTACAGCTGCTCAATGACGACGAGAAGCTTGAGGAGTGGGGTGTCGAAAAAACACCGTCCGTTTACGTAGCGATTCACGGCCACAGCTACGAGGACGTCAATTGGTACGTAAGCAAATTTCTGGACCGGGCTGAGGAACTTGATGAAGCGTTCGAGGGCTTTGCGCTTGGATCACTAGTCCCGCTCAGCAACTCGCCGGATGTCCTCGTTGACATCGTCCAAGGTGCAAGGGATGCGATACCTGAGGAACGGTACGACGATATTGCGCTCCACGTCTTCGGAATCAGCGGCCGGCTCTGTCCCCTGCTCTCCCTTCTCGGTGTCGATACGTTCGACTCCTCGAACTACCTGAAAGCAGCTCGCAACAAGAGCTTCATCCATCCGGAGACGTGGCAGCGGACCAAGTTGAGCGACTGGGACGAGGAGGACTGTGATTGTCAGGCGTGTCAGGACATCTACTTCGACGATATGCGCCACGCTTTATTGGAGTCCGATGTCAGCTACAAACGTATCGAAGGCGAACACGGGAAGCACTACAAGAGCGAGTATTACGCACAGATAGCGCACCACAACTTCGAGTTGTACAGCCGCCAGATGCAGGAGGTACGGGCTGCCATCGAAGACGACGAACTGCTTGAACTCGTGGCGGAGTTCGCTCAGGGAAAGAACATCGTCGAGAAGGGGTTGAAGCGAGCGCAGCTTCACAACCCGGAGCTCCGCGAACAGTTGGCCGATAATGGCTACGAGGAACTCGTTGCGGGCCCGGACGCCGAAACGTTCCAGACCAAGCTCTCTGGCTTCGTCGAAGGTGTTGAAGACACGACACGGGAGAAACGGACCATCTCGTTGAAGCACGGTCCCAACGATTTCAACATCCTCCAGCAAAACGGTTACCAGCCGCCAAGCAAGGCAGATGTCCTGCTGATTCTGCCGTGCAGCCAGGAGAAACCCTACTCCGATTCTCGGACACAGCAGGCGGTACTCTCTCCGCTTGAGGAACACCGGGACCGGTTCCACAAGATATCCGTCTCAGGGCTGTACGGCCCTGTGCCAGAGGAGTTCGAGGAGGCGGACCCGGTGATGAGTTACGAGTATGTTCTCACAACTGCGGACGACGACCAAGTCGAACTCGTTGCGAACCGGCTCGCCCATTACCTGGACCGATTCGGTGAACAGTTCGACCACATCTTGGCCTATACGACGAGCAAAGCATATCGCCGTGCTATCAACGAGGCATTCACCCGGTATGGTCGCGGTGAGATATACCCGTCTGACCCGCGAGCCCTCCAACTGACCGAGCATTTCCGCGGCGAAAACATCAACGAACTCGTCGGGTATTTTGACAGTATCGACGGGTAGCGTGTGTCGGGAACGCGTTGAACCGCTGGAGACCGCCGGGGCGAATCTCTACTCAGTCGATAGTTTGATTAGGTCTCGGTCTGCTCCCTTGATCAAGGACAAGTATGTCGTCTCTACTCATTCAGTCATGCTCAGCAACCAAGCAAGACGTCGAAAAGCCGGTGCAGGCACTCGATTTGTACGATGGATACTTCTTCAGGATCATCAAGAAAGCAGTGCGCGCGGGCCGGTTCCAACCCGGACTTGACATCATAATTATATCAGCAAAACATGGTGTCGTCGAACCTGACGACGAAATTAGGTATTATGATCAACGGATGGACACAGAACGAGCCAAGGAACTGAACGATGCCGTCATCGAGGCTATCGCGGACAAGGTGGCCAAGGAAGGCTACGAGAAGGTATGGGTCAACCTGGGGAAGGACTATCTCCCGGCTGTCGACGGACTTGAGTCTGCTGTCGATGTTCCGGTCGGTTATATCGAGGGTTGTGGTATCGGGATGAAAGGCAAGCGGCTGAAACACCTAGTATCCAGCAGCCGATCCATTCCGGTGCACGGTGACTGATAATATGGTGTCGTTTGATATCGTTGCTGAGGCTGGCGAGGCACGACGTGGCCAGCTCCAGATCAACGACCGCACTCTGGAGACGCCACACCTGTTCCCCGTCATCAACTTCTACGGCGGCGGCAACGAAGGCGCTCTATTCGGTGGCGGCGTCCACCGTACAGTCAAGGAATTCCTCGCTCATGACAACGAAGTCACCGGTGGTGAAGACTACAGCGACCTCTTCCGGGGTGTGATGACGTCGATATCCTCCCTCGCCGATTACGGTATTCGAGAAAAGAAACTGAACTGGTATCTGGATAACGAGATCCGCGAGTGGGACTGTTTCAGCGACTATGACGGGATGATCTTCGCTGACTCCGGCGGCTACAAAATCCTGAAGCAGGGTGGCCTAGAAGGCCAGGACTTTGAGAAGGACATTGACCAGGACAAGGCGCTGGATATACAGCTGGCTCTAGGACCAGACATCGTGGTCAACCTTGATCACCCGATCCATCCTGATGACGAATTCGAAGAGCGGATCGAAAAGATGGAGCAGACAGCTGCCAACGCTGCCCGGTTCGCAGAACGCCGTGATGAGGTTGACGGGGCCTGCTATCTCACGGTACACGGCTATTATGAAGCGATGCTCGAACGATCCTTCGACCTCATCGAAGACGAACTCGCAGAACCAATCCCCGAAGTGTTCGATGGGATTGCTTTGGGTAGCCTCGTCCCGCGGAAAGACAACGTTGAGGTTCTCGTCGAAGCAGTATCCGACTGTAAGAGGGAGATGCAACAGCGAGGGTATGACAATCTTCCTCTACACGTATTAGGAATCTCAGGAAACGCAATGCCGCTACTCGTTGCTGTAGGGGCCGATACCTTCGATTCTGCCTCCTACCTACACCAAGCGATCAACGGGAAGTACTGCGTCAACCTGTTCGAGACGGTCCCGGTTGACGAGGCAGACTTCGATGCCTGTGATTGCCGCATCTGTAACGACGATTTCCACCGGGCACGGATGCGGAACGAGATGGACGACCTGTACCAGAAGGACATTCTCGGTTCAGTGGCGGCGCACAACTTGGCAGTTCAGCAACGGGAGCTCCGGGAGTTCCGCCAGTTAATCGCTGAAGGAGACGAAGAAAAGGTCGCTGAATACCTTGAAGAGGCTGTGAAGGACCAGAAGGGTTTCCGCAAGTTCGTCTACCAGCTGATCAACGAACGGATGAACCCGTACTTCGAGAATACAGACACAACCTATGCATAAGACACCACAAGTCAACGAGGTCAACGAGTTCATCGAAATAGCAAGCGACTTCGAAGACCCGTTGGAGGTCATCAGAGAAGCACTATCGAATTCCTATGACGCAGACGCGACGCAGGTCGACATCAAGATCGAGCAGGATGACGAGGGACGGAATACATTGGTCATCAAAGACGACGGCCACGGGATGGACGAAGACGACCTGTCGTCGTTCTTCGACCTGGGGAACTCGAACAAGGACGACGCCATCGGGTACAAGGGTCACGGCACCAAGATCTACTACAAGAGCGACAAGATACGCGTCGAGACCGTCAAGGACGGGACGCGGATCGAATCGGTGATGGACCAGCCGTGGGCGAAACTGAACAACCGCGAACTCCCCACGTACTCGGTCGACACGACGGACGTCGAGGAGCCGTCACGCACACGGATCGAGGTCCACGGCTTCCGGGCTGGCCAGGGCTTTGACCCACAGCAGCTCACATACAACAAGATTGAGCATTACATCAAGTGGAAGACAATCGGTGGGTCGACGGCCTGGTACTTCAACGACGACTTCCACGAGATGGAGATTACCGTCGAGCTCTCACCCTCGATCGACGATACCCGGGACCCGATCAAGACCGATAACCGGTTGAAATTCCCTGCCGAAAATCTGGATCCGGACGGCGAGTTCGTCGCGGAAGAGATGTGCAAGCACTACCCGCCACGGGAGCTGACCGTCACACTCGATGACGGCTGTGAATTGACAATCGAGGTTGTCGGGATGGTCGGTGGGAAGGAAGCCCGGAATAAGCTGCCGACCTACGGGAAGCACTCCGCCCAGTTCGGTATTTGGCTGGCGAAAGACCACATCAAGGTTGAACGGTATAATGACGCTATCGGTGCGGACAACGAGTTCTTCCACTTCTTCTTTATTGCCAACTGTCAGGATCTGGAGCTCTCCGCCAATCGGGAGAAGATCCGGAACAAATCCGGGGACGTCTACCAAGCCATCACGGATGAGTTGGACCGGTACATGACCAAGGTGTGCCAGGAGTCGTGGTACCGTAACTACATCGAACGCCGCAAGGTCGAGGACAAGAAACGCAGTATCCGGTCACAGGAAAGTTCGCTCCAAGAACGGTTAGAACGCACAGAGGAGCAGGAAGGGCTATCGCCGTCAAACCCGGCTGAGGTCATCGCCGCATTAGAACGGTACAGCGCCAATGGTGCGCCTGAAAACATCCAAATCGCGGACTTCCAGATGGACGATGAGGTCAATGCGATCCTCGCTACCGACGACGGGTTCGACAATGCATCATTACAAGTGAAACTTAGCGACTTCTTTGAAGACGAGACACCGCTAACTAACATCGACCGATTCGTCTGCTGGAAGCTTGGGGACCTCGACGCGCTCACCAGAATTGAACGTTCCTCATATATGGGCGAATCAATCCGCTTTGACTTTCAGAATAACGAGATCAAGTACGGTGATGGAGACTCGGAGTCCATTTCTATTCTCGAATTAAACGGCAAGGTTACGTAGTCCGATCATATCGTTATTTTAAGAGATGGTCAATCCACGGAAGCTAATTACCTCTTAATTCGATTATACGATTGTCCTTGAAACATTTGGAGAGACATCTTCTCTCCACCAAAATAATTCCAGAGTGGCTTGAAACGGTCATTTTATTTCGCCTCGCTATGGGCGGAGGCGAGTTCTAATGAGACTCTCGATACAAGTTATCGATCAGGATGGGAACGAACAGACAATTTCCGGCGTCAAGCGGGATGACTGGGAAAATATGAATGATCCCTGTCCGGAGTGTGGAGGGCTTGAGTTCAACCATTTTTCAGCATCTGGCGGACATTACGGCTCACGTGATACTGCTGTCGTGATGCGTTCTGATTTTTGGGATGCTGACCGATCCCTATACACACGTTGCCGTGACTGCCGCGAGATACTCTACAAGCATCCTGCATTCGATCTTCTCTTTCTTTCGGATGATAGTGAGGAAATCCCTTTAGACTTCTAACCTCTCCTCACTAGAGCTTGAGGTCCTCGTACATCCGGTCAAGGATCGCCAGCGCCGACTGAAACTGGGCGTAGTTTTCGCGCATATACTCGACCGTCTCTGCTCTCGGGATAACCGGGTACCCCTCGACGTGCTCGATGTCGAGAGACGGCCCTGGCTCGAGGACGATCTGTAGCGGTCCGTCCAGCTCGTGTCGGGGCTGTCGTTCGAATGCGGTCGGGAGGTCGAACGATTCGAAAAATGTCTCCCAGGCGTCGACGTCCTGCTCACGAACAGTGAGGAACAGTGGATAGTCGTCGGGCTCGCGACCGACCTGGTAGCCGCCCTGAGTCCACACATAGACGGCGTCGATCCGTGTGAACGCGAACGGCCAGTCACTAAACTGTGGGATGACGTATGTTTCCTCGATGGAGGGTGGACTGACGCCGGCGCTGGCAGCGACGAGCTCGAGCGCTGCGTCGCGTACGCGCTCGTCGACGACAGTGAGGCCGTCGTCATAGGAAACGTAGCCTGCGTCTTCCAGCCGATTGACGGCCTGTCTCACTGTCTCGTAGGGCGTGTGGAGGTGTTGGGCGACACGGCGGATGGAGTCACCACTCTCGATGGTGAGGATGATCTGCGCCGCGGTGTCGTCGAGAACCTCGTACATCTGGTGTTTACCAATAATCCGGTAACAGTAAAAAGTCTCACTCGAATACCCATGAAGCCACTATCTCTCTCCATACTCTCGAAGGTAGTCCTGATTCCCGCTGAAAACACGTGGGACGATTATAACGAATTCAACGAACAAAACGAACTGAACGAGAAAAACGAATGTATTGAACGCATTCTGAGGAACGAACTGGCACCATCTACTCGATGAACAAAACGAGGGAAATGAACATAACGAACAGAACGAATGGGTTGATGGCAACGAGTGCGTTTGCTTCAACGAGTGGAACGAACAGTTGGTTTTAACATCGTAGTAATCCTTTCACCGAGTGAAACACCCTCACCGAACGCACCGAACTAAACGAGCAAAACGAACGAAACGAACACAACGAGAGAAACGAAGATAATGACCGACACCAATACTGCACGAATCACGGTGGCGAATCAGAAGGGCGGCGCAGGGAAGACTACCGACGTCATTCATACTGGCGGCGCACTGGCCGCCCGAGGCCACGACGTTCTCCTGGTCGATATCGACTATCACGGAGGACTCACCTGCTCGCTGGGCTACAACGATCTGTACTACGACACCGACCGCACAACGCTGTTCGACGTCCTCGACTTCGATCAGATGGAGTCGGTGAACGACATCATCGTCGAGCACGAGGAATTCGACATCCTTCCCGCCAGCGAGAAACTCGCGAACAACAAGAACATCCAGACGCTGCTTGAGGCGCCGAAGAGTCGCGAGCGGTTGGAGATGACTCTCGACGAACTCGAGAAGGACTACGACTACATCATTGTCGACACGCCGCCATCCCTGAACGTCCTCACCGACAACGCCCTCGTCGCAACCGGCAACGTCGTTATCCCCGTCATTCCCGAGAAGCTCAACGCCAACAGCCTCCAGATTTTCGCAAAGCAACTGAGTTCCCTCGAACAGGCGTACGGAGACATCAACCGGCTCGCCATCGTCTGTAACCGTGTCGAGCAGAACGCCGAGCACCGTGACACTATCGAGGAGATCAAGTCGGCGTACTCCCTCCCGGTGTTCGAGATCCCGAAGCGGACCGACCTCTCTCAGTCGATTGGCGAGGGTGTGTCCGTCTTCGGCTTCGGCAAGGAGAACCAGCGCGTCGAGGATGCACGCGACCTGTTCAACGAGATCGCCGACCTGTTCGATGAGACGTTTGAGAAGACCGCACCTGAGGAGGTGGAAGCATGACCGACGGTTGGGGCGATGCATCCGGCATCGAGGGCAACTACGAAGAGGAGGACGACGAGGCTGATTCCAGCGAAACGAGTGAGGTGAGTGAAACGGTGGAAACCAGTTCATCGACCGAAACGACCGAATCGACTTCAACGAAGGAAACGAACGAAACGAGCAAAACGAAGACGAACATCAAGGACGAGTGGAACGGGCGAACGATCTACATTCCCGACGATGTCCTCGACGAGATGGAGGACACCTACCTCGAGTCCCAGCTGAAGCTCCGCAAGGCGGGCCGGAACGAGTTCAAGAAGAACCGCCACTTCTACCCGCTACTCGTCCAGTTCGGTATTAAGGCGCTCTCTGAGGCGGATGCCGAAGAAATCCAGACTCGGCTTTCGGAACTCGGCGACGAATGACCTCACGCAGAATGAGGTCCGGTAATAGTTGAGACTGGTTCTCTCAATGCATAGACTGCAGGCACGGTTTGCTCACTGACAACGGGTACTATTTCGACCGCTTGAACTCGAACCGTGCCCCGCCATTGCTTCCGTCTGTCACCGAAACTGTCCAACCGTGCGCCTTCGCGATGTCGGCCACAATCGAGAGCCCGAACCCGGTTCCCCCCTCGCTGGACGTGACGCCGTGTTTGAACACGTCGTCTTGCTTCTCCTGGGGAATCCCGCTGCCGGTATCCTCAACGTAGAATCCATCGTCTCCGTCTAGTCCACCCACGGTCACCGTGACGTCGGCACCACCGTGCTCGATTGCATTTCGGAAGAGATTCTCGAAGAGTTGGGTCAGCCGCCCTGCATCCCCGGTGACTGTCGGAATTCCATCTGCGACTGTAAGCGTTGCCTCCTCAGTATCGACGTATCCCCACGCCTCCGTCGTAATACTCTCGAGGTCGATCTCTTCTGCATCCTCAATCGTCGTCTCCCCACGTGCCAGCGTCAGGAGGTCCTCGATGAGTCGTTCAATTCGGTCGTGTGCGGATTCTACTTTCTCAAAGTGCTCCGCCTTCCCGGTCTCCTCCGCGATTTCGAGGAACCCCATTGCGACAGAGAGCGGGTTTCGAAGGTCGTGGGCAACGACGCTCGCGAACTGGTCGAGTCGTTCGTTCTGTCGGTGTAGTTCTTCCTCCCTGCTCGCTCGTGCGAGTGCTGCCTCGACAGTCGCACCAAGAATCCGGAACAGGTCGACGTCCGTCTCAGAAAAGACCTGCGTGGAAACTGACCCCGTCGACATAAGCCCATACTCACCCAGTGGGACGAGAATCTCACTCCGTATCTCTGTGTTCGGATTGTGGGGTTGACCCTCAGCTTGGATATCATCATATACCTTGGTTTCTCCGGACTCAAACACGTCCCAAGCGAGACTGTCTCCAGGAGTGAACCGGGGAGACTCGCCAAACAGGTCTCGTGCTTCAGACGTTTCCGTAATTGGGGCGAGCACGTTCTCTCGGTCGTCGTACTCCCAAATTCCGGTGATATCGAGGTCCAGTATCTCGGCCGCGGCATCGACGGCAATCGCTCCGATCTCCTCGCTTGATTCAGCGCCGCTCAGCTGCTGTGCGGTGTCCTGAAGCGAGCGGAGGCGAGCTTCCAACCGTTTCTGTTCGGTGATGTCCTCCAAGACGGCGAGGATGCTCGTAGTCTCTCCGTCGGGGCCTGTAACCGGCGCGACCGACAAGAGCAGGTCCAGTTCGTCTCCGTCTTTCGTCTCTCGCCGTATCTCTTTTGCTCGGATTCGCTCGCCGTTCAGGACGCGCTGCCGGTGTGAGTCAAACTCTTCCTGCTGCTCGTCCGGGACCATCGGATTGAACTCGCCAAGCACTTCGTCCTGCGACCAGCCGAACATGGTTTCAGCCTCGTCGTTCCAGCGGATGACGGTCCCATCCGTGTCGATCTCCATAACTGTGAGTGGCGTGGCCTCGATGAGCGATTCCAGTCGCTGGTTCGTCGCTTCGAGTTCACGCTCTCGTTCGACTTGCTCGGTAACGTTTCGAGCGATACCCACAATTCGAACAGTCTCGCCATCGACGACGACCGGTGCGAGGCTGGTCTCCCAGAACTGAGCACCGTCACCGATGTCGAGTTCTTCGCGATACGAGATTGGGGCCCCCTGATCGACGCAGCGAGTGTAATTAGCCTCGAGTTCAGCACCCTCTTGGTCGCCAAACACGTCTCGTGGCGTCTTGCCGCGAACTTCCTCGGTCGTAATTCCGGTCTGTGACTCGTATCCGGGACTGAGTCTGGCGAACTCGAATGAAGGGTCCTCACCAGCGGTATCGACGTCAAGCAAGAATATCGCGTCCCCGGACGTTTCGAGCAACGCCTCGTATTCCTCCGCGAGCTCTCGATGCTCACGGCGTTCCGCTTCTCGCTCCGTGATGTCCTGAAAAACACCCCGAAGTACTGCGTCGCCGCGCTGTGTGTCGTCGACGTATTCTCCCCACGCCCGGACGTCACGCACCGCTCCGTCGGGTCGAACGATTCGGAGGTCGAGGTCGTACGGTTCCCCGTCTTCGATTGCTCGGTCGACTGCTGCGGTAATCGTCTCTCTGTCGTCGGGGTGGTAGAACTCGATCGCGTCGTCGAGGGAGGGCTCGTAGTCCTCGTCGACACCGTGGATCTGGCGGACCCCGTCAGACCAGGCGAGTTCGCCGCTCGATGGGATGAATTCCCATATACCGATATCTGCGATGTCCTGAACGCGGTCGAAGAGGAACTCCTGACGTTCGAGTTCGGCACGGTCACGACGACGCGAGATTTCGGTACTCACGAGTTGTGCGACCAGCTCGACGAACGTTCGTTCGAGCGCTCCGAACGGCGCGAGTCGCGTTGTCGGACTCGAGAAATTGACGGTTCCGTAACGCGTGTCGTCGACGACGAGTGGCACGCCGATGTACGATTCTAACTCGAACTCACGGTAGGCAGGATGCGTCTCTTTCCCGTCGCTAACGGCGTCGACGAACGAACAGACCGAATCCGTGCCGACGACTTCCGCACAGTACGTCGATTCGAGATCGAACTGATCGCCAACTTCGATATCGGCTTCCGGTGCGTGAACTGCTTCGACCGTGTAGTCGCTGTCCTGAATCCGCGAGACGATGCCGATTTCGAGCCCGAGCGTCTGGCAACCGACTTCCAAGAGATTCTGGAGGCGTGACTCGGCCGAGACATCGCTTTCTCCCATGACCGCCTGGAGGTCTTGGAGTGCGTCCCGCTCTCGTTCCAATTGACGCTTTACCTCGCTTTGTTCGGTCACGTCTCGAGCGACAACGAGCACCTGCTTGCTTTTGCGACTCTGGAACGGGGTTACCCGGACGTCGAATGTCCGCTCGCTGGTCCCGACCACGACGTCGAGTTGGAGGTCTGCATCGTACAACCCGGTGGACCCACCATCGCTCTCGATCTCGTCGAGCGTCGATTCGACTGCCTGGGAGAATCGCGTTATATCGGAATTGCTAACGCGGTCACCGACGACCGTTTCGAGCTGTTGTCCTGTGAGCTGGGCCGACTGATCCCCTGCGAGCAACCGCTTTGCAGCCGTATTCGCGAACTCGATATCACCTTGCTCGTCGAGGACGAACACGACGTCGTGGATGTTCTCCAGAATCGCATCACTGCGCTCTAGCTTCAGTTCCCGCTCTCGCTCGGTAGTAATTTCACGTGAAAAGACGGTCAGCCCGTCGTCATCTGGAAACGCTCGCACTTCGACCCAGTAGTTGAATGGCTCTTCCAGATGCTGTTCGAACGATACTGGTTCACCAGTCTCCATCGCCGTTCGATACTTGTCTTCGAGTTCCGTCCCGACGATCGACGGGAACTCTTCCCAGATGGCTTCTCCGACGAGCGCGTCCGAGTCACGGCCGATTCGTTCGGCCATTTTCTCGTTCATATACTCGATGCGCCAGTCGCTATCGACGGCGTAAATCGCGTCAGTTGCGCGCTCGAGCGTTCGTCGGAAGCGCCGTTTGGTCTGCTCGGCCTCCGTTTGTTTACGAGCAGCCTTCGTGAGCGTTCGAATACGGGCCGCGAGTAGTGTGAAGTTATCACGCTCCGATCGGACTGGGATGTAGTCCGAGACGCCGGCACGAGTCGCTTTGCTCGCGATTTCTTCACTCCCTTGTCCAGTAAAGAGGAGTATCGGGATATCGTCGTTCTGCTGGCGAATCGACTCCGTAAGCCCGATACCGTCGGAATCTTCGAGCGAGTACGCCGTTACGATACAGTCGATTCGTTCCGTAGCAAGATGGTGCAGTGCTTCGTCGATACCGTCGGCAGGTATACAGTCGATCTCGGTACTCGTCTGTTGGAGTTTGGTTTGAACCAACTCCGCGAATGCGGGATCGGAGTTCACGTAGAGGACGCGGATTGGATCGTCCAGTTCGTCAGTAGTACCGAGCACAGTTACAGAGATTTGACTGTCTAACTGGTTAAATATTTCTTGCGAGACACTCTCGTGGGCTATCGAGGTCGCTGACACTGAAAAGCGCAATAATCGAGGGAGTTGTGGTATGTCGGTCAATATAAGGAAACGGGACGGATACGCTGCTAGTATGCCTGCGGAAATTCTGGCTGCCGACGACGACGAAGACATCAGAGAGATGATCGATGTTAGTCTCAGTGAGGAGTTCTATGTGGAGACTGTAAAAGATGGTCTGGAGGCATGGGAGTACTTAGAAGAGTCCCCGGATTCATTACCGAAAGCGGTCATTCTCGACGTCATGATGCCAGAGATGGACGGGTTTTCGGTTCTGGACCATATCCGAGAGAACGACGGGATGCAGGACATTCAGGTTATTATTCTGACATCTCGGAGCCGGGAGGAGGACATCGTTCGAGCGCTCGAGGCAGGCGCGGACGATTTCCTGGCGAAGCCCTTCAATAAATCCGAACTGTACGGACGTGTACAGCAAACTCTCCAGTAAGCGACCGTACAGAATTGAAACAGTAAAGGTGCATTAGCTGGTAGATAGTCACAATGTGGGTGGCCACACTAGTCGCCGTTATCGGTCTCTTGAGCGTCGGGGCCATCACTCAGTTCACCGGGTATCGTATGGGAGGGTCAATCACCATTCCCGTTCTTGCCGTGTACTCTTTGAAGAACTTCGTCATGCTCCCCGTTTTTGTGTTGAGCGCGGCAGCCGCGTACGTCGGCCTGTGGGTCCTCCGTCGTCGAACATTGATATTTGGTCGTGACGAGCTCATCGCAGCGATGGTCATCGGCACAGCCGTTCCAGTAGTCACGCTCTTTTTCATCCTGCAATTAGGACTTGAGGTGGGAGTGGTTGCGTTTCTGGGAAGTATTCTCCCTGGACTCGCAGCGTACAATTACCATCGAATCAAGCCGGAGTATCGCCGAAACGACCTCTTGGCGAGTATCGGGTTGTTCGTTACCCTCACTGCGCTCGGTTGGGTACTGGTTTCCAATGGATATGCGCGTGAATTTGGTGCGCTGACGCCCCCAGTCCTCTTCTCTTCGACGGCAGACGTCGCTATCTACAAAGGTGTTGCAGTGCCCATCGACCCCGAATCTGTCATCCTCCCTCGAAAGATTGTGGCCGGACTGTTCGCTGGTGGGCTGGTTCTATCTGAACGGCTCCGGGGCCGGTTCGGTGTTCGGGTCGGAATCATTGGTGCGGTCCTCCTCGCGATTTACGCGCTAGCGAGCTATTGGCTCGTAATCCTGTACGTCCTTTTGCTTGCGCTATCGTTCGGTTTCATCCAGTTGTCGAACTACCTCACACTCCGGTACGGACGAGTGCTTCTCGGAGTGACTGTCGCAGTCGCGATCTTCGCCGCAGTATCGCTGACGTTTGTCGTACCAATTGAGCGAGGGCTGTCGGCGTTCTTTACTGCGATTTTGGCAGGTGTTGGGGCGTACAACGCGCATGCGTCGGCACCATTCGAGCGCCGCCTCGTCGTCCCGCTTCAGATCGTGGTCTTTGTCCCCGCTTTGATCGTCGCTCGACTGTTCAGTGCTCCCCAACCTCGTGGGTTTCCACAAGAGCTGACGTTGCCTGTCCTGGGGATTGCAGCGGTTCTCTGGGTGGCTGCCCTGGGTGTCGCGTACTGGTATACTGTGTCACCCCCGGGTGAAGATGAGGTTCTCTCTGCGTCGGTTCTCTCTGAAGGGGGTGAAACATGAGTCGGACTGCCTTCGAGATCTACGGCCGTGGGTTCGGCTGGTCGTGGCGTCTTAGGGGCCCAGCGGAGGTACTAGCAACCGGCAGCCGCCACTACGACACATCCCGAGCAGCACGCGATGCAATTGACATTGTTCGCGCCGCTGTTGCAGAACTATCGGGGAACGAAGAGTCCTTCCCAGACACCGATGTCGACGCGCCCGACATAATCGTCGAACAAGAGGCCACACCGTCAGGAGAGCTTCCGGAGGAACGAAACAACTGGGTCTGGCGGCTCCAAACTACAAACGGGGTACTGGGACATAGTGCCGATCGCTTCCCGACGGAAATGGCAGCACAGTCCGCGGCGGACCAGTTCCTCGACTATGCGGCGGGGGCGCTGCCGATGTTCTTGGTTGGGGCAGAGTACGAGTGGAAGACTGGCCCGAAGCCAATCGAAGTCGGCTCGTCGAGTTTAACAGGGCTGGTTAGTGAAGCAACGAGAGGTATTCGACATCGTAAGGTCCTCGATCAGATCGATACCCAGATTGTCGTCTCGGGGACTCGCGGTAAATCCTCAACCACCCAACGGCTCGACGACGTCTTCAACCGCCGAGGGTACGACACGCTCACGAAGATCACCGGCAACCATCCACTACTGATCCACAACGGCGAGGTCCATCCTATCGAACGACGGGGGCCTCGAACGACGCTCTACGAGAATATCAGTCTCATCGCTGAGTTCGTCCCCGAACTCGATGCGTACGAGCCGGACGACGTCGCTATCTTCGAGAATCAGGGTATCACAGAATACACGACCCGGCTGTTCAACCAGCGTCTGACCGATCCGGACATCATCGTGTTAACAAACGTCCGTCAGGACCACACAGATACCCTTGGAAAGACCAGGACAGACCTTGCACGTTCGTTTGCGCGGTCGGTCCCAGCGGGAACACACGTTGTGAGCGGCGAGCAACACCCGGTGTTGCACGAATATATGCAAAAAGAGATCGAACGCCGCGGAGGGACTATCGAGCAGGTTGATATTCCCGACGAACACGAAGGGCTAATCGGTTCTGAAACGATCCACGCAGTCAATGCGGTGTTAGATGTTGTTGGCGAACCGCCACTTCCAGCCGAGGAGATCGAATCGTTCCTCAGTGCGATCCAACCAACGTGGATAGAACTTGAAGACGGACTCATCTTCAACGCTGCCGAGGTGAACGATGTCGAAAGTACTGAGATGGTTCGACGGGTGCTCGTCGATGACGAATGTATCACCCCGTTCGTGTACCTCCGAAGAGACCGGCGGGGGCGTACAGCGTCATTTGCTCAATATATCGAGTTGCTATTCGAGCGAGAGTTAATCGATGAAGCTCACATCGGTGGGGCTAACACACGCGCATTCGCCGAAAACGTCGATGTTCCAACCAAGTGCCACAGTCAAAATGCGGACCCGGAGCAGGTTCTAACTGAACTGTTCACCGATGGCCGACCGGTCATCCTCATGGGTAACACGGTGGACGAGTTTATGCGTGAGATGCAGGCGTCGATTGAACAACGAGTGAAAGAGAAAAGACAGGCTGCCTCGGCAAGCGAAGCTGTTGACATTTCTGAACAGGGGAGCGCGGAAGCGACTAAACCAAAAGATCACGAATAAAACGTCAGCTTCTGTAAGAAGCGGGCCTTTTCGTTAGATGTAGACGTGTTCTTGAGGGGGCCAGAACGATTGTCCGGTAGTGCCCATTACTATTGAATCTCGGAGAACCGTCTTTCGACAAATTGCACGACTGTCGTACGCTGAGTGGCCAGCGTACGATTCGACACCGTTGTACGACCGCACCTCACTTACCGGATTAGAGTCGGATGTCCGGATCGTCTCAGGAGCTTGGTTCACGCACCATGAGCACATCTCTGTTGAGCAGTTCGTCTCCGAACTTCCGCTGGCCTACTTCCAATTCGAGGCCCACGACTGCTACGAGGATCCGACACACTACGAGATGGACACCCTGTTTCGCGTGTTCGTTCTGAAAGAACTTCACGGATGGGAGCACGAAACAGCACTCTACGAGTACCTCGAAAGTCATCCGGAACTTTGCGAGCGGCTTGGGCTGGAGACAGTGCCTGACCAATCGACACTCTGGCGCAGTTGGCACACACGCTTCACTGATGAGTTTCGCGAGACGGTCCAGAAAGCGGCTCGAACGATCCTCATCAAAGCGCAGAACGCCGACGTCACCGTCCCCCGCGAACCGGAGCAGATCCTCCCGGCTCGTGGCGATGACGTGGACGAATCGGTTCCAGACGATCGAGCCATTCTAGACAACGCCGATAGAGTCACCAAGCACGTCAGCCGTGTCGTCTTTCCCGCGTTCTCTCTGGACCGTGGAGAGGGCTGTGAGATCCACGAGAACGCCTACTGGGGCCTGCAGACATATCTCGGCCTTCGCGAGCGGCTGGCTGCAAACGAAGGTGCTCGTAGTTTCCTCTACGAGTCGACTCGGGATCGGACACCGCTGGGGCACGCTCATCGGGAGCAGATTCGAGACCTCTCGATTGAAGAGATCCGAGCGATGTACCAGCAGGCCACCACTCGGCTCCTAAACGAAGTTGCGGAGACAGAGCAGTTCTTTCGAGCCGGAGTCGTCGCCATCGACATTACCGAAGCCGACCCTTTCACCGGTGACAGGACGGGCTACGAAGACGAAATCATCGGAACGAAAGAGAAGAGTGACCAATACGCCTACCAGTGGGCGACAGTACAGCTGGTCGGCAATGCCGTCCCAATCGTGCTGGACGCGCGCCCCGTCCGAAAGGGGGAGACACGACTGGAAATCGTCGAAGACTTGCTCGATTCGGCTGAGGACCTCGTTCACGTCGATAACGTGCTGATGGATCGGGAGTTCGATAGCCAGCACGTCCTGGAGATGATCAGCCAGCGAGGCCTCTCCTACGTCGTTCCGAAGCGGATGCAGACTAGCGAGAAAGCCCAGGCCAAGCGATTGCTCCAGCGTGACCGGGACCGATACGAGACCGACCGGAAGCTCCACCTCGGGAAGAACGAGTGGCACGAGACGACGCTCATCTATCGTCGAAAAGAAGACTCAGAGCACGACGACCATCGACAATATTCGGTGTTTATGACGAATTGCGGGAGTGGTCACCTCACGGAGTACGGGTATCGGTGGGAGATCGAGAGCGGCTATAGATCTATAAAGCGGTTCATGGCGGCGACGACGTCGAAGGATTTCGGGCTACGGTTCTTCTACTTCGCATTCGCCTGCCTGTTGTACTCGATCTGGCGGGCTGTCGATCTGCTCGTGCAGGTTGAGTTGACTGGTGAGTACGAACATTCACCGATCGTAACAGCCGACAACACGCTGACGCTGCTGAAGAAGGAGACTGGAATCGGATAGAGAGACACTCAGTCTAGGTTAGCGCGCCGTCTGAGTGGCTACACTGTTGGAAGTCGCGAAAATTCGCCCATACAATTGGAAGTGTGATAGGAATGACCGCTTGGGGAGTGATTTGAGGTGGTCTGCGTTGACAGAACCGGCCAAATTCACGCATCACAGCCCCGCTAAACCAGGTATAGTCTCAACTTCCAAAGGTCCGGAATTTTGTATAGCGATATACGATATACATTTTTCTGTAGTGCGGGATTCCGGCGCTAAGAGACTCCAGACCCTCGAATTCTTCCGATTGGTCGAATACAGCAAGTGGTCCTGATTATGCTCGTAATCACGACCACTTTGAAGTACCCCGCCGCCGTCGGTGAAGCACGAATGCTGCAACCGCCTCACGACGGCGCTTCCCCCGGGGTAGAGGCACCGAGACCGGGCCCGCAGGACGGTGGAGGGCCGGTGGATGCCTGAGCGAGCGCTTTCGACGCCGCTCGACGACAGCTTCGAGCGCTACCTCCAGGACAAGGGGAAAGGCCGCGGTGGCGAGGGCGGGAACTACCGACGGAACGCAGCCCGCGAACTCGAGCGGTTCGCCGAGTGGGCCGCCGGCGACCGCGGCGCCGACGACTGGACCGGGATCGTCCCCGACGACGTCGACCGCGAGCCGACCTTCAACGATCTCGACGAACGCGTGTTCCGGGAGTACGCCCGACATCTCGGTGGAGATCGGGGACTCAAGCAGAACACAGTACAAACCTATTACCGCTATATCTCTGCGTGGTGTGGCTGGTGCGTCAACGAGGGATATCTCGGAGCGCATTACGCGCAGCGGGCGAGTGCGATGGCGCCGCTGCCGGAGGACGACGGCCGCAAGCCCGGCGACCAGCAGGCCTGGACGTCGGAACAGCGCCACGCCCTCACCCGCCACGTCGACGAACGGGCCCGCGACGCCGTCGAGGCGTACACGACACTCCCGGAGGGGACTGACCCCCTCGACAAGCAGCGAGCGCACTATGCGGCGCTGAAGGCGGCTCGTGACCGGGCTCTGGTGTTCGTCCTCGCGTACACCGCCGTCCGTGTTGGGGAACTTCTCCGGGATCCGAACGACCCGCGGCGACGTGGCGTCCGCTGGGAGGACCTCTCGCTTGACGAGGGGAGTATGGACGTCTACCGGAAGAAACAGCAATGGGACGCCGCGAGTCTCCCCGACCCGGTGATCTCGCCGCTGCGGAGCTACCGCCAGCTGATGGACCCACCGACGGGGCGCTGGCCGGTGTTTCCCACGTTCGACCAGCGGACGCTCGCAGGGCTTGTCCAGGATGAGCTCGCCAACCGAGGGGAACATACGGAGGCAATCGCCGAACGCCGTGAGGAGTACGCTCGCGACCTCCTCCTGGCGCTCGATGAGGATATTCGGCCGCCCTCGATTACGACGGACGGCACACGATCGATTCTCCAACGGCTCTCAGAAGCTGCAGAGATAGACATCGACCATCCGAAACACGATTACCTCGCTCCGCACGGCGGTCGCCGAGGGATGGGAGAGGTGCTTGTCCGGGCGTTCGGGTACACGGTGGCGGCCCGGTATCTCGATAACTCAGAGGAGATGGTTCGGGAGCGATATTCGCACATCGAGGCCGGAGAACTCGGTGACGTTGCAACAGAGGCGCTCTCAGAAATTGATGGGTAATTGACGGTACTCCCAGGTGCCGAGTTTTCGGCACTACACTCTTCTCAACATCTCTCGAACTCTATCGTATGCCTGACAACGTTCTCGTCGCCTTGGACGGCTCCCCGCTTGCCGAGCGTGCACTCATGTACGCACTCGAGACCTTTCCGAACGCCACGATTACCACCATTTACGTCATCAACCCGATCGATTCGGTAATCGATATAGAGGCCGGTGGCTTGCCAGTCGCAGAGGACTGGTACGATACCGCCCAAGAGCGGGCGACCGCGATTCACACGACTGCGACGGATCTCGCGGCGGACCACGATATTGTGCTCGATACTGTCACTGAAGTCGGGAAACCAGCGCGTGAGATTCTCGACTACGCTGCCGACAACGGCATCGACCAGATCGTTATGGGGAGCCACGGTCGGTCAGGCCTAGACCGGACGTTCCTCGGAAGTGTTGCCGAGACAGTCACTCGCCGAGCACAGATCCCGGTAACCATCATTGGATGAAACCCTCGACTCGTGTGCCGGGATTAGGACCGGATGAATGCTCGTGGGCCCACCTCAAACGTGAAATCAAACCAACTCATAGGTACCGAGAACGTGGCTGTTACTGAATCTCCATCTCTCTCGACGTGTACGATCCATATTGAACGACGAGGTGGTCGTGGCGACGCGGGAGCACGGGCACTTGAACGACATCTCAGGCGTCTCTCCGGCGTCCACGATGTTGACGTCTCGTTTCGAACAGGGGACGCCCGTATCACCTACGACGGGGGCGTCATCTCAGAAGAAACGATTCGAGACGCTGTCCGCGACCGCCACGTGTCGATTCAGGACGAATCTGAGACAGCAACGGATGACGTGAGTACCCGCTCGGAACTCAGGCAGGAGGTCGTGTTCGTCGGCTTGACCCTCCTCGGGATGGCGGTCGGCCTCGTGACGGGGTGGCTCGACGGACCACCGCTTCTCATGTGGGCCGGGTACAGCGTCGCATACGTCTTCGGTGGGTGGTATGGGCTCAAAGGCGCGATCGAGACGCTCCGCCACCGTGCGGTCGACATCGACCTCCTGATGATCGTTGCTGCCCTCGGTGCCCTCTCGATTGGCGCCCCGTTCGAGGGCGCGATGCTCCTCTTCCTGTTTTCGCTCTCGAATACGCTCCAGCACTACGCGATCGGCCGCTCACGCCGAGCGATCAAGTCCCTCGTCGAGATGCGACCGGACGAAGCGCAGGTGCTACACGACGGGGAGGAGGTCACCGTGCCCATCGACGAAGTCGCCGTGGGCGACGTGTTCGTCGTCCGCCCGGGTGACCGCATCCCGCTCGACGGCGTCGTCACGTCCGGCGAGGGGACGGTCGATCAGGCGTCGCTCACCGGTGAGTCCGTCCCCGTGCCGAAGGAACCCGGTGACGAGGTGTTCGGGGGGACGATCAACGAGAGCGGCAGCCTCGAAATCGAGGTCACGCGGCAGGCCCACGAGTCGGCGATCAGCCGTCTCATCCATATGGTCGAGCGTGCTCAGAGCGAGAAGGCGCCTACACAGCGGCTCATCGACCGCCTCGAGCAGCCGTACGTCCTCGGCGTGTTCGGACTCACAATCGCGGCGATCGCCATCCCGCTCGCGCTCGGAAGCGAGTTCACCAGCACGTTCTACCGCGCGATGACGCTCATGGTCGCTGCGTCGCCGTGTGCGGTCATCATTTCCACGCCGGCGGCGGTGCTGTCGGCGATCGCCTCCGGCGGCCGGCAGGGCGTCTTGTTCAAGGGCGGCGAACACGTCGAGGCGGCGGCGAACATCGACGCGGTCGCATTCGACAAAACGGGCACCCTCACGCGGGGCGAGACACAGCTGACGGACGTGTTCGTCCGGGATGGCCTCGCGGACGAGTCACTGACGCCCGACGAGCTGCTCTCGCTCGTAGCCTCCGTCCAGGCCCGCTCGGAGCACCACCTCGCTCGTGCGACCGTCTCGGAAGCCGAAGCCCGCGCCCTCGACGTCCCCGACGCGCGACGGTTTCAGTCGGAGGCCGGGAAAGGCGTGCGCGCCGACGTCGACGACGGAACCATCCACATCGGGAATCGGAGTTACGTCGAGACGGTTCTCGAAGACGCTGCGATCGAGGGACTCGAACCCGGTCTCGACAGGCTTCGGACCCTGGAGGCGGAGGGGAAGACCAGTGTCCTTGTCGCCCGCGAGCACGCTGGCAACGCCACGGTACTGGGATGGCTTGCGTTCACCGACACGGTCCGGTCGGGGGCTGCAGAGATGATCGAGGATCTCCGGTCGCTCGGTGTGGAGCACATCGTTATGCTGACCGGCGACAACGAACGTGTCGCCCAGCAGATCGCCGACGAAGTCGGTATCGACGAGGTACAGGCGGAACTGCTGCCGGAAGAGAAGGTGGCTACCATCGAGGATCTGGTTGAGCGATACGAGAACGTCGCGATGGTGGGTGACGGGGTGAACGACGCACCGGCACTGGCGACGGCGACGCTCGGGATCGCGATGGGTGGCGCCGGGACCGACGTTGCCCTCGAAACGGCTGACGTCGTCTTGATGGGCGACGACATTGGGAAGATCCCCTACGTGCTCGGACTCGGTCGCAGGACGCGCCGGACGTTGACGGTCAATCTCACAATCGCCTTCGGTGCGATCGCCCTGATGGTTGGGACGATTCTGTTGCGAGGCATCCCCCTGCCGCTGGCCGTGGTCGGCCACGAGGGGTCCACCGTCCTCGTTTCACTGAACGGGCTTCGGTTACTCGGATTCCGTGAATAACGGTCGCTGAAGGCTTCGAACGGACCGATCAGCAACAGCTGGTGTCGTCGGGAGTCCACTCACACGCATTGCCGGTAGTAAGATTGTGTTCGTCGATATATGCGGAGAGACAGGCGTAGTTACAGAAGTACTTGGGCGAGCCACAGTCATCATCGCAGTCGCGGACGCAGATGGGGTCGTGGTCGAAGATTTGGGATTCACAGTACGCACACGTCTCGTCTGTTTCGGGTGTTGAGACGGTCGTCGACATACTCGTGTCGAGGTGGCTCTCACGGATAACGTTTCCTCGGGCTGTACTGAGTGATGCCAATCACCAGTCCGCATTATCACCCACAGATGTCCCACGCAGAGCTGTAAAGCCACCCGTCACAGTTCCTCAACTCCTAGTTCGCGTCACCCGTCGATACCCTTCGTACAGGGCCGGTAATCCGAGCGGAAGTGCGAGGAACCCGAACCCGAGAAGGGCATATCGGTCTGTATCCTGGTGTCGCACGACGAGGAGCGTTGCGACGATGCCGAATAGCGCAATTGTGTATGCCGTGTTGCTCCAGAGCACGTCGTAGGTCGAACAGTACAGCCAGCAAACGAACGTGTAGGCTGGGGCGTTCCAAGTCGGAGGATGGAGTTTCGGCCAGAAGAACCGGCAGTACGTGGTCCAGCCCAGCATCGCCAGGGTCGGCAACCCGACGAGCCACACCGCTGCTCCACGGCTCCTGTCGCCGTATCGCCGGTATCCGGCGAGGAAGAGTGCGGGGAAGCAGAAAACCCACAGCCAGATGCCGATAGTGTAGGTCACTGGCCAGTGCTCGATGCGGGGCTGTGTAATCGGTAATCGTAGAGACTCGGGCAGCGTCGCCCACGGGAACGAGGGGTCGGGAACGGGATTCGTGAGGAACGCGACCAGACAGAGTCCCGTCCCGACGAGGAGTCCATACAGTCCCAGCGTCGTGTATCGGTCAAGCCACGCTGGAAGATGCGGACGCGTCGAATGCTGACGACTGTCGACGATTCCGGTCATCGTTCAAGTTTCGCGGGTGGAAATCAGGTATCTCGTTCGAGTGCTTCGCGTCGCTGTTCGTATTCCTCGTCGGTCAGCTTTCCGCGGGCGTAGGCGACCCGGAGCTCCTCGAGGGCTTGGTCTGAGCTACTCTCACTTCCCGTAATCGCACGGTAGATGAGGTAGCCACCGCCGAGGAGGGCAGCGAGGAACAGTAACTGCATCACGATGCCGACGATGAACATCCAGCCAGGCATCGTCCCGTCACCCCACATGTGACCGCCCCACATCCCGCCCATCATTGGGCCGAACCCCATCATCCCGAAGCCCATGAAGAACAGTGGGACGATGAATACGGCGCCGATGATAACGAGGAGGAGCGTAACAAGTCGCGTGTCGTCTGAATTTGTCGGCATATTGTAATCCCTCCGTGAGTTTGGGTCTCAAGTAATACTACGTCCTAACTATTCAATGCGGTTGTGCCTTCGACCTGCGTGTTCTACCCACCGCTAATCTTTTGAATTCATACTTACCGCGGCTCTAACCCGAACTATCTGAAGGAAAACTGCAAAAGATGATCCGCACGATGATACATCTATGCAGGTGACGATGGTCGAGGGCATCTTCGAAGCCCTCCGAATCGGTGTCGGGTTCCTCTGGACGGCGGCGTGGGCGATCATTATGGGTCTCACGATCACGAGTCTCGTCCAGGTCTACGTCTCCAAGGAGCGAATGGCACAGGTGCTGGGCGACGGTGATCTGAGTGGGCTCACCAAGGCGACCGCGTTCGGCGCGGCGAGCAGCGGCTGCAGTTTCGGCGCTGTCGCTATCGGGAAGGGCCTGTTCAAGAAGGGAGCGCACGCGGTCAACTTTCTCGCGTTCATGTTCGCGTCGACGAATCTCATCGTCGAACTCGGGCTGATGATTCTGATTCTGCTCGGCTGGGAGTTCCTCCTGGCGGAACTGCTGGGCGGCCTCATCCTCATCGCCGTGATGGCGGTGATCGTCCACCTCACGCTCCCCGAGAATCTCTTCGACCAGGTCCGGGAGACGCTCAACGAGCGCGACCGTGAGGCGGGCGTCACCGAAGACCCCACCTGCGGGATGGAAGGCAAAGACGAGTACACGCTCACGACCGACGGTGGGGAGACGCTCAAATTCTGCTCGGAGGGCTGTATGGAGACCTACCGCCAGGAGACGTCGAGTCGCGGCGGGTGGCGTGACGAGTTGCTGTCGTGGGGTGGCTGGTACAAAATCGGGAATCAGTACCGCAAGGAGTGGTCGATGATCTGGAAGGACATCGTCGCTGGCTTCCTCATCTCGGGGTTCGTCATCGTCTTCGTCCCCCAGTGGGTGTGGAACACGCTGTTCATTCAGGGCGACGGCCTGCTCGTGACCGCCGAGAACGCAATTATGGGTGTCACCATAGCCGTCCTCAGTTTCGTTGGCAGTATGGGCAACGTCCCGTTCGCCGTCGCGCTGTGGGGCGGTGGCGTCAGCTTCGCCGGGATCATCGCGTTCGTCTACGCCGACCTCATCACGATCCCCGTGCTGAACGTCTACCGGAAGTACTACGGCTGGAAGATCATGCTGTACATCCTCGGCGTCTTTTTCGTGACGATGGCGTTCACCGGCTTCCTCATGGAGCTGCTGTTCGACGCGCTGGGAATCGTTCCGGATCTGGCGGGCGGCGAGACGGCGACCGAGCAGACGTACTTCAAACTCAACTACACGTTCTATCTCAACCTCATCGCGTTCGCGCTCTCCGGGTTCCTGCTGTATGTTTATCGTCGCGGTCTCGGTGCGCCCGGCCAGTACCGCGACCCTGTCTGTGGGATGCGGACTGACGATAGCGAGCCATCGGCGACGCACGACGGCGAGACGTACTACTTCTGCTCGCAGACCTGTAAGGAGACATTCGAAAAGGACCCAGATGAATTCGTCCATCAACACCCAGAGGCGGGAACGTCTCAGGATCATGACCACCATTGAACATCGATTGGGGATATCGAATTTGCGGGGCTGCCAGCCCCGTGATTGCGTTGGCCAATCAAAACTGGTACAGCAATGTCTCACGAACTCACACATATGAGCAAGTGTCTCGGAGGATCGAGGTGGAGAAGATGAATCGACGGCGAGCCGATACCGTAGCCGGTGCGTTGGTCGCTGCCGTCCTCATCGTCGGTGGTGTGCTCACCTGGCAAGCGTACCAGCAACAGCAGGCCTTCGAGCAGATGGGCTCGATGATGGGTACGTCGATGGGCGCGGTTCACGGAACGAACCCACTCTTGTACGTTCTCGGAACGCTTCTTGTCTCGGCTGTCGTTGGTGGGGGCTATCTCGTGGTTCGAGACGAGTTCACTAGCACAGAGGGAACCGATCGATCACAGACTGGCATGGCGAATCAAACCGATTCGGAGAGTATCGAATCGCAGGATGGGCCCGTTCAATCAGAGGGAAAGATCAATCCGGAGTCCCAGCCACAGGCGCGCGTATTGGACCTCTTGCCGGATGATGAACGCCGAATTCTCGAACCGGTCCTCTCGTCGCCCGGTATCACACAGATCGAACTCCGGGATCGCTCGAACTTCTCGAAAAGCAAGGTCAGTCAGACGGTGAGTGCCCTCGAGAAGCGCGGCTTACTGTACCGCGAGCGACAAGGGCGAACGTATCGCATCTATCCGAGCGACGACTTACAACAGAAACAGGCGAACTAGCGGGGGATTCTCGGGAATCCGTGACTGTTCACCGTATCGCCGCGACTAAACTCGGAACGAGGATGTTCGTATGAATGTCTCTCATCGCGAGGCCTTTACTCGCTGACCGCGAAAACAAAGGCAATGACCTCCTCGGGACTTTCTCGCCGTAAAATCCTCCAGTTATCGGGGATCTCGACTCTCGGAGCGCTTGCGGGGTGTGCCAGTCCGCTACCGGGCACCGACGATGGTGGCGGTCGTGCGGTGACTCCCCGTCCGACTGTCACGGCTGACCCAGATACATCGGTCAGCCTCACTGCGACATCTGGGACCATTCGACCAGCTTCGGATACGTCGACGACTACGTGGCTATACGATGGACAGTATCCGGGCCCAGAGTTGCGCGTGCAGGAAGGTGACGTGCTCAGCGTAGAACTGGCTAATGACCTGCAGGAGGAGACGACGATTCACTGGCACGGGATTCCTGTTGCGAATCCGGTCGACGGTGTCCCGAACGTGACGCAAGAGCCGGTTGCCTCCGGTGATACATTCACATACAAGTTCCGTGCCGAACCCGCTGGAACGTATTTTTACCACAGCCACGTCGGACTCCAACTCGATCGTGGCTTACTCGGCCCCCTGATCGTTGAAGAACGAGACCCACACGTTGAGTACGACCGCGAGTATGTCGTCGTGCTTGACGATTACCTCTCTAGAGAACCCCGTCTTCCGTCGGACGGTGGGATGGGTGGCGGTGGAATGGGTGGAATGATGGGAGACGTTCGACCACCATACGAAGGGCTTTTGATCAACGGTAAACTGCCCGAGAACCCCCCGACGTTCGACGTAACGGAGGGCGATCGGGTTCGCTTTCGGTTCGTGAATGCCTCCAGCGCGACAGTCTTTGGTGTGCGAATCGCTGGACACGAAATGTCGGTGACCCACGCCGATGGCCAGCCCGTCGAACCAGTCGGGGCCGACTCGTTCGTCTTTGGTGCTGGTGAACGGTACGATGTCGTCGTGGAAGCGACGAATCCGGGGCGATGGTTCGTTCAGGCGAACGCGCTCGACGGGAACGAACCACCGGCCAGAGCCGTCGTCGAGTACGAATCCACAGACGGTTCGATCACTCCACAGCCTCCATCATCTTCGAGTAACAGATTGCAATACGGTGACCTGCGAGCACGCTCCTCGCTCGAAGGTGTGAGTGGAGATCCAGACCGGACGTTCGACCTGACGCTCTCACGCGGTAGAAACCAGTCCTACACGTGGACGATAGACGGACAAGCCTATCCGGATGCCGACCCGCTTCAGATTCGGCCTGGGGAACACGTCCGAATTCGGATGACCAATCAGAGCCCGGTCGTCCATCCGATGCACCTTCACGGCCACTTCTTCCAGGTCGGCAACGCGATCAAAGATACGGTTATCGTCCCGGGACATCGAGGACAGGTGACGCTGGACTTCCACGCGGATAACCCCGGTCGGTGGTTGTTCCACTGTCACAATCTGTACCACCTCGATGCGGGGATGGCGCGTGTTGTGGAATACGTCGAATGAGTGGGTTGAGACTCGATTTCTGGTTGATCAATCTGTCGTGCGAATGGTCTTGGTCCTGTCCCGGACGAAGCGTTGAGTGCCATCCTTGCGAATTCGAGCCGGATGAACGCTCTTGTTCCTGAAACACGATTAAAACGCTGTATACACGTTCTCGAACGTTCTCCTGCGTGAGTTCACGTCCATTGTCATAACCCTTGAGCGGTCCTACGAGTAACCGAGGAGAAAGACAATGACCAACTTCAAACTCGGTCGGTGGCTGATCGTGGCGCTCGCGCTCGTCGGACTCGTGTTCGCCTCCCCCGTGGTCAGCGCACACGGTACCGACACGACAGCTGACGACGCGCCCACGGACAACGCTACCGCTGATGACTGGGCTGCTTGGATGGAGGCACAGATGACCGAGCACATGGGCCCTGGTAGCGTCGAGTGGATGGAGACGCACATGGGTGTGACCGTCGACGAGATGGGCCAAGACATGGCTGACAACGACTACAACGGCGGGATGTACGGGCAGGGCCACTGCTGACGGCCTCTGACCGTTTCGATTGCTTCAAACGACAACCACGGTTCACCAACTCAGGATAATGACGCAACTTACCACTCATCTCGGACGCACTGCTCGCCGCCTCGCGATCCTCGCCATCCCGCTGCTGGTCGCGGCGACTGGAACGGCTGCCGCCCACGGCGGCGGGAGCTATGGCGGCGGGATGATGGGCGGAAGCGGCTGGGGCCTCTTCGGCGGAGCGATGGGGCTCTGGGGACTCCTCTGGATGGGACTCCTCATCGCCGTTCCGCTCTACCTCGTCTATGCGCTCCTCAACCGAGGATCCGGTGGGAACGATGAGCAGTCGTTGTCGGTTCTCCGCGAGCGGTACGCCCGTGGCGAGATCGACGACGATGAATTCGAACGGCGGCGAAAACAGCTCGAACGTACCGGATGATCGGAACGGCTGCTGTTCCAGCCGAAACACTGCCCTCCCCAACGATTGCTGTTGGGCACCCAACGGTTAACCCCGCGGACGGGGTATGATATTCCATGGAATACACAATACAGACCACAGTCACTGGCGAATTCGACGACGTCGTTGATGCAACGAACGCTGCACTCACGGACGAGGGATTCGGTGTCCTCTGTGATATCGACATTCAGGCGACACTCAAGGAGAAGCTTGGCGAAGAGTTCCGTCAGTATCGCATCCTCGGTGCGTGTAACCCTCCGCTAGCATACGAAGGGTTAACCGAGGAAATCGAGCTTGGTGCGCTCTTGCCCTGTAACGTCATCGTCTATGAGACTGATGACGGCGACATCGTGGTGAGTGCGGTCGATCCGGAGCAGTTGGTCGGGATTGCTGATAACGACGCGCTTGATTCCATCGCAACCGAGGTCACCGAGCGATTTGATCGTGTACTGGCAGCTGTTAGAGACGAGTTCGACCCCGCGTCGGAGGCCTGATCGTCGATGGCTTCATCGAATCAACTGGACACAACGACGATACTGCTACTGATCCTCGGAGCGTTCATCCTCCTTCCGTTGCTCATGATGGGGATGGGCTTCGGCGGGATGATGGGATACGGGGGAATGATGGGCCAGTACGGTAGTACCGGCGGCTGGTGGCCCGTTATCGGAATGCTTGTTCCACTCGTCTTCCTCGTTGCGCTTCTTGGCGGGGGCTATCTCCTCTTCAGACGGGTAAGCAAAACACAAACCTCTGACAACCCCGCGATGGAAGAATTACGTCTGGCGTACGCCCGTGGCGATCTCACGGACGAAGAGTTCGAATCCCGCCGAAACAAACTCGAACAATCAGAGTGACCGTCCGCTAAGGTACACACGCAGTTACTCCTTTCTGCATCTCGTTCTCGGTTCGAAGCTGGTACTGTTCGGACTTCCCTCGTTCTCGATAGTGTCGGACCACAGCGAGAATTATATCCGTATCGATCGTACCATACCGTATGATTCGAACACTCGTGGGTGTCCTCGGCGCTATCTCAGCACTGTTCCCGGACAAGATCGTCGGGATCTTCGAGAAACTCGCGATTGCGAACCCAAGTGAGGGAACTGTGAGAGAGTGGGTCCGTCCAGCTATCCGGTCGGAGGGCGTTCTGATAGCTGCGATTTCCCTCCGTAACGGGCGAGCATACGCGTGGCTGATGAATCTTACCGGCCTGTTCGGCGCGATCGTCCTCCTGTTTCCCGATCTGTATCGGAGATTTGCCACCGCGTTCCTGTACGAGCGTCCGGAGTCGATAGAATGGAATGAGCGATTCAATTCGGCCGTTCGGGCTATCGGCACACTATATGTCTTTTTAGCAGCGAAGACGTACAGGGAGCGCCACAACGAGACCTGAATCTTCCCGCCATCGACGGCTGGCGAATCTGTGGTTTGGTTCGTTGCGCCCGCAGGTGTTACTTGGATTCTAAAGTTTGACTCCCAAGAGACCAGTATGATCGAAGGGGAAATCCGCTAAAGAGAGGGGACCGTATATATCCCTGTATGACGACGACCATCACCGTGGAAGGAATGTCGTGCGGTCACTGTGAGGAGACGATCGAAGAGGCCCTTGAAGAAGTCTCTGGCGTGACTTCCGTGACCGTCGACAGGGAAAGCGAACAGGCAAGTGTCGAGGGTGAGGCAGAGGTCACGGCCCTTGTGGAGGCTGTCGAAGGCGCAGGGTACACCGCTCACGCCTGAGTATAGGAATTAGCGGATAGCACGGACCGCTTCGAGACGACGGTCTATAGTTGTCTTTGGAGTTTGCCTACGATGGTCCTGCTGTACGGTTTCAGGGGGCGAAGATTCAGGAAGCCAGCGAATCCACCTCTAAAGAGCATATGACCTATGGACGACCACAAAGATACAACTGAGAATTCCCCGGGAGGAGAAGACCAGCAGGACACCAGCAGTCACCAGCACGAACACGCCGGCCACGAAGGCGAAGGACACGGCCACAGTTCCCACGAGGGACACGGTGAGGGACATGGCGGGATGCACGAAGGCCACGAGCAAATGTTCCGGCGGCGCTTCTTCGTTTCGACACTCCTGTCGATTCCCGTCCTCCTGTACAGCGAAATGCTCCAAGAGTGGCTCGGGTTCTCCGTCCCCACGTTCCCGGGGAGCGAGTGGATCAACCCCATCTTCGCGGTCATTGTCTTCGCCTACGGTGGGATTCCGTTCCTCCAGATGGCGGTCCCGGAACTGAAAGACCGGGCACCGGGGATGATGACGCTCATCTCGATGGCCATCTCGGTCGCGTTCATCTACAGTCTCGCGAGCGTGGTCTTCCCCACGCAGTCGGCGTTCTTCTGGGAGCTCGTCACGCTGATCGACATCATGCTGCTGGGGCACTGGATCGAGATGCGGTCGGTGCGGCGGGCTTCGAGCGCCGTCGACGAGTTGGCGAAACTGATGCCGGACACGGCGGAACGACTCACCGATGACGGCGAGACCGAAGAGGTCCCTGTCAGTGAACTCTCCGAGGGCGACCTCGTGCTCGTCCGGCCGGGCGCGAGCGTGCCCGCCGACGGCGTCGTCGAGGAGGGCGATTCGGACGTCAACGAGTCGATGATCACGGGTGAGTCCAAGCCCGTCTCGAAGGATCCCGGCGACGAGGTCATCGGTGGGACGATCAACGGTGACGGCAGTCTCCGTGTCCGTGTCGGTGCGACGGGCGAGGAGACGACCCTTGCTGGCATCATGCGGCTCGTCGAGGAAGCTCAGCAGAGCAAGTCCAAGACGCAGGTGCTGGCCGACCGCGCGGCGGGCTGGCTGTTCTACGTCGCGCTCGGGGCGGCAGTCGTGACCGCAATCGCGTGGACGGTAGCGGTGTCGTTCGATGCGACCGTCATCGAGCGCGTCGTCACGGTGCTCGTCATCGCCTGCCCACACGCCCTTGGACTCGCCATCCCCCTCGTCGTCGCAATCAACACCTCCCTGGCGGCGCGCAACGGGATGCTCGTCCGCGACCGCATCGCGATGGAGGACGCACGGAAGCTGGACGCCATCATCTTCGACAAGACGGGGACGCTCACCGAAGGCGAGCACGGCGTCGTGGATATGGTGACCGTCGAGGGCGTCGACGAGGACGACGCCCTCGCACTGGCGGCCGCCGTCGAGAGCGACTCCGAACACATGATCGCGCGAGCCATCCGCGAGGCAGCTGACGAGCGTGATCTCAGTGCCCCTGATGCTTCCAGCTTCGAGGCAATCAAAGGCCGAGGGGTTCGCGCGAACGTCGACGGCAACGAGGTGTACGTCGGCGGTCCGAATCTGCTCTCACAGCTCGATAGCGAGGTTCCGGGCCACCTCCAGCGGTTTGCTGACGATGCGGGAGAGAACGCCCAGACGGTGGTGTATCTCGTTCGTGACGGAGAGCTGATCGCCGCCTTTGCGATGGCCGACGTGATCCGCGAGGAGAGTTTCCGCGTCGTCGACGCGCTCCACGATCTAGGCATCGAGGTGGCGATGTTGACTGGGGACTCTCAGGATGTCGCCAAAGCTGTCGCCGACGAACTGGGCATCGACACGGTGTTCGCGGAGGTCCTCCCCGAGGACAAGGACGAGAAAGTCCAGGAACTCCAAGACCAGGGGAAGCTCGTGGGGATGGTCGGCGACGGTGTGAACGACGCGCCGGCGCTGACGCGGGCCGACGTCGGTATCGCGATCGGGAGCGGCACCGACGTCGCCGTCCAGTCGGCCGATGTCATCCTCGTCCAGAACAACCCGATGGACGTCGTTCGGCTCGTGAAACTCAGTAAGGCGAGCTACCGGAAGATGCAGGAGAACATCGTCTGGGCGGCCGGCTACAACGTGTTCGCAATTCCGCTCGCAGCAGGCGTCTTGGCACCGATCGGGATTCTGCTCTCCCCCGCTGTGGGTGCGCTCCTGATGTCGTTGAGCACGGTCATCGTCGCCATCAACGCACAGCTGCTCCGCCGCGTGGACCTGTCCATCCCCGAGCTTCCAAGCGGGACACCAGCGACTGACGCACAACCTGCAGACTGAAACGCTCCCGATCGCTTCGGAGCTTCTTTCAATTGAATTCGGTTGCTGGACAGCAGATGGCGACCTGCGTAATTTCGGTGGGTATCGCAATGCGGTCACCGGTTCCACAGTTTTCCCGAAGGGTGTATAGTTCGGTATACACAAACGCTTCCTCTGATGGGCGACACTGCTGCGTCAGCACTAGGTTTATACCGTTAGACGGACTTTATTCCGATATGAGCCTCGAAGAGACGGTTGACTACCTCGCCGAGGAACTCGACCTCGAGCGAAGTGAACACGTCCGTGAGGTTGGTCAGTCGGTCGCCGAGCTTCGCGACTGATCAAAACATTTCTCTGAAGTCTCGTTCGACCAGTCCGTTCTCCAGATACGTGATGAACTCTTGTTTCGTTGGTCCTTGACGGTCAAGTAGATCGTCCCGTCCTGCTCGTTCGAGAACTGCCTGCGCGAAGTCCGTACAGTGAGATTCGTGCTGCCCAGCATACTCTGTGAGGGCTTCTCGCCAGTGCATATCCAGCTCGAACTCGGCTAATCGGATTTGGATCCCGTCTTTCCGTTCGACGAGGTCGACGTCCAGCTCTTCGAGTTGCTTGAAACGGAGGTTGTTCCGGCGGACCGTGATGAGCCGCTTGGAATCGACGATATAGGGATCGACCCACTCTCGCCAGGAATCGTCGTCGACGTGCGTTCGTGGCATCTCAAAATCTGGGTCCACACTCTCAATACAGAACTGCAGCATCGCGATGCCAGTTCGATGATTCGCATTCGGGAGGGAATGTCGGAGGATCAAATTCGACATCACCTCTCCAGCGACGGTCGGAAGCGGTGCTCCCCAGGAGACGTGATCGAGTGCCTGCTGGATCTTTTGCGGTTCGAACTCCTTGTAGAGCCGGAACTCATCCTCATCTCGAACATCGACCGCGGCTTCGAGCAACTCTACTAATCGGAATGCGACAACCTGCCCAGCACGGGGGAGGTCACGAATACGGTCGCTCAGCCATTCCTGATCGAAGTCGATGTCTTGGGCAGATTCGATCTCTGAATCGCCTTCGTAGAGCACATAGACCGGTGTTTCAAAGGGGTACCCGATGAGCTTTGTCGACTCGTCGGATTGCTCTCGCTGAGACAGTATTTCTGCCACCGATGCCGAGCTAAATTTGAGGGAGAAATTCTCGGCCTGTGGGTGGTGATAGAAGACGAGCCGAGCCATCTTACTGTGGATTCGTGGGAGTGGGTAAAGCAGTCCCGCTTTTATAATGATTCTACGACGTAGTGGGTGCGTTCACGTCTTCTAAATACTGACTTTCCCACTCACGTCGCGCCTCGATTTCCCGCAATCCGCGCTGCGTGACCGTGTACACGTTCGTCCGCTTGTCGAGTTCGCCCTTCTCCAGCAGTCCTTTGTTGACGAAATCGTCGAGATTCGGATAGAGGCGGCCATGATTGATCTCCTGCCCGTAATAGTCGTCGAGTTCGTCCTTTACTGCGAGCCCGTGTGGTTCCTCGAGCCCGGTGGTTACGTACAAGATATCCCGCTGGAACCCAGTTAGATCGTGCATCTGCCTGTTCCCTATTTTTGAGGGGTGGCATATGTTCTCTCTGGTACTCAGAGGCGAATTCGGCGGGACTGGTCAGGAAGACCACGTGAGAACTTCGAACCTTTATATGGTGGACAAGAGAAGTCCGCGATGGAATGTCTGACCTAATCGTCAAAGCAGCCGTGAAGGACGCACTTTCGGACCACAACGTCTCGGCAGATTTCTACGACGCCCTCAACGAAGAGGTCGCCGAACTGCTCGACGACGCCGCAGAGCGTGCCGAGGCCAACGACCGGAAGACGGTCCAGCCCCGCGACCTGTAGGCCTGCGTAACGCAGCCCACCCGGCACTCGAACGTAGCTTTTTGAGGTTCCTGTTCAGAAGTTAGGAAACGGAGATGGCGGACGCACCGGATACCGAACGGCAGGCGGTCGAACCCGATGCGAGAGAGGTCCTTAGCGTGTCCCAGCTGAACGACCGGATCGCGTCGGTCGTCCAGGACGCGCCTGCCCTCAACGGCGTCCGCTGTATCGGGGAGGTCACTGACCTCCACAAGAACAGTACGGCACTCTACTTTACGCTCACCGACGGCGACGCCGAGCTCCCCTGTATGATCTGGGCGAACCGTTACCGGGAGATGAATGTCGACCTCGAGGACGGCACCGAGGTAATCCTCGAAGGAGATATCGACTACTGGGTCGAGGGTGGGAAAATCGACCTCAAACCGTGGGAGGTGATCGTCGTCGGCGACGGCGACCAGGCGGCTGCCGTCGAGCGACTGCGAAGCGAACTCGAAGAGCGTGGCTGGTTCGACGACGAGCAGAAACAGCAACCGCCGGCGTTCCCGGAGCGGGTCGGCGTCGTCACGTCCCTTCGAGGAGACGCCCGGTACGACATCCAGAACGCGATTCACGGACAGGACCCCACCGTCGACATCCTGGTGAAGGACGCAACCGTCCAGGGGTCGAACGCGCCGACGTCCATCGCGAACGGCATTCACCATCTCGACCGCTCGGAGGACGTCGACGCCATCATCGTCGGCCGCGGCGGTGGGAGTGATTCGAACCTCCAAGCCTTCAACACTGAACGGGTCGCGGAGGCGATCTTTACCGCCAATACCTCGGTGGTCACCGCGATTGGACACACCGATGACCGACTCATCGCGGATCAGGTGGCGGACGTTGCGACGATCACGCCGACCGCCGCCGGCGAGTATATCGTGAACTCCCGTCAAGAGTTCCTTGCGAGTGAGATCGAGCCGCTGGAGCAACAGCTCGACGCCGCGTACGAGACCTTCCAGCAGGACCACGAACACGAACAGGAGCTCGCCGAAGCAGTCGATGAAGCGACCGCACCCGAGGGCCTCCCACCGATTTACTACAAGGTCGCGATCGCTGTGCTGCTGTTGCTGTTGCTGGTCATCACCGGGCTTTGGCTGGGGGTGATCTAACCGTGGCAAATGACTCCGAAATCCACGATCGACTGAGTCGCGTCGAGGAGATCATTGACCAGCTCGACGCGGACGAATGCGACCTCGATGAAGGTACAGCCCTCCACGAGGAGGGCCAGGAACTTCTGGCCGAGGTTCGAGAGCTCCTCGACGAGGGAAGCGGGGAGGTTGTAGAGCTCGAGTAAGCGAGATAATCCACATTCTTAACCAACAGGCTCTCACCATCCTCAACAAGTGTTGGTTAAGTTTTTCCTACGAGGTCAACAAGTGATTTGGTTATAATTTACTCGGCAAATTTACAGCAGTTGATAGCCAGAAAGCATTTAGGTATCATCCAACTACCGCGCCAATATGTACCGTGACTCAACCGGTGCATACCCATACCCGCATGTATGATTACGAGGTCAGTCACCATCGAGGAGATCGATGACCTGTACCTGATGTGGAACGACCACATCAACGCTTCCGCCCTCTATCGTCGCGCCCTCCGCGAGGAAATGGAAGTCCGCGGTGTTGATCCCGATGAACTCCGCGACCTCCTCGAACGGGCCCGCGAGCAGGGCTACACGCTCGAAGAGATCGCAGAGGACACCAACCGCTTCGACGACCTCCAGTCGCTCGTCGAAGAGCAGCAGAACCAGCCGACGGCTGGAGACGCCACAGATGATTGACTCGCTATGTCACAGGATCAGACTCCCTCCGACCCTGAGCGTAGCGTCGAAAACCAGTCACCGCTGACCGGGAAGATCCCTCGGCAGGCAGCGCTCACCGTCGTCCTTCTGAGCCTGTTCGCTGTCCAGCCGGTCGCCGCCCAGAGTAACGCGGTCTGTAGCGCAGACAACCTCCCGAGTATGATTGAGGGGTTCTTCCAGCTGACCACCGCGCTGGGGATCGTCGGCCTCGCCATCGTCTGGCAGGCGGACTCCCTCATCGAGATGTTCACCCTCAATCCCGAGCAGAAGAAGGGCCTCAAGCGCCACAAACGGTCGGCGATGAAGTCCGCGGTCGTCCTCGTCGTCCTCGGCCCGCTGTACACCGTCGCCGGGTCGATGATGGGCCTCCCGCTGGCGCAGTGTGTCGACCTCGTCCCCTGGTAACCACCCCGCAGTCCCCGTGCGAGCCCTATGAACCATCGAGAGCTCTCCGTGCTCATGGCCGGCTTGCTCGTGACGAGTCTAGTCACGGGTATCGTCGCAGCCGACCCGCCACGACCGGGGACGGAGGGGAACGGGCTCACGGAAAACGAGTCGGCAACGCTGTGGTCACGTGATGCGGACAACTACATCAGCCAAGAAGAGTACCGCCAGCGCTACGGCGAGGACCGCTCCGCTGTCCATCAGGTCGCGAACGGGACGGACGTTACGTTCAAACGGCCGCCCGCGACAGCGGCGACGTGGACGCGGAACGACTTTGAGGACCTCAACGCCGGCGGCCCAGATACGTCCGTCCATCCACCGCACGCAGACCTCGAGGACGGCGTCTTCATCGAGGATGCTCACGCGACGATCTTCGCGGTCCAGCCCTCTACTCGTGGCCACCTCGAGTCCGGTGAGACCCCACTCTACATCGCACCGAATGGGACGATGCGCGGGTTCGTTGATTACCGCGTTCGCGTCCCCAACGGGAGTTCCTCCGGCAACACGACGATCTCGTGGTCGCTCACGGAGCACGAGATCGAAGAAGTCCGGTTGAAGAAGGACGGCGAGACCATCGCCGAGCGAGACGGGGCCCATACGCCTGCCATCGACTACCAGATCGAGGACGACTGGAGTGCGAATCTCACGTTAGAAGCGGAGATAAGCGTCCGGCTGAAGAAAACCGTCAGGACCGACCTGGGTGACCGGACGGACGTCGACGTTACCTATCGGACGGAATCACGCAACGTCTCCGATTCAATCGCCGTCGAGATCTACGACCTCTCGGCGTACCCCTACTACGCCGAGTATCCGAACGGCGACGCCGGCGTGGCCATCTTCCAGTCGCGGCCGTGGCAGGGGTACACGCTTACGGATGACGGTGAGGCACGGGTCCGTGGCATCTGGCGGTTCTACACCGCTCGGAACACCAACTGGGACACGCTCGTTCGGTCGAATCGCACAGATAGCGCCACCGTCGAGTCAGACGCGATTCCGGTGTACGTCCATGCCTATCCTTCGCGGATCGGGCCGCGTGCCGAGCCGGTTCGAGACGGGCCGGAACTCATCGAGACCTGGGGGACTGACCGCCCGTCACCAGTCGGCACCATCGGTGAGAACATCAATATCGACATCGTCAACCAGTCGTACACGACGACGTACGGCGTCGCCGTTCGAGCCGAGAACGTCGATCCAGAGTCGCTGCACGTTGCGGGCATCGTCCGGGGCGTGAATGCGTCAATCGTCGAGCCGGATGCCGGGTCCGAGCGACAGCTCCGCCGCAGTAATCTCACAGTCGAGGTCATCCAACAGAATCAGTCGCAAGCCACGCTCAGGGTCGAACTGCGGGACAATCAAACTGGTGCGCCGATTGCGCTCGACGATAGCCGTCAGTATCCAATCGGCGGCACCACTCGGAACGGGTACATCACGGTCGCGGATCAGCGCGTCGAGACCAACGCCTCGGGAGTGGCCATCGTGACCATCGACGAACCGGGCATCTACACGGTTCGGTACCATCCGGGCTCGTGGCTCGGTCACGACCCGGCGTACGTGAGCGATACCGCGACGGCCCGCTGGCACCCACTCGGGACGATCGACGGCTGGTTTGCACTGGTGTTCGAGGTCGGCTGGCAGCTCCTGCCGTTCTTCGTGATGTTCTACGCTGGCAAGCGCCTCCTGCGGATGCTCGGCCCAGAAGACATCTTCGGACAAAACCCATGACTCAGGACAATCCCCACCTCAGTAGACGGACCGCCCTCCGAACAGTTGCCGGCGCCGCTCTCGCGAGCGTGGCCGGCTGTCTGGATGGCAACGGAAGCACCGGTCCTAATGGTAGTTCAAGTCCAGGAGGCGGATCTGGTGTGTTCCGGCAGGTGACTGTCGAAGGAACAGAACTCATCGTCCAGTTCGATTCGGACTCGGAGTTCGACCAAATCAACCTCATCCAACCGGACGGCGAACTGTTCGGACAGCGGGAGGTCGCTGCAGGTTCCCAGCAAGTCTCATTTGACCTCGGCACAGCGTACGCTCCTGGCGAGTACGAAATAGTAGCCCTCAGCGGTGAGGAAACAGTCGGTGAAAGCTCGCATTCTGTCCAGCCAAACCTCGGGATCATCGAGATGGGCATCGGTAGAAACCAGCCTGAAGAGATGTGGGATGGACCAGAAAGCGAAATCGAAGAGGAGGCCTTCGTCACCCTCGAAAACCAGGGGACTGGCCCTGATGCAGTTACAAAATTGCTCTTCATTGGTGATGTCCCCTATCCGTCCGACGAAGAGGGGACGAACTATGTCGATGATGAAGACGTAAGCGGGATTTACGACCCGGAGTCCGACTCTGAGATTGAGCAGGTCATTATCGGCCCGGGGGAGCAAATTACGCTCTATAGTTCACGCTCGCCGTTCGCTTTCGTTCCTGGAGCAGGCACGTCTTGTTCGGAGGAGTCGAAGACTGGCGAGTTTGAACTAATACTCGAGACACGAGTTGGCGGGGACCGAGTCACCAAAACGTACAGTATCCAGTATTCAGGCTCTCAAGAAACCGATAACTGCGAAATTTCCATCAGTGAGGCTTAACCATGGTTGATCTAATCGACGTCGTCCTTGAGGGATTCAAAGAGGTCGTCGATTGGATTGTCGGCCTCTTCATGGACGGCCTGCGTTCCGGCTATGAGACCCTCACCGAGGAGATGTTCGGGACACCAACGCCGGAGACGGATGGTGCATTCGTCTTCGGAGAGCCCAGTAATGCTCCTTGGCCGTCAATTCAGGAGGCGCTTGTCGGTGGAGAGATCATGTTGATCTCGCTGCTGCTCCTCGTGATGTGCGTTCAGGGCCGTCACACAATCCGTATATTCAATATTGGAAGTGCATACGAGGCCAGGCGCACCAAGAAAACAGCTTGGGTCGGCGCGTTTCTGATTATCAGCTGGTACTGGGTCAGTATTCTTGGACTCTACATCGTGGACGGGTTCACTATCGCCCTGATGCCAAGTCTGGGTTCGCTGGGCGATGCGATGCTCAACTTGCTCGAAGTCTCAATCACAAACCCTGGGCTTTCACTCGTATTCGCACTGATTGGAGGACTCTCAATGTGGGCTTTGGAGGCACTCTACTACATTCGCGAAGTCTTGCTCTACGTCTACGTGTATGGGATGCCGATTGCGTTCGCGCTGGCCTACGGAAACGTCCCCGTGCTCTCGGATATCGCGATGGGGTTCAGTAAGAAATTCGTCCCGTTAGCGGTCCTGCCTCTACCTGCAGCGGTGGTGTTCAAAGGATACGACTTGCTGTACTCTCAGAACGCCATCGCTCCGAGTAGTCCGTTTTTGCGGTATCTAGTCGCGGCATCGCTCCCGCTGATCGCACTCTACCTAACCTGGAAGACGTTCAAATACGCAACCCCACTGACGGCGAAGGTTCTCGGTGGTGCGACGAAAGGAGCGGCCCTCGTCGGCGGTGTCGCCGCTGGGGCCTACATCGGCGGCGCCGGCGTCGCGACGACGGCGGCCCGATGGGGACCGAAGGCTGCAGCGGGACATGCTGTGGCGCAGAAAGCTGCAGCCCGTGGCGCGAACAGCGACGAAGACGGCGGGACGCCGTCCTACCGGCGGACCGAGAACGACCCTGGAGGTTACTAACAATCCATGTCCATCGACGAAGACGCAGCCGCACGGCGCATCATGGACCAGTTCGGTGAGGAGAGTCGCATCCCATACCTCAACATCGAGGAAGGCGACGTCGGCGTCCTGATCGCCTTCCCGATAGTCGGCCTGTTCATCGCCGGCCTCACCGGCATCGAATCACTCGCCCTGCCGTTCGTCGCAGGTGGCTTCGGGTTCGGCGTCGCGATCGTCTACGTCTCGCCCGACCACCTCAACGCGTGGACGTGGACGAAAGACGTCTATCGCTACGTCAAGCGCCCCCAGATCACGTTCAGTGCCCCGGAGGAGGCCGACAGTAGTACCAACGAGACAGAGCGCAACGAGGGCGGGCTCGCGAACTACACGCCGTTCAAGCCCGACGAGCGGACGCAGGACCTCACGAACATCGAACGGGCGTGGCCGGGCGCTGGCGCGATCCAGCGCGCGGACGGCACGATGGAGGCGTTCATCGAGATCGACCCCGGCAACATGGACTTCGCGATGTCCGACGACTGGGCACAGCTCCAGGACGCCGGCGAGGAGTTTGCCAACAAGGAACTGGACTCGAAGCTCAAACTCCACGCCACGACCCGCTCGTTCCCAGTCGAACAGATCACGGAGAACATCGAAGACCGCCTGAACGACGAGGACGTCAAAGAGAACCCCATCTTCCGGGAACTCCTCGAGGAGTATCGGGAGACGCGGCCGAAGGAGATGCGCGAACGGGGCATCCAGCAGATGCGGTACTACATCGGCGTCCAAGTCACCCCGCTGGAGGTCTATGACCGCTTCCGAGACGAGGGGACGCCGGCCGAGAAGCTGACGCAGTTCCCCGTCATCGGGTTCCTGTTCAACCCGTTCGTAACCCGCCGCGAGGATCTCACCGACGTCGAGCGCCGCGCACAGATGTTCGAGAAACTGGATAGCCGAGTCAACGACGTGCGGTCGGAGTTCATCCAGCAGGCGTCTGGCTGGTCCGCACGCCGGCTCAGCACGGTCGAGCTCTTCGTGTTGAATATGGACTTCTGGAACGGCCGCGAACACGAGTACGACGACGCAGAGAGCGTCGTTCGCGACCAACCCATCATCGGCCATTCGCGCCGGGAGGATGCCCACGATGCGTAACCTCGTCCTCCAGACGGGCAGCGGAGCCGTTGGCCAGCTCACTGAGTGGCTCACGAATCCGACCTCCGCTGAAGGGGCGGCCCTCTACATCCTGCTCGCGGTACTGGTCGGAATCGGCGGGAAACTCCTCTGGGACTGGTACACCGAAGACGACGAGGAAGAGGTCGAGTTCTCGGACCTCCTCGACGAGGAGACCATCGAACAGGGCGCGGCCGAACGCCAGCTCCTCGACGACATCGCCGAGTCACACAAGACGGTGACGGCGCCGGCGGCGATCGAGTGGGAGACGCGCGCGGCACGGGTCGGCGAGCAGTGGACGACGACGCTATACATCGCTGACTACCCGGACTACCCCAACGACGGCTACCTCTCCGAGCTCTTCGAGATGACTGACGTGCAGTTCGACCTGACGGCCCACATTACGCCGAAGAACCAGGAACGGGCGCGGAACGAACTGCAGGATATCGCTGACGACCTCCAGGTGGACGCTGACCTCGAACAGAGCGTGCGGAGTGCCTACCTACAGGAACGCGCCAACGAGGCCGCAGCGACGTACAAGGCCGTCGAGAACGGCGCGAACGTCTTCGACCAGGGGATGTTCATCACGGTCAGAGCCCACGAGAAGGAGGACCTCCGCGACGCCGTCCAGAAGGTCAAGAGCGCACTCCGCGACGATCCGGCGAACCTCACGCCGAAGACGGCGATCTGTCGCCAGGATCTCGCCCTCCAGTCCGCCGCGCCCATCGGCGACAACGAGTTCGGGCGGACATCGATTGCGCTCGGCGGCGCCGTCGGCGCCTTGCTGTCCTCGCCGCACAACGCGACGATTCTCGAGGAGGGTGGCGTCGAGTTTGGGATTCACAAGGACAACCAGAGCCCGGTCGTCATCGACCCGTTCGCGCGGGATAACGGGTACGCGATGTTCACCGTCGGCGACACGGGGTCGGGGAAGTCGTTCAGCTCGAAACAGAACTTCATCCGCTCCATCGAGCAGAGCAAGGACCGGATCGGCATCATCCTCGAGCCGTTGAACAACTGGGCGGGGGTCGCCGAAGCGCTCGATGCCAAACGCATCACGGTCGGCGGGACACTCGGGCTGAACCCCTTGGAGATTCGGGAGACGCCCGAGCACGTCCAGCGGGCGATGGGCGAGGACGCCAGCCCGTTCAACGAGAAGCTCGACGACGCGATGAGCTTCCTCACCAACTTCTTCGCCCTCCGCGGCATCTCGCTGGGCGACCGCCGGACGACACTCGAACTCGGGCTCAAGCGGGCGTACAAGCGAAACGGGATTACCGACGACATCTCGACGCACGGCAACCCGAGCCCGACGATTCAGGATATGATGGACGTCTTCGAGGACATGGTTGACGACCCCGAGGAGTTCGTCGTCCGGTCCGACGAGGAGGCGGGGAAGATCAAGGAAGACGCGACGTGGCTACTCGACCAGCTCCGCCCCTTCGAGGACGACGGTCGGCACGCCAACCTCGGCCAAGAGTCCGACTTCGACATTCGGGACGAGAAGGTTATCTACCTCGATCTCGCCCAGCAGGAGGGCAGCGTCGACAGCAGCACGGCGCTGACGATGCAGCTCCTGATCTCGCTGGTGTATGAGCGGGCGAAAGTCTCGGAGAAGGAGGTCGTGTTCTACATCGACGAGGCGCGCTACATCATGCAGGACGCCGCGAGCCTGGCGTTCCTCGAGACGGTGTTCCGCCACCACCGGCATCACGACCTCTCGATCCGGCTGGTCACGCAGACCGTCGACGAGTTCTTCGAGCACGCCGAGAGCGAGGCCATCCTGGACCAGTGTGCGGTCAAGCAGTTCCACCGCCTCGACGGGATGGACGAGGAGTGGGCCGACGAGTTCGGCCTGAATTACGCACAGATGCGGTTCGTCCAAGATGCCGTGCCGGGCAACGAGGACGCCGGCTTCTCCGAGGCGCTGGTGGGCGTCGACGGCGAGTGGCGCGGCATCCAGGTCAAAGCGATGCCCAAGGAGAAGCAGGTCATCGACTTCGACCCGACCTCCCAAGTTCGGGCCTCACTCCCCGGCGCCGGCGACGAAGCCGTCGATACCGAGATGGAGGAGTTCCAGGAAGAGCTCGAGCATCGAGCAACGAACGGAACGAACGAAACGAGCGAACTGAACGAGGAATCAGACGCCGTCGAAGCTGAGCCAGACGGCGGGTCAACGGAGGAGACCAACGATGGCTGAGTACTTGCGCGTCACGCCGACATCCGAGCGACTTGACCCGGAGAGCATCTCCCGCGTCCTCGACAGTCTCCACAAGCTGCCCACGCCCGGCTCGTCGGGCCTCGGGGCGAAGCTGAACCCGCTCCACAGTGAGACACCACCCCGATTCGAGTTCCTCGCGATCAGTGATGGCCCGGACGACCCGGTAGAGTTCTTCTACGGGGCCGATGCGCACCTCGATACGCTCGAGAAGCGCCTCCGTTCCATCTATCCAGCCACGTTCGACATCGAGCGCGTCGACGTCGACGTCGCTGCCCGGCTCATTCAGCCAGTCGAGTTCACACCGCAGGAATTCGTCGACCACTACGAGGCCGGGCGGCTGCAGTACGAGTTTGGCCCGGCAGAACAGTACGACATCGTCGACGAGGAATCAAGGGACTCCGAGTCAGCCGAAGCAGACCCCGTTGTCGACGGCGGTACGGCAGCCACGAGAGTCCCCGATCATCACGTGACTGTCGGGGACTCAGCCCTTGAACTAGCACCGCCCGATGCACTTCCAGACGACGAGGAAGAGCAACGGGCCATCGAGAAGCCGACGATGACACCAGCGGGAACGATTCTAGCTCGCCCGGCACAAAACGCTGTCTCGCCGCTCGGTGTCCGGTGGTGTGGCGCCGCGTCGCGGAAGCAGGACTGGATGACCTCGCTGACGCCGTTCACGACAGAGGAAACGAGCGGCGATCTCTCGTCCGTCGACGAGCCCGGCGCGGCGCTGGCGTCGCTGATCGACCATCTGATGGAGGCGAGGGCGCCGACCGCCTTCCAGGTGGTTTTCCAACGGCGTGCCAGCTGGCAGTCCGATGCGGAGGTGCGGAAAGAGGACCTCGTCGACGGCCGGGATACGTTCTTCCAGGAAGTCGTCGGTTCGTTGCTCGAGGTCGAGGAGCAGCGGAGCGACCAGGACGACCGGCAGCTCAGCGAGGCCGTCGAGAAGCGGATCGAGTACATCGACGCGAAGAACGCCAAACGGTCGTTCACGGTCAACATCCGGGCCGTCGGCGTCCCCACCGACGACACCCGCGACGACCTCGATGGCCGAATGGACTCGCTCCTCCCCGTGTTCGACCCGCTTGATGGGCCGTTCTACGAGGTCGAAGGGCAACGCCTCCGGGACAGCGGCTTCCGTGAGAAAACGAAGGAGAAGAAGGCACGGGCCGCTCTCCAGCGCCTCCTCAATCGCGAGTTGACGACGGGACGAGGGAAGACCCGCCCCGAGCTGGTCCTCTGTGGAACGGAACTCGCGAACTTCGTTCTCGTCCCCTCCTCCGAACAGCTGACCGTCGAAGGGACGCGGGGGACCAGAGCCGAACAGCAGAGTCGGAACCCGCTCCCGTGGCCCAATCCGGATCTGATCCAGCAGTTCCAGGACGGGATGGCCATCGGCTACGCGCTCGACGAAAACGGTGAGCCACGACCAGACCCCATCCGGATCCCGCCGGACTTGTTGCCAACGCATTACGGGCGGTTCGCGTCGACTGGTGGCGGGAAGTCGAAGGCCATCATCAACGACGCGCTCTCGCTCCGCGAGACGACGGGTGGCCCCGTCGTCCTCGTCGACCCGAAGGGGGACGGAATGTGTGAGAACTACCTGCGCTGCCACTACGAACGATTCGGTGGTTTGGACGACGTCTACCACTTCCGCGTCCCGGAGACGATTCCCGCGTTCTCGTTCTTCGACATCCGGCCCGCGCTCGAGGCTGGTCGTAACCGTGAGGACGCGATTCAGGACAAGGTCGACCATTTCCACGACATCCTCCGGATGATTATGGGCCGCGAGCAGTACGGGCAGGCGTTCGTCGCGAACGAGATCCTCAGCTACCTGATCAAGGCGCTGTTCGACGAGGAGTACGGGAGCGACGTGTTCGGCTTGGACGACCTCTTCGCCGCCGCGCTCCGGATGCAGCGCGACCAGACGATTCCCCCGGTCTCGGCGGACAACCAGAACATCGAGGAATCGCTGACGCGTCACTTCGCGAAGGACAACCACCAGTTCCAGGTGTCGATGGACGCCGTCGGGAACCGCCTCGACAAGCTCAAAGAGGACGCGCATCTCCGGCGGATCTTCAGCCACGTCCCCGAGCAGAACGACGCCGGCGAGTACGTCGACAACCGCTTCGACTTCCGCGAATTCCTCGATGAAGACGCGACCATCATCTTCGACCTCGGTGACCTCCGACCGGAGGCACAGCGAGCGATCACACTCCTGCTGTTGAGCAACCTCTGGGACGCCGTGCAGGTGCGCCGACGCGACGGCCAGACCGACTACGAGAAGCTCACGAACCTCATCATCGAGGAGGCGGCGCCGGTCGCGTCGACGAAGCTCGTCTCCGAGCAGCTACTGCCGCAGGGCCGATCGTTCGGGCTGAGTATGGGGCTCGTGATGCAGTTCCCTGAACAGGTGCGGAACCGGAACGAGCGGGCCTACGACGAGGTGCTGAACAACATCAAGACGAAGCTCATCGGGAACATCTCGATCGAACGCGACCTCGCGGAGTCGCTTGCCCACGAGGACCTCAGCCCGACCGAACTCCGCAACCGAATCAACACGCTCCCAAGTGGCGAGTGGATCGCCCAACTCCCTAGTCCATCGTTCGGCGAGACTGGTCCGCCGCCGTTTTCGCTGAAACCGCTCCCGATTGCGCCGGGGCATCCAGAAAGCGACCAGCCGCTCACAGAGCCCCAGGAAGACCATTTCGAGGCCGTGTCCCGGCCACGGATGGTCGAGCGAACACAAGCCCAGTACGGGCTGACAGAGCCGACTGAGTCGAGCACTTCCCCAGAGGAGACTGGCTGGGGGAGTTCGGGTGCCGAAACGACAGGCTCGACTGCCGACGGCGATGCAGCGACCGACCCGACGCAATCCGCGTTCATCAGCGAATCAACGACCGAGGACGCATCGACGTCGACCACCCAGCCCGCAACGGACAGCGACCCAGATGGAGACGAGGCAGCGATGAGCCCCCTGTTCGGACAGGTCACCGAAACGGACGAGGAGTCAGAAGATAACCAAGGAGCGCAACCGGAGAACGGGGCAACGCCCGTCCAAGAAAGCAGCGTACCCGTCCCCGATGACGAACTCCGACAACGCGGGCTCAGCCGTGACGACGTCCGGTTCCTGAATCGGGTACTCGACGTGATGAACCGGGAGGACGACGAGTACACGCTACTGGACAGGATGAGCCAGCTTCGGGACGAATACGACGACCTCCATGTGGAGCGGCTCACGGAGCAGGACCTCCTGGAAGCGGACTCCGCTGCCGGGCGCAAGTACTACACCGTCCTCCCCGACGGTCGAGACCTCCTGGGGAGAGAATTGAAGGCGGGACCAGGAGCGGGCGATCTCGGCGAGAAAACGCCACACAAGGTTGGTGTTCGGCTCCTCGAGCTGTGGCTCCAGCAGCGGGATGACATCGATCGCGTGGAACCGTACTACGAATCCGACGACGGCACGGTACTGGACGTGGCCGGCTTCGACGCGGACGGCGATCTCGTCTGGGTCGGCGAAGCAGAGCTCACGAGTAACAACCGGCACGCCCCGGTCGAGGATTACGACAAACTCAGCGCGGTGGACGCCGACGCGATCTGGGCCTTCAACAATCGCGAGACGGCGCTCGACGTCCTGGAGAGCCTTGCCGACGCCGATCGGATCGACGAGCGGATCAGCGGGCGGGCGGCACGGTCGTTCGCGACCATCAGAGACGCCGTCGACGAGTTCGATGCTGCGGGCCTGACCACCGTTCGGGGCTTCAAAAATCTCGATCAAGACCTCAACCAATGACCTGGCGACAGGCGACCCGCGAGGAGATTTACGCCTACTACGCCGAGGAGTTCCCCCGCTATCTGGACGACCTGCCGGAATTCATCACGGCGACCGGCCCGAAACAGTACGCCGTCGCCTTCCGCGAGCCCCACCCAGTTCGCAAAGACGAGGTGCCGGCCAAGGACTTCATCCGGCGGGATACGTGGCAAACAGATGCGTCGGGGGACCGAACGACACCCGAGTTCGACGACTTCGAGGATGTCGTCGAGTTCATTCGACACCCCGCTCGCAACGACCCGCTGGGCCGGAGCAAATTCGCGCTTGCTGATCCGGAGGTGCTGGAACAACCGGACCCACGGCCCGACGCCGTCTACTACGCGCTGGATCACTGGGAACGGCCGTGGGTCCTCCTCGTCGACATCGACGCCAAAGAGATCGCCCGAGACCGAGCGGACGAGATGGGTTCGGCGGACCTCGACGATCGGGACGACGATGCGCTCCTCGACGCTGCAGGTATCCTCGATGCCGCTCCCGAGGGGTATCCGTACGCCTTCGAAGACGTCGACCGCGCCATCGAGTACGGGTTCGAGGTGCGCGACATCTTTGAGGACGATTTCGACGCCGAGGAAACGATGGTCGTCTACAGCGGGCAGGGTGTCCACGTCTACCTACTGGATACCGATCCGGCGCACCGATACGACGAGCAGAGTCGCGAGGTGTTGAACGACCTTCTCCTCGAGACGTACGACATCCCGATCGACCCCGTCGTGACGGCCGACCGCCGGCGTGTCGCTCGTCTGCCCTACTCGCTGCACGCCGATGTCTGTAGCATCGTTCAACCCATCGAGAGCCCGATGTTCGACGTTCGGTCGGCGACACCCGAGGTGATCGACGAATGAGTCCGAGTACGCCCACCGACGACGAAGACATGGCGTATCGAGTTGCGGCACTCCCCCTGGAGTACGGTGAGACCCGTATCAACCAGCTGTTTACGCGTGGCTACAATCGATACGTCGTCGACGGCGAGGACCAACCCGAGGACCTCGTGAACGACGTCGAGCGGTTCGGGACGGCGGCGTTCAAAGAGCAGGTTCGTGCCGACGCCGCCGAGGAGCCGTTCGTCGACGAGCCGGGGACGCTCGCCGTGCTCGCGACGCTGAGTGCGATCTGTGTGAAAGAGCACCCGAAGTTCGAGCACGCGTCACCACGGAACATCCAGGTACTCTACGACATCCGAGAGCTGTACGTCAACAATCTCGCCTCCCTCATTCGGGCCCACGGCGATGGGTCGCTCCAACAGGACATCGCCGACGTACTGTACAGCAAGGAGCCCGGTGAAGATGGCCCACATCCGGGTCGGGTCTGTACGGGCATCACGGAGATGCCGGAGTTCGGGGATGGCCTGTACCTCGAAATCCCGATGGCGGCGGCGTCGCGCAAATGTCTCGTTCGAGCGGAGGGCGAGTCATCGACGGGGAGTGACGATGGCGGGGAGATACTGACGCGAGTGAAGGACAACAACCTGTACGTCCCGGTCGGTGATTTCGACAGCAAGTATCGGGACTACGCTGAGCGGGCGTTCAAGAAGCTCCTGCGGGTGCAAGAAGACGGACTCTCCGACGACCAGCTATCGTGGCTGACCACGAACGATTCGGCGATTACGGAGCGGATCGACCGCTTCCTCGAGACCGGCCATCACGAGCGAATCTGGCGGAACTGGGACCGTGGAGAACGGACGATTCGCGTCCTCCGGCGGGCCCTTAGTGACGCGCCCGATGACGTGGCGCAAAAGGGCGAGTTCCACACGGCGAAGGAGCTCTACCGAGCGGTCAAAGCGTACGACGCCGAGGACGAGTGGGAATCCTCTGTAACGGACTGGATATCGAGCCCGAGCAGTCTCGCGAAGACGCTGGCCGACCACGAGTCCCACTCGGCCGTCACCATCGACCGCGACGGGCGCGTCAATACGTACCGAATCGGACGAGCCGGAACCGGCGCCGAACAGATCGAGGTCCGGGAGATCGAGGACCTCTTCGAACTTCCCTGTATGGCGAATATGGAGGAGCGACTACACGAGAAGAAGCCCGTCCGAAAGGACCTCTACAACTTCGCGCGGATGGTGATGTGGCTCCCGCAGTACCAAGACAGCAGCCTCGACGAGATCGTCGCGGACCTCAAGGACGTCTTCTCCCGGTGGCCGTGGTACGACGAGCAGGAGACTGAGTACCAGGTCCGCTACGAGTTCTCGAACACCATCGACGGCGACACCCCGTTGCCGATGAACTGCGATAACGACGATCTACAGCGCTACTGTATCGGCCAGGACCAGTGTCCCTACTCGATCTGGGGCAGCCTCCCGTTCCCGGATGAGATGTACGAGCAAGTGGACGAGCAGTCCGTCGGTCCCGCTGAGCAATTCTAAATCATAGTCTTCCCTCAGATTGTCGAGAATTGTTTGCAGACCAAGGACACCCCCTTCTGAATCCTCGTCGAGCAATTTTCAGCGTCTAACACGGCCAGAGTCGAGAGAATCGGGGGTGATCCACAATTCGAAGTACCGAGACGGATAACCTCGAGGAGCTCAGAATAGGTGAAGCAGTAACCCCAAAGAAGTCGGATATCGCCGATATCACCTTTGTTACCCCGCCGTCGAGCAATTTTTGTAACCACAGGGTTATTCCGGAACTCGTCGAGGTACTTTCTACGCCTTCAAATCGGCCCGACGAGGTTCTCCTTCGGTTTGAGGGCGTTATAGTGTCTTGTATATCGCGGTTTTCGTCCAAAGAAAGAGGCGATATGCAATGTGCGAAGGCCGCCGGCTCTCTCAGGCCGAGGGGCCATCACAGGGGTAGCGGACCTACGGAAGTATCAGATTTAGCGCATAGATTGAACGGGTGCGTTTTGGTGGGGTCTGTTGCCCCCGCGAGGGGGTGGCGGGGCGCATCACGTGCCCCCGATAGACGATGGCTTCGGACCAACGCAGCAAGACACGAGCAGCGGATCACGCAGGAACTACCCCCGACGATGAGGGGCCGTGGGCGGACCTCGAGATGGCGGTTCCGACCGACCGGGATCACGCGTCGGTCGTCGCCCTCGTGGAGTGTGCTCTCGTCGAGCTCACGCACGAGACCGTGGGCGCCGTCTTCACCGCCCACCAGGTCGGGCGGTCGACGCGGACGCAGTACGTCGCCGCCGACGACGTCGGCGAGCAGTTCCAGAAACGGCACTTCGACGACCGACTGGGCTGGCACGAGACCACCATCCCCCGACGAACCGTTCGCGACGAGCTCATCACTCAGCTCACGCGGTCGCCCCCGACGTCAACGGAGCGGTCAGGTGAGAGAGCAACCAGCGAGCCAGACACCTTCGTCGTGAAGCCAGTTCGAGAGCTCCGAACGCCGTAGCAGCTAGACTTAACCAACATTCTCGGTCGATACCGACACGGTGTTGGTTAACGCTGGGGGTGGATCCACTCCCTCGCCCCCACCCACCGCCCTGTACCTCGAGTGAATGTATCCTGGCGACCGGTCGACTCGAATGGTCGTCGCGACGGGTTTTATCGGGGCACTGTTCGTCGAGTGCGAGTATGGTCGTCGTCGAGGAGGTCACCAAACTGAGCGAGCGCCGTACCCAAACCTCGTCCGAGGTATTTCCGGACGATGCGCTGGCGTCGATTCGGTCGGCCGTCGAGGCCGTCCCAGCAAGCGTCTTCGACGGCTCGACGAAGCACACAGAGGTCGGCGGCTTCGATGCCGCGATCGCCGACAAGCTCTCGCAGTACGAGTACGAAGGGGACGCCGCCGGCGGTTACAACCCGAACTGCAAGCTCTGGTCGCATCAGGGGTTTAACTACAGCGTCGACCTCTACGACGCCGACACCCGCATCGCCATCGAGATCGAGAAGAGCGAGCGGAAGAACGTCAGCGACGACCTCCTCAAGTTCCAGAAGGGGTACCGCACCAAGAAGGACGGCCGGCCAAAGATCGAGTTCGGCTGTCTAGTGGTGCCGGTGAACTATCTCGGGCGGCATAACCTCTACCAGCACAGTCTGACCAAGCTCGACTTCATGAAGGGCGTCCTGTTCATCGACGATGTCGCCGTCATCGGCTATCGCGACCCGCGACCGGAGTGACGCTGTCACTCCTGACTGCTTATCGGCGCCATGAGGCGTGCAGCGCACAGGAGTGTGTGGCGTGATTCGCCATGACTGATTCCGAACTTTTCGACAACACACGTGTCGCTGCCGACCACGTTGAAACCCCGCAGCCCGGGCAGGACTACGATGCCTCTAACGTCTCGACGGCAGATGTCAACGATGCGATGGCTCGTAGCTTTGTCAGTGATCTCATTGACAATGGCATTGTCGTGCCTATTTCCGGTACCAGAGCGCTACTCCACAAACCGAGTCACACCGCCTTCGATTCAATCACCCAGTAGCTGTGGTTCCACCAGGAGTGGACGGCCGCTCACAACACCGACGAGGCAGCCGAGTAAACCCTACAGACCCCCCGTGGCTATGTCTTCTGTGACGCTCTTCCCCGGCACTGGAACGAGGAAACGCATACCTGTGGATTGGATGGGCGACACACTCAATACCGTCTGCACATACCCTCGCGGCAGTGACCGACTGCTACTTGCAGTTTCGATTTAACCAACGTATGCCCGGAGTTCCACGAATTGTTGGTTAAGGACAGATTCTTTCAGTGACTGCCTGTATCTGCAGATTGCTCGTCGTGTGAACAGCAGTGGATCAACGGCGATTGGATTTAGATAACCATTGTACTAGGGGGTTTTTGCTTCTATTAGGATAGATCTTGTACCCACGAAACTCGACGTCTCGTGTGTATATTCCAAAAATCGACAAGCATAACGTGGAACCCCAATGGCGTACCTGGAATCCAGATCCCACGGCAAACTCCCGGAGCCCCCTATCGTTGGATTCGACTGATTCTGTCCCGAAGATGCTCTTGGAGCTCGTCGTCACAGCAGTAGATGTAGCACCCCTACATACTTCGAGTAAGAAGCGTTCGATAGGTATACTTGATCAACTCGTCAGGAGGTCCCCTGCCTCATCGGGGTATTCTCGAGACATCTTCTTCATTGCGTGTACAGAAGAGTCCTGACTCGTATGCACTTTAGAGAATCAGTAAAGATTCCAGGCGTTACAATCAGATAATGCTGCGTTCTTCTTCCGCGCCTGACCTACAAAACGTCTTTTGGCATTCCAACGTACTCTTCAACACAATTTCTGATATCTCCGTCGTAGTCACATCGATTCGGGCTACCCTGATGTACCTCCTTGACAGAGACAGAACCAGACGCGAAAAAGACCTCGTCGTTCGTAACGACCATTTCTTCCGGAATAGGGTCGATTACCTCGATAATCTGGATACTGGCCGCTGTTCTATAGTCATAGAGACTTCCAGCGGTATTTGGCCCAACACAGATGGCGAAGTCAACGCTGGAATGGCTTTGAGGCAGATCACGAAAGAGCTCTGATGACCCCTGGGTGCGATCCAGTTTTGGGATGTCAACTTGCCGAATCTGAGGGAGAGCCAAAATCATCATAGTAAGCCCTTGCGCCCTGAGCTTCCGACTTACGTATGTTTCGAGCTTCCCTGGTATCGTATCGCACTCGATCGCTACCATTGGAGGAATAGCACCTCATCACCGCTCTCATCTAACCAAGCCCAGTACTGCCCACGGTTTTTGACTTCTTCCCAATGGTCCTCACGTGGGACTGCATCAACAATATATTGTTCTAACTGTTCCAGTATGCAGTAGCTCAATGCTTCCTCCTGAGGAACGCTGGAGAGGGTGCGATTCAGTTGTAAGTTGGCCGCACAACTGTCGATATCCGGCGATACAAACATCGACTTCAGCGACTGCTCCCCGAACTTCTCGAATAGCTCAGGGAACTCTTCCTGGATGTCTTCAGGAATTCGTATATCGCCGTTTGAGTCAGTACACTTACCCTGAACACGGGCAGATGCGATACTTTGCTTGAATTTCATTAACTCGCTAACAGGAGTTGAGTCGGTACTATTCGTGCTAATTCGCTTGACTGTAGACCAGACCTCCTCTGCAATCCGATTGATAGAGGTTGGATAGGAGATTCCAAGAGATTCAGAGACGATCTGCTGGATGATCTGCAGTTGATTGCCCTCTGTATCCCGTATTGGGAGTTCGTCGAAGTCAACTTCTTCGTAAATCCGCTCAACAACCAACTTATCCGCCCACAGCCGTTCGTTCAGTATCTGTGGGTTGTGGACTAGGCGGTAGAACGAATCAAGCACCAGCTCCGGTTTGTCCTCGACGTGATTAACGAATATATCAACGATTCCCTGCCCTCCCTCAGTTTGCTCGAAGACTTGAATTTCTTGGTTTTCAGAATCGTAGCCATACAACAAGAGACCGGGATCAACCCCGGCCACGTCTGAAACAAGGAGTTTCAGTAGGTGGGCAGCTGTGATGTGTGCAGCCTCAGTCCTAGAGACATCTGAGAATTCCTTGTAGGTCTCCGAGTTAATTTCCCCATCTTCCACCATGCGCACTGCTTCTGTCAATGCGTCCTCGGATTCCACTGCATCAAAGAAGGATCCGAGATCCCACCTCAGTGCCCGCGTATCCAACCGATACCCAAGTTTGGGATCCGAGCTCTCTATTACCCGAGAATACTGTTCGCGGTTCGGATGACTGCCGTATACCTCATTTCCTTCGATTTCATGTCTGATTTGAGGGGTTATGTCGAGTTCAATTCCCTCAATCCACGCTCTCGCGGATGTATCCTCTAGCCGGAGGCCATCGCCGTCATAAATCGGCTCTCCATCATCTGGTTCAACAGCAGTCTGGATATGAGGATCAGAATATATTTTACAGGGTGTGTATCTGTCCGATGGCAGTTCTTCCTCAGTGAGGATTTGCAGAGAGTCCTCATCAAACGGGTAGACTCCCTGTGCTTGCTCCATAGAGAGGTCTCGTACCCGGTCTAGCTTGATCCGATTTGGCATCCGGACATGTTCAATAGTTTCCCCGGGAATACTGGAGAATTTAAACTGAGGTCTGCCGTTTGCTTCGTCTAATGGCGGTTGGAATACATGGGCTTCCCCAATTTTTGCTTGATGCTCTGTTTTATACGGTATGTATTGGGAGAGGGCGGATGTCACCGCTTTTTCGGTGTGGTCCGGGTCTTCTCCGGGAGCATCTGGGGGCCGTTCAAGCGTGTAGTACTTCCCGGCATCGTCGAAGTAATTCGGTGGGACGTACCAAATCTGGGTGTGTTCCGGATTGAAATTCTCCTCAGGCAGGTCGCCGTCCGCTTCGGCGTACTCTGAATTCAACTGGAAGAGTGTCGATTCCTCCCGGACTTTCAAACATCGGTCAAAGTAGTATGCCGCCCGGAAGAGGTCCTTTACCGCCGTCAATTGTCCATGGGCATACCAGATGGCGCGGTAGGAATCGATATTCTCGAGTGCCCTGCGGAAATAGTAGATTTCTTTCCTTTTCTGAGCAAGTGTATCGAGCGTGTCTCCTTCAGTGACTGTGCTTAGTGTCTCAATCGAGTCGCGAAGTTGACTAATCTTGCCTCCCGGGTACTGCGTTTCACCGATCTCGCCACGTTTCATTTCGATGGCCCCCGTCACCTGGGCAAATACGGATATCGAATCTTCCACCCTTTCCTCACTAGGTGGGTCGAGTTGGACTTCTTTGATCGTAGATCGTAGTTCCCCTGACTCGTCTACGACGTCGGCAGGTAATTGATCGAGGAGGGAGAGTGCCTGCTCGGACATTCGATCGAGGAGGTCTTCGAGTGGATCCTGATTGAGCAGTATTTCACCGACATCTTCTTGGATATAATTCTCAATATCGCTAAGTCCACCTTCTATGTCTGCACGTTTCTCTCTTAGTTCGTCATCAATTTGGTCAAGATCTGCGCCATCGGTTAGTAGCGTTTCCGCATAAACTTGGATGCCGAATAATTCGTCGAGCGTAGTCCCCGGTCTGAGAAGCAGGTCCACGAAGCGATTCCAGCCCAAGACAGTAGCGAAATAGTCCTGGATGAGGTAATGTTCGTTACTAGGGTGGTTCCAGTTGTCCCCCTCCTCGTATCTATGGCCTCTAGACTCGTAGTAATCCGAGCTTTGGAAGTCTGAGAGCGTTTGATAGTATTCATAGAACCTATCGTGGATCCAGGAGATGATGTCGTTCTCCGGTCGAATTGGCGTAGTGACTTCGCCTTCAACAAACCGGTCGGCACGGTAATGGAAATTCGAATCCCCTCTGTCTGAGAGATGTACGAATACGTGGCCAGAACTCCCACTTTCCCTCGCCGCGCGGCCAGCCCGCTGCTTAAAAGTCGTTACATTTTCTGGGGGCCGATACTGTGAGATGAAGTGGAGGTTTGAGATATCAATACCCACCTCGAGGAAATTCGTCCCGTGGATGATATCCGCATTATCAATATCAGACACCGTAGCGTCCGAACCGGAATAAACTGGAAGCGGATTATCGAGGGCATCGGGTGTATCCAGGAATTCATGACCAGTCCGGTTTGCAAGGGTTCGCCAATTGCCACTCTCCTTTTGTGCATGGTATCGCCAGAGCTGGCGGTTTTTATCGGCGTTTTCGAATTGCTGGGTGAGACGGTGGATCTGACTCTTACTTTGAATGAAGGAGAGGAGTTTTCGACGCTCACCTTCATCAGGATCTAACCGTTTGAGATCTCGTGATCTACTGGTATCCCCACTTCCTGGTGCTGGTTCGATTAACGAGCGACCCAGCATCATTGCATGCTGAAGATACTGGGATGCCACTCCTGGATCAGCTTCAGAATCCGATAAGAGAAAGTAATAATGAAGGGCATCATCATTAGCATCAGCAATATCTTCGTGATACGGTTCAAGTCCTGAAACAGCGGACGGGCCGGCAGAGAATTCGGAATTTGTGTCTATCGCATTCTCAGTAAATCCGAAAAGCTTTGCTGCGAAAGCCTCTGGATTATCAACAGTGGCGCTGGCGCCAACGTAAACCGCATTTTTATCCCGTATTCTTCGAAGGTTTCGGATGATTTGTGCCGCATGGCTGCCACGAAGTCCCTGGTATTGGTGGATTTCGTCAAAAACAAAATACTCAGCCTCAGTTACAATATCGTAATGGGGTTTAGCAGCTAAGATTTCCAGCGATTCCAGAGTAGTGAGCAGAATATCTGGCCGGTCATGATCACCACCCTTGATATCGTCACGATTGAGCACGAGCTCCTTGTCGAGAAATCGTACCCCTTGTCCTGTCTGCCGATATTCCTCGTCATAAATCTCATATCCAGGATCCGTCCTGGGAAGTGTCCGTCGAGAAACATAGAACGTTGATTCTTGGTCCTTCCAGTGGCTTGCCGCCAAGAGCTCTGGAGGGTCGGTGTCTGAGTTTACGAAGCTCTTACCACTTTCGACGACATCCTCTCTTGAGTATGGTTGGCTCCCCATCCAAGCGCCTACAGAAATATTGTCTGCGTCGTCGAGGTCGTTATTGATTCGGTGAACAGATTTGAGAATACGACCCAACTGGTCTTTCAGAAGTGCTCTACTAGGATATACAACAATAGTTCGAGAGCCGTCCTGGTAGGCGGCATTAAGCAGGGTGGGGCCTAAGAATGATGCAGTTTTCCCGAACCCAGTCGGGGCGGAGATAACCGCAGCTCGATCCTCGCTTCTGTTCTCATCGACGATAGTGTCTCGATAGTCAGTCAGCGTCCGCCAGCTTTCCAATTGAAATCGTGAAAGGGAGTCACCGTGACCAAGGATATCCAGAATTCGTTCTGCGTCCGCAAACAAAAGTTCGTCTGGGAAATCATTTAGCTCTCTGAATTGCGGCCTTGGTCGGTCCTCTTTGTCGTAGGCTATCGAGGAGGCGGTGTAATTTCCAGGGTCATCAGCCCCCTCGAGGTCGAAGATTTGGTTGTTGTGTATCGTTGCCCGGAGGATTTCTTTGACATCGTCTGAGACGTCAAGAGAGGAGAGATTTGAGTTCCGGTCGACGTGTCTCACGCTATAATTTCCCTGAAGTAGCCATCTGTGTTATATGTACTGGGTTCAGTCAGGAATTGATTAATTCATTCGCACTTTGATGGTATGTCTCTCGGCTTTGAATGAACTCTTCATAGGGGCGACCCGTCTCAAAGGCGTTCTCCAGGTTGGTCTGATCTACTGCTGGAAACACATAATCAAAGACTCGTTCAGAATGCGTGCTTCCAGTTGGATCACTGTAGTATAGATTGGCTCTCATACGGTAGTGTGAAATGCCGTGGACAATCTTCTCGGTCGGGTCAGTGGAGTCCGATTCATCGTCACCCCCATCTCGTGGTGGAGCACTTCCACTCCTACTCAGAATTCCGACAGCAGAGTTGAACACGTATGTGTCATCACCGTGGCCACTCGCACATAATGGAAGCCACCCCAGAAACCGACGCCAACGTTTGTATATCCCATTCGGGATTATGTTGGGGTTCGTATTCAGGGACAATTCGAGAACGTACTTCTTGTCCTCACCCGGCCCCAACTTTGTACCGTAGATCTCTTTCCACTGGTGATCTGCTTCATCCTCATTATTTTGCTGGATCTGCTGGCTAGTAAGCCGGGTTTCGGTTAAAGAAGACTGCTTCGGCAACCGTTTTTTCGCCCACAGAACGAACCGTGAACGGATTGAACCAGGCTTTCGCACGTCGATTGGCTGAAGAGTCGTCCGTACATGCATTCCAGTCGCACTGCCACGTCCATAGTTTTCCGTGTCAATCAGCAGCTCATTTCCTTGTTTGACGCGAAAACCTTCGGCATGTATAATCGGTCGCTGTTCGAGCTTTTTCAGTTGATTTTGATTTCGATAAACCTGCAAAAGAAGACCTGAAATCACCACAGAAATGACGGCAGCCACGGCTTGGACCTCCGTGGAAGACATCGAAGTGAATGCTTGTCTTAAGAGTGCCCAAATCTCGGCAAACCAAGCAATAACTGAAGATATGCTCGGGAACAATGCATTCAGAGGCAGCAAGAGCGCACTAGGAGCCATCAAATTGACAGTGATCCACTTCTCCAGACATGTAAATAAACACTGTGGAAGAAGCCACCAACCGCTGAGGTAAAAGCCAGTTCCAGAAGTTAGAACAAAAATTCGCCACCTCGAGTAGACTGTAGACCGACGCTATCAGCGCGATCCTCTCGCGCCTGAAGGAACGTGGGGTCGTGCGACACAAACGCCCGCACTGGGTGATCACTGACGACGAAGACCGGCTCCAATCCGCGTATCCTCTCCACCGCCACCAGGAACAGCCGACGAACAGTACGGCGAAGAGCACCTCAAAGACCTCCGTACTGATGAGATGGAGGGCGTGCAGTGACGGCGTTCAAAGACCTAGAACATGGGGACCTCGTCTGGGCGAGCAAGCCGATCTCGGAAAACGGTCGCCCGATGCTCGTGCTAGAGACTCCCCAATTCCCGGCCCACGACGTGCAACTCATCACGGTCCTCATCTCCACGAAGACCGATCACGAGGCGTCACACACATTCCGAGACGACGACTACGCGGGCGACCCAGTCGGGGAACGAAGTCACGTCCTTCCATAGTCGCTTGCGACGCTCACCAGTCCTGCAGACGTCGACCGCTATCTCACCTCACTCGTCGACAACCGCATCGAGCACGTGGCGAGCCGGTTTATTGACTACATCTCCGCCTGAGAGCCGCCGCTTATCGTAGCAACCATCACCCCGTCAGTACGTCCTGTGTCAGTTGATTCTCTACTGGTAACGGCACGTGACGCCAGCAAGGCATCGAGAACCTAATCGCCGGCGACAGCTGACTGATTGCTAGTCTGATTAGGGTGGAGAGAACACTCCAAAAGCCCTCGGCCGCTCGACGTCCCGCGACCACCGCTGCGCGCTTCGTCCCTGCGATGCTTGCGGGGTCAGGGGACAGCCGAGGCGGCCTCGCCCTTTCTGAGTCCGCCAGACCGGTAGATGGCACTCCGGCCGACGAGGTTGGCTGAACAGGAGCGTACGTGACGGCCCGCCCCGCTCGCCGCTGCCGCCCTCCGCGTCGCTCGCGACCGACCATTCCGGGCATGCGGGCGCTCTCCGCACCACCCGCGCCCGTTCCGGGCTAAAGTGCATGTGCCCTCGGCGCCAGCGGGTAAGCGCGAGGGGTTGCGCGGTGTAGCTGCTCACCCCCCACGCTTACTCCGCTGGCCGCTCGCTCCGGGCGGGTCGGCGCGCGGTGCTGGTTGGGGCCACCTCATACAGGCGCGCTCTCGCTCGCGCCCGGTAGGGCGCTCGCGAAGGCGCGAGCGAGAGCGCGCAGATGGTTCTGTCGGTCGTTGTCGTCGGAAAACCGCGATGTAGGAGCATCGCGGTGTCGGCGCGTGAGCGCCTTCACAGGTACGGTGAGTACCCAATGTCTAGTACCAACTCGAGTCGCAAGGTCGTTACGGTCGATGAACAGGCATTCGAAAAAGCGGACGGTCAGGCGGTCGATGAAGACGGCTTCCCGGTCGTCGACGAGACGCCGGAGTTCCAGGCCGCGGTCGAGCAGGAAACGCAGGCGAAAGTGGATGCGAACCACCCGGACGGGATCGCGGACACGAGCGAGGACCGAATTGACGGAGTCACCCTCGAACAGGAAGAGCGCATTCGGGCGCGGGAAGCCGAACTGGAGCGCATCAGTGCCCAAGCCGAGCTGGGAACCCAGGACGGTCGCGAACAGCGCACGCGAGAGGTCGTCAGCGAGCAGTGTGGTCGTGACGAGCCGGCGCCGACGGAGCGCACGGATCCCCGAGAGAAGCTGACGCAAGAGGAACTCGCGGAGGTCAACGAGCAAGCAATGCGGATCAGCGACGAGGTGAAGGGCGGCTGGTCGAGAGCGGTCGTCGCGAAGCAGCTGGCCGATAAGGTGCAGCGCGGTCGGGACGTCACAAAGGCGGTGCTGGAGACCCTCGAGGAGTTGAAGGCGGCGCCGGGGGCGATCGTGCCCATCGCGGACGTGCCGGACGTCCCGGTCGGTGAGGTGACGGTCGAAGGAACCATCGAGACGCTCTGGGAGCCTTCATCGACGAGCATCCAACAAGTGGGCCTGATAGCGGATGACAGCGGGAAAATCAAGTTCACCGTTTGGAACAAGAGTAACCAGACGGTCGTGCAGGAAGGCGAAACGGTCCGGTTCCGGGCGGCAGCCAAGAACTGGTATGAAGGCCGGTGCTCAATCGCGCTGACCGGGTGGTCCCGGATCGAGTTCCCGGAGCGCGGTCGGTGGTGGGAAGCATAGCCAGTCGAGGCAGCCCTCTTTTTTGCTGTGTGCCGGACCGGCCCAGACCCCACCGCCCCACCCACCGCTCCGTGCTCGCTTCGCTGCGCGCGCAGCCACGACCTTCGTAACCAGCCAATCACGTCAAAACTCGTCCATGCTCCGACAGTCAAGGAGATGAATTCGGAGGGATTGTTGTGGTTCAGTCCGTGTTTTGGTACAGCCGGAGGCCGCTGACAGCGCACCCGAGGAAGGCAATTCCTTCCCAGACTAGAATCTCGATTAGGCCAGTGGTGACAGCTCGCCGCACAGAGGTAATTCCCCAGAGAGCGGTGGTTCGGCGTAGACTTATCGCTCCCACTGTTTTGATGGCTTCTACCGGTGAGACACCGAGGAGTGCTGATCCGGCGAGGGCGAGTACTACGAGAAGAGCTAATTGCTGGCGACCGAACTGGAAGAAGTTACCGACGGCACTACTAAGATAGGTGTTGATGACGTATCGAATTGTCCCGAGGACACCCACCATTCCTTACCTGTTCCCTTTCAGACGGAGTCGCATAAATTCTCTCACGGATGTAGGGTTCTATTGGCCGCCGATCCCTCGCTTACGTGCGATCCAGAGAATCAGTGGTTCGGGCGGGTACTGAATTCGGAGGCGGATATTGTGAAGGAGTCCAGCATCGGATTCTTCCTTGATCTCGTCGAGTACGGATCGATACTGTGATCGTCCGATCTTGGAGATAGCAAAGAGTTCGGCCAGTGTCTCATCGATCCAGCAAACGGCTACGAACGGAAGTATGGCGGCGATAGTGATCCCGATCCCTATGATCAGGTAGGCAGGCAGCATCACCGTGGAGGGTGCGAACTGGAAAGCTACAACGAGTGTGCGTGGTAAGGCCATTATCCCAGCGAGGAAGAGCAGGCCGAACGTTAGGTAGAATGTCCAGAATAGGGCCCTCCCAATGAATCCCATCTGGTCGTGGCCAACCTCATGGAGGAAAACGTAGTCGACGACATCTTCTGAGAAGTCCTCCTTGGCTTGCTCGTTCATCAGGAGGGTGCCGAGCGGAGAGTAGTCTCCCATCCGTTTGCTCTCGTCGTGGAACCAGTACACGGTCCGTGAGATCCCGCTGGCAGAGTATTCTCCGGTGTCGGTAACTCCACCCCGGTTCTTTGCGTAGAGTCGAGTCAGCCCGGACTGTATTTTCCCGAACACGGCCACGTAGCACCGTCTTGGCAAATATATATGAGAAGCTTGTATTTAAGCGAACTGACGGTGATGGTCACCGGATTCCTGAGCCTTTGGTTACGGGAGCGGACCACCGTTGACGTAGAGATATTTACATGGATGGCCGAATTTCGCTACGAAGGGGGTAGGTCTGAGCTGGTAGCCGATCCGGAGGATGTCTACTATTGGCATGACGGCGTTGATGTGGTGGTCCTGTCCTATTCGGAGGTGACCGTGCGCTGTCCGGTTTCTCATGTTGCCGTCGGCGGTTTCTCCGGTTTTCTCGTTGTACGCGTACTCGATGTATTCCTGAAATTCTTCTCCTGCGTGGGTGTCGATCTGGGAGATGAGTGGTGTGAGTGTTCTTGTGCCGGTGCCGCCGTCCATTTGCCGGACGACGTCGTCTCCGAGATCGTTCAGGAGTTCGTAGAGGGTTGATTCGAGTCGGGGGATGCTAATGTGGATGGAGGCGGCATATTCTTTGTCGAAAAGGTGGTTGACGGCATCCGTAAGGTACCAGATGGTGTGGTTTGAAAGCCCGGAGATCATGTTCAGTAGACGGAAGAAGTCCCGTTCTCGAAGCCATCCTTCTTCGATCAGTCTAATGACCGCTCCGGAGATCACTACATGGGATTGGAGTAGGTCTTGAGCGTAGTCCTGAGTGATGTCGTCGTCAGGACCGACCTGAGTGAGGTGGCCTGACAGCTGCGGGTGAAGGTTATCTACGTGATCGATTAGCGAGAAGTGCTCCGGGTCCTGTTCTCCGAACGGTGGGAGCAGCTCGAACTCGTTTACAAGCCAGTAGAGTGCCTTCGTAGGGTCGTCGTGGACTGCGATATTTTTGAAGATATCCTGAAGAGTTTCTGACTGTGCTTTCAGCGTTCCTGGGGCTGCTTTCTGGATTTTCTTCCCGGAGTTCTTCAGCTCTCGTCCGCCTTCCCTGATCGAGTCCTGCATCTCGTTCTTCCACTCCACCTTCTCATCGTCGTCCAGCGTTTCAGATACGATCGGGTCACGAAGAGCCTCGTCGATTATATTGCCTTTCAGCAAGGCGTCTCGCTCGCCTTGTGTTTCGACGTATCGCCAGTATTCTTCCGTGTATCTCCGTTTGAGGCCGGCGTCGTCGATATCGAGTGCTCTTCCGATCTCGATGGCTTTTCCCAGGAAATCGCGGCAGGCGTTCTGGTCGGTGACATTCTCCCCCAGTTCGTGGTCTTCCTGTCTATACCGGTTCGCACGGACGATACAAATCACAAAGAGCCGTTGGAGTAGACCTCGGTCGAAGGATTTGTCAGGGTCCGTGTGTTCGAGTACGAGGTCTATCGTTTCCTCGAATCCGGTTCTCGTGCCTTTCTCCTCTTCGTAGTATCTGTCGTCTAAGAAGTCGACGGCGGTGGAGAGTTCAGACGAGTTGTCGTGAGATAGTTTGGCTTGGAGGGCGACCAGTTCCTGAAGAGATCTGACGATGACCGAATCGTGCTCCTCCCTTAGTCCCTGCTGAAGAGATTTGCTGAGGAGATGTTTCGCGGCTCGTGCGTGGTCGTAAGATCCATTGTTGATCTTCCACTGGCGCAGGGCTTCGATTGCTGCTATCAGAGGGTGGAAATGGGATATCGGCCCTAAGTTTTCTGAGATCTTCTCGTTCGCTGTCTCTGGGTTATCATCGATGAACCTGATAAAGATCTCTAAGTCGGAGGTGAAGCTAAAGGCTTCTCTGGGTTCTTCTTCAGCCTTCTCCCAATGTTCCTGTATAGTCTCTGTAGAAGGCACGTAGACGTACATCAGTGCTTGATTTTCATTATATCTTCCGTAGGTGTTAACCACCTGACTCCGGGTTCGCGTTTTCCTTGGGAATGATATGATTCCTCAGGAAATTAGATTTTCCTTATTGGTTCAACCAGCAAGTGGACCCGCTTATGCAGTTCCGTTCAGCGACATAAATAACACACTCCAGAAGTACAGAGCGTATGTTACTACTGTCATAAATATTATCAGCCCGACAGAATAGGACGAGAGGCTGACGGTATTGAGGAGGCGTAGATCCATCGCTCGAACTGTGTTGAATGTCGTCAAGTATCCTCGGAGCTCTGGAACGGTATTCTCTAGCCGACCGATTCTGTCCCAGAGTGCATCCCTTGAGTCTTTGTAGGAGTTTGCGGCGATTGCGAAGGCAAGCATCACTATTGACGCCAGCATCACTATTGCTGGTATCGCTTTGGAAGATGTCTCTGTTGTGAGGATTCCAGCGAATAATGCTATTGCACCGAGTGCGAAGTACGTTGTCCGGAGCAGCAGTTTGTCACGGTACTGTGCCTCAGATACTAGTGACTGGTATTCTACTCGGAGTGTGTCCAAGTCAGGATCCTGATTGTATTCGATCTTTGTCGGCGGTTCCACAGGATTATAATCTGGAGCCCACTTCCCTGACTGTGGAAGGCCGATAATAGTATCCAGTTCAGTTTCCCCGATCTCCCACTGGTAGAATCCGATATCGTCGCGTGTCTCAGAGTGATGGATAACGCCGATCACTAGCCAGACAAGGGGAAGTAGTAGACAAATCAAGGCCCCTATGATTTGTAGCGTAGAGTCTGGAAATGTCCAGTTCACAGCTTTGAGGATGGCAGGGATGGCGTAGATTCCCAACACAACAGGTATCTTGAGTATCTGAAGCCCGCTGTGCTTCGGGTCTCGCGGGCGTATAGGATACTGATCTGGATTGTCTTCTGTCCCCATATATCCGATATGCTGCTTAGTTCTTAGGCTAATGTCGTAAAACGTGGGAATATGGTATGGGCAAGGAATCAGCTGATGAATATAGGCGTCTTGAGACCGCTGTTACAACTCTTCATAGTATACTTTCCCAGATTCTCTGATCTGCTCCACTTCGTCGTCCTCGATCGAACTCTGTGGGATATAGCTCCACACTTCGACATCGTCCATCAGGCCACCGTAGTGGTCGACGTAGTATTCGGCGAGACTTTTGTCGTCGCTGTCTCTGAAGTCGTCTTGTATCACTATCATTTTCCGTTCTGCTTCCACGCGACTCAGAAACAGGAGGGTCTCGTTCAGAGTGGATATCTTGGCAGGAGGGATATCTTCGCCATTTACCCAAGTGTAGCTCTTACATTCGATGACGATCTCTCCATCTTTCGAGACGGAATCAAATTTATGGACTTGTTCTTGACCGACTCGCCATTCTTTCTCCCGGATGAAACTCCGTCCGAAATACTGCTCAAAGTAGCGTTTTACCCGGTCTTCGAATGTTCTCCAGTCGACCCGCTCCATAGAGCTATCTCAAATACCCTGAAACAATAAAGTGGCATATATCTTGAGTAGCAGACTGCTTGCTGTATACAGTGTCTCGGGTGGAAGGAGCTCTTCTGCGCCTGATATAGGCACTTCAGTCCCGCGTAGAGTCTATTGTCCCCTCAATGGGTGAGGGGCACGCCGAACTGGCGGGTTCCCGAAACACGGTGAGAACGATGGCAACTAGAGACATCTACGAAACTGGCTTCGACGAAGACGTCCGAACGGAATCGAGTGCGAACCAGTGTCCCGAGTGCGACGGCCGAGTCACCACGAACGCGGTCGAAACAGTCTGCGAGGACTGTGGCCTGGTCATCGACGAACAGCGTATCGATCACGGGCCGGAGTGGCAGGCGTACGACGACGAGGAGTGTGAACGAACGGGCGCTCCACTCACTGCCGCCCGGCACGATCGCGGCCTGTCGACAGAGATCGGTCGAGGCACCGACGCGAAGGGGAACGAACTCTCTGAGCAGAAGCGACGGCGACTCGCGCGGATGCGCCGTGAGCAGACTCGGGGTCGCTGGCGGTCGAAAGCGGAACGGAATCTCGCCCACGGGCTGGGCGAGGTGCGTCGGTTGGCGAGTGCCCTCGAGCTCTCCGATTCGGTCCGCGACCAAGCGTGCCAGCTCTTCCGGAGCGCCCAGAACGAGGATCTGCTTCGTGGCAGATCCATCGAGGCCATCGCCGCGGCCAGCGTCTACGGGGCCTGCCGGTGCAACGGCCTCTCGCGGTTAGTGGACGACGTCAGCGAGATGGCCCGCGTCGCGGAGTCACGGGTCACGAACGCGTACAAAACGGTGAACGAAGAGCTGGGCCTCCCCGCTGAGCCCGTCTCACCTAGCATGTTCGTGCCGCGCCTCGCCTCGGACCTCGAGTGTCCGGACGAGATCCGACAGCGGGCCCGAACCCTCGCGGAGGAGGCCGAGGAGCGCGGCGTAACGACGGGCGTCCATCCGGCTGGGTTCGCAGCGGCCTGTCTCTACAAGGCCGGTCGCGAGGAGGGGCGATGGCTGACGCAATCCGAGGCCGCGGACGTGGCGAACGCCTCGAAGGCGACTGTTCGGGCACACCGGAATACGTTGGAGGAACAGGTCACCTGAGGCAGTCCACTGTCTCTCTGTCTGTACTTCACATCGTTCTATCCACGCTACGATTTAAACACGAAGACGAGCCATGTTCTCTGTAGACTGCTCTATGAACGGTCGTTACTCCGACTTTGAGGAACTGCGGCCGACCGGCGAGGCGTCCCACATTCCGGACACGAGGCTGGACGACGGCTGTGAGGGTGCCTCCCGGCGGCAACGCGTCGCGACGAGCTCTGGTGGCTACCCTGATGCGCGGACGGCAACCGACGGCGAGTGCCGGTCCTGTGGGGCGTCAGTCCCAGACGGCCAGATGAAATGCCGGTTCTGTCTCACCAACCATCTCGGGAGTGACGCCACTAGCACGAACGAGGCAGCGTCGACAACGTTCCTCGGCATCGTCCACCTGATCGTCGAGTCGACCACGTTCTACGGCGCCGTCGCGAAGGGAGGTGCCGCGGCGAACCTCCTCTCTGCCAACGAGGCGGAGCCGGCCATCGACGACTACACGCTCATCTACGATCTCGACGAGGCGCCAGCGCGCCAGCTGGCCGAGCAATGGTCCTCACTCCCCGACGCGGTACAGGTGGCGTCAGGGGAGGGAGAGCGGCTTCTCAGTGCCGCCCGTGACCGGACTGGGTGGCACGGGCAGGGAGCGTCGGAACGTCAGGAACAGGCCCCGACGCGGCTCTACGACCAGCGTGGGGACGGCATCCGCGACGCGTCGCGTCTCGACGCGGTCCTCGACGACGCCGAGGACGCGGTGTGGCTGGTTCCAGCGATGGCGCTGACCGAATCCGCTGGCGAAGCTGCGGCTGCTCGCCAAGCGTCGTCGGTACCGACGACGCAGGAACTCGACTGTCAAACCTGTGGACGGGCGACCGACCATCGGTTCAAGACCCACGAGTCGGTCCCGGATGAGACGTGGACGGGGCAACCGATCTGGGAGTGCCGGGTGTGTGGCTCGGCTCGCTACGGACCCAGCCTCGAGTAGCCCTAGTGCTTGGCGTCGATTAACCAACAGCCTGCGAGAATCTTCGAGGTTCGTTGGTTAAGGCCGTAATCTCCTGCAAGTCCGACGCCAGTCTTGATGGGGGTCTTTCCGCGCCGGCGAGCGGTGAGGCGCTTCCGATGGAGCAAGAGTTCAAACAAGGGTACCGGATGCATCGTATACTCAGCAATCTCAACCGACTCGACGTCGACCGATTGGACGATGCGGATCGTGAGCGAGTCGAGACCGCGAGAAACCTCCTGGAAGAGGTGAGCCTTCTCACGCGGCCGGGCGACGGAGCCGGGGCGGACGCCCACGCAGACTCCTAACTGGAGTCGTCGGCCACGTCACTATGGGGCCAAACAGTAGTGTTCTCGGCTTCTCTGTTGACCGGGAATTAAGAGAGCACGCCGTGGAGCCGACATATGAACAACGTTCCTGATATCCAGAAATTTCTCCGTCGCTATCACGAGAGACAGAGCTACGTAGCATCCCAGAACGTTCCCAGTGAGGGTGATCGTCCGGTTGCTACTGTGAGAGACACCCAACGTGCAACTGGACAGGACCCCGATGAGCACGTTATTCCAGCACCAGCTTACGAATACCGGCTTAATACGGACGCCAGCCCGTCTGCTAACGAGATTAGAATCGATAAGAACATTCATCTTATCGAACGATACTGGGATGCCTTAGTTAACCAGTACGGCCTCGACGGCCTGGTCACCTATGTACCATTCCATGAGGATCCAGGAGCGTACGGCATATACATCAGCCAGCGCGGGATCCGATACCTCGGCCATCTTCTGTACAACTGGAGCAAGGTCTTCGGACCAGCCAGCGGTACACTCCCGACAACTTCCCCGGAAACGCCGGTACAGGACAGTTACCTGATCGCTGGCTCGCGTCTCCGTAACAAGTCAGCTGCATTTGACTCGCTTGAGGATGCGTTCGATTTCGCATACGAAATCCTTCGGCGATACGCATGGTTTCACCATCAGACGGAACTGCTCGCATCTTACCTCGAAGATGCACAGAGTGAGCTTTGCTACCCGTCCTATCAGCAGCACTATCGGGAAACCGCTGCGCCCGAAGCAGACCTCAGTCAAGCCGTCGGGCACCTGTATGTGGCGAGTAGTCGTGCCTGTCAGAATGCGGCACCGACCGAGCTGTTTCAGCCACTACTCGAACGGGCACTACGAGCGTTTGAGCCACCGACAGATGAACTCTCACTGACAGCGTCAGACGGATTCGAGCAGGGTCGACGAGAACTGTCCCAGAGACTCCGCGACGAGTTCAGGTCGACTACCGTTTCAGCCCCAATTGAGCTGAGTAATCGACTCCCATTCTCGACGAATATTGACCGCGCAATTCCCGACCAAATCGCCATATACATCACGAGGCGTGAATCGGACCCGGATGATGGCTCCTTTGCGAACCGGCCTGGAGTCATCTCTCTTAGTAACCAAACAACGTACGCTATTGAGGAGTCATCCACATATGAGAAAAAATACAATAACAGCCCGGAACTCCAAGATCGGCTTGACAACCGTGTTGAGCAAATCCGCGAATCGTTCGAGACACAAGACTGGAAGGGCGTGGCTGATGGACCGGACGAGAAACGCTATATCGATGTGACTGGATCCGTCCGGCTCGTTGTGTCCGTTGACGAGGACGAGCAGTCTATTGAGCTACTTGACTTCGGAGATCGAATGAAAATCCCACCGAAATATGGACTTCATAAGTCACAGAACTAACCGGTGAACCTGCCGTTACAGACACCTGCTGATATAGTGGCTTCAAAGCCTGGACGTCAGCCGACGAGGAGCGGAGACACTACGAGAGCGCCAGCCAGCGATACAAAGTTGGCAACTTAGGATAGTAGCCCTCTCGGAGGTACCACCGACCAACCGTCCATCAATCATACATCGTTGCCAGCCGATTCTCGCGGCATAGTGAACCAGTACGTCGAATTAATCGAGAGCCGAACTACAAGACTGACAATCGTCTACGACATTACGTCTTTGATGATTTCTTTGCCGTCAGAGGTAAACTTCGACGGAGCAACAGACTCTCCATCGAAGAAATAAGCCTCCGCCGAACGGCCGATTGCATACGTCCCTCCTCCGGCAATCACTGCGTTGAGAGCCTGTCCAGGACCCGGGAATACCCCTGATGCTGCCCCAGCAAACTTCCGAAGCGTGAACCCGGCGCCACCTACCACTCCGAGCTCAGCGAAGTACTCCATAGCGGTATCCTTGCTGAATTCTTGGCAAGATAACGATCCGATCAGCATAACGAGATACACCTGTAGTGGAGTGAGAATCGCAATATCGGAAATACCAGACATATCCGCCGCAGCAATCGTGCCACCAAGTGCCGATAATTTCCTCGTCCGTTCGCGGGCGATCTTTCGCATAAGTCTGTCACGACGCTGCGCCTGTGCGAACTGTAACACTGCTTCTTCAGGCATACAGTCTCCAATCAGTTCAGAAAGTGTGTCAACGTTCCAGTATGGCTCCTCTTTTAGGTAAGTAGGAAAGACGCCAATATCGTCCAAGTCTTCAATTTCTTCTGGCCCTTGCTGTTGTATTTCGTCTCTTGAGTAGAACAAGTAACCGCGAACCGGCGCATTTTGATCAAAGGGTTCTCGAGTCGCTCCGTTCCGCATCCTAGCGATGAAATCAAGATTGTCGGTAATCGTACTCGTCAGTGCTGGGTTCTCCTCTGGTGGCCAGGAATCTCCCGGAGACAAGTGACTGTCGACCTTGTTCAAGCAATATACGATAGGGGGGAACCCAGGGATGTTTTTTCGTAAATCCTCGTCTATCGTATTGAAGTCCTGTTCCCCAGCTCGTGCCTGATCCGGTGTCATAACATGGATGATGATATCCGGATCGTACTGTTCAAGATCCTGTTTTACTTTCTCAACTGTCCCATCTGGCAGTTCTTCGCCAGCGGGTGTACTTTCAAAGAGTCCACGAGAGTCGACGACATCCCAGTTGGCGTGCCGATCTGGGAATTGAATATGGTATTTTTCCGAGTCGACAGTTTCTGGCTCCACAGCACCCACATCGGCCTCTTTTTTATTTGCGAGAGCATTAATGAGGGATGACTTGCCCGCCCCAGACCGTCCAAGAATGAATAACCGAGGCGGGCGTGAATCACTGATCAGGGTGTCAAAATCTCCGACGAGATGCTCAAAGAGCTCATCTTGGACCTGCTGTTTCTTTTTATCATCGACAGGAGCAAGATCGATAGCCATCTCAAGCCGCTTTCGTAAGTTGGCGTATTTCTCCGTATCAACAGCCATGAGACAAATACCCGCGGGCGGCGTTATGAATGTATCCCGAAAATTCAGACTCGCTGTATCCGCAAAAACACTGCGGGTGGTTACTCCCCTGTGAAATACGCCTTTGCTTCGGACATGAATTCTTCCGGCTCAACGACTTCATCGTCAAAGAAGTACACTTCGGCTGCCCGTCCAACGCAGTACATATTGTTCCGGATATAACTCACATCCTCTTTAAAAACCCCAGTGAGAGTGTCAACTGCGACTCTGGAAGTCGTCGAAAGCATATTTCGAACCGACATACTCCCGGTGTCAATAAATTCGTCAACAGCGTCAGCACTGAGTTCACGTCCCGAGAATGACGCAATGAGTGCGATGAGATAGGATTCAAACCCAGTTACGATCGGTACATTCGGGTTGACAATGAGTTTCCGAGGAATATGGTTCACTGCGTTCGCAACGGCTATCGTTTGCTTTCGAGCGAGACGTCGCATAATTCGCTCACGGCGTTGTGCCTGAGCGAACTGGAGTACCGCCTCGTCTGGTAGGTACTCACAAAAGATCTCTGCGAGTGTTGTAATATTCCAATACGGTTCTTCTTTAAGATACGTTGGGAACGCACCAATAATTTCATCCGAATCGTATATCCGCCCTCGGGCTGGTTCATCCTCATCATATTCACAGTAATCAGATACCGACAGAATATTTGTTACCAACGCGAGCATCTCGGTGATCTGCTGTTGAAGAGTCGTATTCCGCCCGGGTGGCCAGTCTCCACCTGGCGTAAGGAAGGTATCTACCTTATTGAGACACATAACGCGTGGAGGCAACCCGCCTATGATTGAGTTGTCCAATTTCTCTACGACGTGGAAATCGTCTTTGCCAGCCCTCACCTGCTCGGGCGTCATAACGTGCAAAAGGATGTCCGGATTGTGTTCTACCAGGTCCGCTTCAAGTTTCTCGACTGTTTCCACAGGGATCTCTCCATCTGCTGGAACACTTTCGAAAAGCCCTCGCGAGTCAACGACTTCCCACGTTGCATTTCGATCCGGAAAGGGAATTTCATAGGCCGACGACGAAACTGTGGTTGGCTCAAATGCTCCAACGTCTGCAACCTGCCTATTGGCGAGTGCGTTGATTAAGGAGGATTTGCCAGCCCCAGAGCGGCCAAATACGTACAGTTTCGGAGAGCGCGACTCAAGAATGATTTCGGAGACATCATCAATCAACAAATCCTCGCAGTATTCTACGACCGTCTCAGCATCCTCCTTCGAGCCAATGCTGGGATCTATGAGATCCTTAAATAGATCAGAGAGATCCTCATATTGGTCCGGGTTGACCGCCATACACAATCGGCGAAAGCGTGGGATGAAGAATGTATGCCTAATCGTTCTTGAGACGTTCGACCCTCCAAGCAGACCTCGGTTCCCCGACCCGATCGACGAGTAGAGTTGTTCGTCCCCCGGGAGGGGTGCGGGGCGATCCAGTCGCGGTCGCCCCGTGAGGTGATTGCTCGATGGGACACCGCGCACTCGTTGCGTACGAACGCACCGACGGACAGTACACGCTCCACTACAGCCATTGGGGCGCAGCGAACCTGAAGCTCAAGCAACGAATCTCGGCTGAGTCGCCGTTCGGTGGCGAAGACACCGACTCCAAGTGGGCGAAACAGCTGCTGGCGGAACTGGCCGATGGCCTCGAGGCAGATGCGGTCGACGGCTACCTCGCTGGCGAGGATCGACCGTCGACGGTCGTCGAGCCGAAACCCCGCGCCACCGGGCTCACCCTCGACGAGATCGTCGCGGACCATCTCGACTACCTCCACCACGAGGCGTTCTTCGTGGTGTCGACGACGTTCGAGGTGACCGCCTATCGGACGCTGTGGTTCGGGCTCCAGTACGACTCGGAGACGGTCGAACAGGGAGAGACAGTCGGGAACGGCGCGCTCGCGACGGTGCGCTGGTACGACGGCGAGCCGGTCGGCGACGGCCACCTGCAGGGCCAGTTCGCGGCCCTCAAAGACGTCGTCGGCAATATGCTCGACAAGGGCGTCTTCACGCCGTCGACGGCGAGACAGTACCTGAAACGGAAGCTGGCCGAGCGAGTCGGAGACCGACAAGACCTGCTCATTCCGACCGGAGAATCACCCTTCGAGACAGCGAGTCTCGGCAAGTCGTAACACCAATCCCTTAGTGGATATCGGGGGATGTCTAAGTATGTCAAATCAGTCTGAAGATGACGTTCGTGTTTGGCTTGTCGAACGGACGTACTCCGATGACGAACAGAACCTGATCATCCTCACCTACGCAACACCCGATGGAGAACAGTACTATCGGAAGGAACGCGCACTCACGTCCTTCACCGACGTCCGAGATACGACAGCAGCAGTCGATGCTGAACCCGGCAATCTTGGCATGGTCGATGACCCCGACCTCCAGGAGCAATACGCGGCCGAAGCACAGCGAATACAGGAAGTTCACGACCCTGACGACGTAATCTGAGGTCTACTGGTCGACAACGCTGCAGGCCATGGGTTATGTCGTAGCAGGCCTTAGACGGGGTATGCGCGAACTCGTCTTCGCTCTCGAATACGAGCCCGGCTGTAACAGGGTGGCTGACGCTCTCGCCGACCACTCCGACGCCCGCGTCCGCTCGCTCTCGCTGCACGCCACTGCCGAACGTCTCTGGCGGGTCGACCATGCTACCGGAACTCCTGAGGCGCTCGACGCTATCGAGGACGCCTTTCTCACCGGCGACTACTACGCCGACTGTCTGGCGACTGAGGATTGCGGCGCCACACAGACCACCCGCGTCCTCGACCGCACGGACGACGCGCTCATCCTCTACTCAGATTGGGAGCGCACTCCGACCTGCGCCTCAGTCCCCCACATCGCTCGCGACCACCTCGGCGACGGCGTGCTGTTCGAGACTCGTCACGAGGGCCGCCACTACACGTGGCGACTCATCCACTCCGGTGAGGGCGACATGGCGGCGTTCTTCGACGCTCTCAAAGTCGCCGTCGGGGAGTGCGCCCAGATGGAGATGCTCCGCACAGCGGACACAACATCAGCTAGGGGACGCGACGGGACACCGAGCGGCCTCCCGCCAGCCCAGGAGGCCGCGCTTCAGGCCGCGGTCGAACACGGCTACTACGAATCACCCCGTGAGGTCGACGTCGGCGAGCTCGCCGAGCATCTCGACGTGCCACGGTCAACACTCACCTACCGACTCCGTCGGGCGGAAGAACATTTGGCGAAGCAACATGTCGCCGGCGAGCGGGTAGCGGAAGAACGGCTGGCATCCCACTGAATGGCGTAGTTGGAATATTCCAATAAAGACATATCGAACTCCCGCTCCTACCGTGACGTGATGACAGAGAATCCGGACGCAGCAGGAGGAACGAGCGGCGGCGGGCAGCGACGTGAGCTGACCGCCCGCCTCGCCGTTCCCGAGATGGACTGTCCCTCTTGCGCCCAAAAGGTGGACAAGAGCCTCCAGCGTGTCGACGGCATTACTGACGCCACGCTCCAGCCGACCACCGGCACGGCCAACGTCACGTACGACCCTGATCGGACCAGCGAAGCCGACGTAGTCAAGGCGATTGAAGGCGCCGGCTACGAGGTCGTCGGGGGCTCGGACGCCGAGAGCGATGATGAGGACAACCAGGCGACCGATGGCGTCGACATCGCGCCCCCATCGGAGGTCTGGACGAGTCCTCGCGCGAAGAAGACGTGGCTCGGTGCGGCGTTCGTCACGCTCGGCCTCCTCTTCGAGTTCCTCCTCACCGGGCAGAACATCACGGTGGCAAGCGTCCTCGAGTACCCGCTCCACATCGCGGATGTCCTGTTCCTCGGCGCCGTCGCGGCCAGTGGCATCCCGGTCGTCCGTAGCGGATACTACTCCGCGAAGAACCGAAGCCTGGACATCGACCTCCTGATGGGGACGGCGATCATCGCGGCGACCGGTATCGGCTACTTCGTCGAGGCCGCCACGCTGGCCGTCCTGTTCAGCATCGCCGAGCTGCTCGAGGACTACGCGATGGACAGGGCACGGGACTCCCTGCGCGAGCTGATGGAACTCTCGCCCGACGAGGCGACCGTCCTTCGCGACGGTGAGGAAGTGACCGTTCCCGCCGAGGAGGTCGACGTTGGCGAGACCGTCGTCGTCCGCCCCGGCGACAAGATTCCGCTCGACGGAACGGTTATCGAAGGCGGGAGTGCAGTCGACCAGTCGCCGATCACGGGCGAGAGCGTCCCCGTCGACAAGACCGCAGGCGACGAGGTCTACGCCGGCGCGATCAACGAAGAGGGGTACCTCGAGGTAGAGGTCACCTCGACCGCTGGCGATTCGACGCTCTCGCGCATCATCGAGATGGTCCAGGGCGCACAGGCGAAGAAGACCGAGTCTGAGCAGTTCGTCGACCGCTTCTCCGGCTACTACACACCCCTCGTCGTCGTGCTGGCAATCCTGACCGCCGCAATCCCGCCGCTGGTCATCGCCGACCCCATCTCGGTCGACCTGGCCGGGTACGGGTTCACCTTCGCGAGCGACTGGCAGACGTGGTTCATCCGGGGGCTCACCCTGCTGGTGATCGCCTGTCCCTGTGCGTTCGTCATCTCGACGCCCGTCTCGGTGGTGTCGGGAATTACGAGCGCCGCGAAGAACGGCGTCCTGATCAAGGGCGGCAACTACCTCGAGGCGATGGGCGAAGTCGATGCCGTCGCGCTCGACAAGACGGGGACGCTCACGAAGGGCGAACTCGCCGTCACCGATGTCGTCCCGGTCGGTAACACCACGGCGGACGATCTGCTCCGTCGCGCCGCCGGACTGGAGCGTCGCAGTGAGCACCCCATCGCTGCGGCCATTCTCGCCCGTGCTGAGGAGACGGGCGTGGGTAATCTGCCCGATGCGACGAGTTTCGAGAGCCTCACGGGGAAGGGCATCCGGGGCGAGATCGACGGCAAGACGTACTATGCGGGCAAGCCCGCGCTCTTCGAGGAGCTGGGCTTCGACCTCGCTCGAGCACGCCGCGAGACGGACGGCGGCGTCGTAGCGGAAGAGTCGTCAGAGTCCGACGACGGGGCGTTTGCCGAGAATGCACTCTCCGCGCTCGAGCGGGAGGGCAAGACGGTCGTCATCGTCGGGACGGAGTCGGAACTGCTGGGTGCGATCGCCATCGCCGACGAGGTTCGCCCGGCCTCGAAGCGGGCTGTCGAACGCCTGCACGAGCTGGGCGTCGAGCGCGTGGTGATGCTGACCGGCGACAACGAGGGCACCGCCCGCGCCATCGCCGAGCAGGTCGGTGTCGATGAGTATCGCGCCGAACTCCTGCCCGACGAGAAGGTCGACGCAGTCGAAGAGTTACAGGCGGAGTACGGGGAGGTTGCGATGGTCGGCGACGGCATCAATGACGCCCCCGCGCTCGCCACTGCGGAGGTCGGCATCGCGATGGGCGCGGCGGGCACCGACACCGCCCTCGAAACGGCTGATATTGCGTTGATGGGCGACGACATCGGGAAACTCCCGTACCTGTACGATCTGTCGCATACGGCCAACGGTGTGATCCGGCAAAACATCTGGGCCAGCCTCGGCGTGAAGCTCCTACTCGCGCTAGGCGTGCCGCTGGGCCTGGTCAGCGTTGCGCTGGCAGTCGTTGTCGGAGATATGGGGATGAGCCTCGGCGTCACCGGGAACGCGATGCGGTTGTCCCGGATTGAGCCCGATCGAATCATCGACGCCTGATTCTGCGGCGGGAAGTGCGGGCAGGACGCTCTTTTTTCGGGACTTACCTCCGCTACATCGAGACAATTTGCAGTTTGTCTGGGGCAGTAGAGACTGAGCCCCACCGTAGGCTCGTGATTGGATGCCCGAAAAACCAGACAACGATCCATTCCACGATTGCGAGTTAGGTCCCGACGCAGTCCTCGGAACACACACCTTCGAAGACGTCCTGTTCACCGACGAGACGGAAAACCCGGTGAACGTGCTCACCGGCGAGACACCGGCACATTCGCAAGCAACCGTCGAGGAAGCGAAAGAGTTCGCTGCGAGTATCGACACGGAGACGCCCCAGATCGCGCTCCCCGCATCCGTCGAGTCGCAGGTCGAAACACAGAGCAAGCCCTACACGGCGGCCGCATTCTTCCACTTCAAGGCAACTGGCTCGCTCGAACGCCACCGCGCCTACCACGCCGCCTACGAGGCGGATGCGTTCGCGGTCGACTTCGAGGCAGACTACGAATCGGGCGACCTGACTATCACTGTCGAACGAGCGGACGAGGCCTGAGAATCCGCGGTCACGAGCAGGTTTTTCGAGCGCCGGCGATGGGTGCCGGCGCAGCTGGAGCGAGCAACGACTCCCGGTGCGTCGGCGTTTCGAGGTGTTCGAGATGCATATGGTGATATACGCACTCGTAGAGGCATCGACGCACGACGACGCGCTGGCCACCGGAAAGTCGGTGTTCGACCGACTGGTCGGCGCGGACCCACACGCCGGCGCCGTCTTCGATTACTATGTGACCTTCGACGAGGAGGACACGTCCGTTGCGGGGAAGGCACGATGGGGGGAGTTGCCGACGGCAGCCCCCGTCGACTCCGATGACGGCGAAGACCTGCTCGAGCGTGGCTGGGAGGCGACGAAGGAGGAATTCGAGCGTAATCTCGACCGGGTGAAAGAGGCCATCGAGGAGCTCTCCGACGAGGAGATCATGCGCGACGAGGACCTCGCCCGGCACGCCTTCCACCAGGTCGGTGCGTACGACGGCCCGACGATCTTCCTGTACACCGAACACGGAACCGGCATTCGTCACCGTGGACAGCTGGATCGACTCCTCGAGGAGAGTGAAGAGCTCTGGATCGTACCCGCTGACGTCCACTTCTGAATAATGCCTCGCATCACCAACTGGCGACGCGAGAGCCGCTCGCCGACGCTTGCGTATCGGAACACCGAGACCGGGGCGCGAGCCGTCCTGCATCGAGCCCCGGACTCCTACCGGTACAAGTGGCGCGGGGCAATCCTCGTGGACGGCTACCCGGTGTGGTCACGTGGGTACGAGACGAAGGACGCGACGTCGTTCCGTGACGAACTCCGGGAGCGGCCGGTCCCGGACCTCAGCTGCCCGGAGTGTCCGAACAACGACGTTCGCGTCGGCGAGAGGGCAGCAGACGGGGCGAAAATCCAGCGATGGTACGACTGCCCCGACTGTGGGTACGAAGCCCCCTCACGCATCGTCTATGGTGCCGAACGGTGAGTGAGTGAGCGGTGGGCGCTGTTTTTCGGCCGGGCACGAGGTGGTGGCCCGGTACGACCGGGTGAGTCAACCAATGAGTCTCGAAGTACTTGACCGACACAGCGAGGCACTGTTCGAGTTCCTCTGGTGCCCCGTCTGCGGGCAGGAAGTGTTCACCCACATCCCCTTCGAGGGGGTGTTCTACAAGAACTACAACACCCAGGTCGAACTCCAAGAATCCCGAGAAGACCGTGGCTACGAGGAGGCCGTGCTCGCCTGCTTTGATTCTACCACGACCTGGAACCTCCACGTCGACGAGAAACTGCGTCGCGACCTGCCTGACGGCTCGGCACGGGCAAAAATCCTCGGTGCACCGGGTGCCTATGAGATCGACTGGTGGAGTCCAGCACCTGGGGAGGATTGGGAGCCGGTCGAGCGTGGTGAATTCGACGACGTGGAGGAACCAGACGAGGTGTCACATCTCGCGTAGCGGATTGCAATCCCGCTACGACTGTGTGGTGTTGTTTCAGCGCCGGCGATAGGTGCCGGCGCACACACGCCGGCGAGTACCGATGTCGACACGGAGCCAACTCCGATTCATCCAACGAGTCGGACAGACCGATGAGACAGATGGCTGCGCCGACCGCGTCGCGCAGGTGTACCGGCATTCGGACGGTTACCCGGGGAGCGTCCTCCGGGATCTCACACAGCTGAAAGAGCTGCTCGATGCGACCCGCGCAGAGCGTGGCCCGGGCTACACGGCGGCGACATTCGTGTTCCTCGACAAGCTCTCGACGGTCGACCTCTATCTGGATGGCGACCCAGAGCGAACGATCGACGCGGCTCAGCCAGCGGATCTCCTCGAGCCGGCCAATATGGAGCATCTGGACCAGCCGTTGTTCCTGCTGGGTCACGGCGTCGAAAACCCGGATAACGGTATCCACGGCGACGAGGAGTACCTCTACGTCGTCGAACTCCCGACACGGAGCCCGTTCGACGAGCCGACAGAGTGGACGGTCAAAGTGAGCGGGCATTCCGCGTTCCCGCGCTGGGACGGCCCGACCGACGAGGCCTTCGAGCAGGCGAGCTGGCAGTTCCACGGGTCGCTCGAAGACGCGCTCGCAGAACTGGTCCGGGACGAAGCAGTCGTCAAGTAAAATCCCAAATCGTATTTATATAGTTAGGGTTTAGAAAGACCCAGATGATTTCGAAGGCCGGACTCGCCGTGCTTGACGCGCTGAGTACCGGCCGTGAAGCAACACCGGTGGAACTCGCGGCCGAAACCGGATATTCACGAGACCATCTGTACGACGTACTCGACGAATTGCTCGCAGCGGGATTGCTCACAGAAACCCGTGGGTCCAGCAATCAGCGTCGTGTCCGTATCGCGGAACATCCAGTTACCGAAGCGTATCGAACGCTGCAGTCGGAGTTCAGCCACGTGGACTGGACGGAACTGCTCTCCCCAGCCACACTCCGCGTGTGTTGGTATCTCGATAGACCACGACACATCGCTGATATCGCAGACCGACTCGGAATTACCCGACAAGGTGTCCATAGCGCGTTATCGCCGCTCAAGCACCGAGCACTACTCTCCAGAGCCGATTCGAAGTACGCCCTTCACAACGAAGTCTCGCCGCTGTTGGCGTTCGCCCGGGCTACTCTAGAGCACGAACATCGAGCACGAGTCCGGGAAATCGCCCCCAGCGCCACGATCGCGTGGTGCGATCCGAAGCGAGCACTCGTTCGCGTACAGACCGACTAGGATACGGACGCACTCCAAGCAGCTCCGGACTGGGAGATGACCGGACTGGGTCGTTTTGCAGCGTATGGTCTACAGTGCTCTGTTGAATCCGCAGAAGGCGGCGGGATAGCGTCGCTCTGAAGGTGGAAGCGAAGCGGAAGAGCCGAATGTGTCCAAACTACTCTTCCGCTTCGTTAAGCAAGCCGCGTCGCTGGCTCAAAAGCGCTGTGCCGCCAGTCCAACGGCAGTGAGTGATCCGACTGGCCACGGATTTCCCGGTTGGAAGCATGTCACGCTCCACTTTTTGCGGGTTCACATGGACGCGACGTACCGCGAGATCGTGGATTGGGCGAGTGAGATGGATCGCGTTCGTGGGCTGTTACAGCTCGCTCGGACGGCATTTCCCGCACCCTCAACGCTGTACCGGTCGTTTGAGAGGGTGCCCATGTCTGTGTGGCGCGGCTTCCTTCGTGAGTCAGCGACCATCTGCGATCCGGGCTCGCACGGAGCCATCGATGCCACATTTTTCGACCGCGAAACGGCATCGAGACACTACCAACACCGCTCGGATCGCCACATACGCACGCTCAAAACGACGGCACTCGTCGATACAGATTCGTGTGCCATCCTCGATCTCCACTGCTCGGCACACTGGCCCCACGACACCCAGACTGGCCGTCGAGTCGCCCTTCGTAACACCGAGAAAATCGAGAGTCTCGCCGGCGACAAAGGCTATGACGACCAATCTCTCCGGGACGCCCTCCGGTCAGAGGGCGTCCGGCCCTTGCTGCGCCACCGGCTGTTCGCTGCCTACGATCACGCACACAACGCACGGTTGGACAGCGAGTTATACGGCCAGCGCTGGATGGCCGAAACCGCCTTTTCGGCCATCAAGCGTCGGTTCGGCCCCGCTGTCCACCCTCGCGCGTGGTACCGCGAGTTCCGCGAACTCGTGGTGACCGCCGCAGTCTACAACCTCGAACAGGCTCTCAAACAGTGATCCCCACGCCGTCATCGGATTCAACAAAGCACACTCGTCAGGGACACGTCTCTCTTGGGCGGCAATCTGGTCTCACACTACGAAGTCGATGCTTCCAATCGTCATGGTCGGTAAGAAGAGTGCGGATCGTAGTGGGTATGCTGGGAGTGACCCGTACGCTACGGATCTTCCGACTGCTGAGACGTAGTTAATCGCCAACCTGTGCCGTGATAGAAGTGAGAGTAGATCAACGACTGGCAGGACAGGGGGTCGATCGTCTCCGCCCTCACACACTCCGGCGTTTCGAGTGTTTCAAGCTATACGCCGATATCGATCGACGCTGAGATCCAGCCGATCTCACACACCATCCGTTCAATAGAGTTAGTCGAGTTAGCGTTGAACCAGTCAAAAGAGATCTGTATCAAAACTTGTCGAGAGTCATGTCTCCATCAATCCCGTCAAACAACTCTTGTAGGCGACTATCTCCTTGGAGTACATCACGCACGATGTCTGCACGAATTGAGAACTCGTACTCATAGTAACTCCCACCTTTCGGGCCTTTGTTTTGCTCGCGAACGTCAAGAAATCCTTTCAGCGTCAACTGGGACAAGCGGTTATGAATAGTGCGGTCGGTACGGACATCCGCGTCGATACGCTTTGCAGCCAACACATACCGTTCGTAGATCCGATTTCGCTTAGCTGGGAGCGCACTCTCCTGCTCGAGCAACAATAGTCCGTACAGTGTTAATTTTGACTGTGTGGGGAGTCGTCCTAGTTCCTCTCTCACTTTATCCCGCTCAACTGCTTCATCCGCACGACGAACATGCTCTTCAGTGATACAGTCACTTTCCTCGTCACGCGCCATATCACCGGCCTTGTACAACAGCTTCAGCGCTTGCCGGGCGCTCCCAGAATCTTGCGCCGCGAACGCTGCACATAACGGGATCACATCATCTTCAAGAATATCTGATGATAACTCGAACGCTCCATTATCAAGTTGCGATGCAGTCGTATCGTGGAATGCTTCGGATGCTCGTTGCTTCAAGATGTTCCCGAGTTCATTCGCATCATACGGTGGGAAATGAATCTCCTCGTCGCACAGGGAGTCTTTCACCCGTGCAGAAAGGTTATCTCGGAAAGTGAAATCGTTCGAGATCCCGATAACCCCGACAGACGTATCTCTGACATTCCCATTATCGTTAGCGCGAGGAAGTTTGTATAGGATGTCGTCATCATTTCCGATAGCATCGATCTCGTCTAAAACTACTAGGCAATGCGTAGCGTCGAGTTTTTCGAGTTCCTCGAATAGCATCGTGTATATCATCCCAGATGGATATCCTGTCGGCTTGATCTGCTCCTCCGGCTCTCGAAACTCGTTTATCAGATTCGCAGCTACCTGGTAGCTCGAGTTCAGCGATTTACAATTCAATTCGGCAAAGTGTACATCAACGTCATCTAGATTCTGTTGATCCTCGTCTAGCCGCTCAATAATCATTCGAGATGAGAGCGTCTTTCCCACGCCTGTCTGCCCATATAGAAACAGGTTTTTCGGTGGTGCTCCGTTGATCACGGGTTTCAGAGCCGACTGGTACTGCTTGAGTTCGTTATCTCGCTCGATTAACTGATCAGGCCGATACCCGTCTCGAAGCACTGCTTCATCAGCAAAAATTGTAGAATCGGGTTTGAACCGTTCCAGCCCCATTATTACTCGACTTGTAACCACGGCGTTACTTAAAACCACACCTTCACGAGTCTCATCAGTTTCATCTGTGTACACCATGCTTTCATGAGACATAGATACACCAAACAGATACGGTAGTATTCGCGAACAAAACTAGACAGAGCTGACGAACCCCCTCCCCCCACTTTTCACGAGAGTTCCGCAGTAAAGACGGTGGGGGAGGGCCGAGATCACTTTACTAACACGCAAACCTTTATACCACATCGCTCGGAACCATACCCGCACGGCTATTGTAGCGGTTAATTGTGCTGTAGAAGAGTGCTAAGAGAGTTACAGACATCGTTTCACTACCTCGTCTCTAGCAGCAACTCTCGTGAAAAATGGGGGGAGGGGGATTGTAGACAGTACGACCACGTTGGTATGTTCATACAGAGCAACGAGAGCTGGAGCAACTCTCGTGAAAAGTGGGGTGGGTGGTAGCAGACAATCGTGTGCTTGGTGAACTGTAGGTCTCGATTTTAGTTGTGTGCTGGATATATTCGAGAACTCTCGTGAAAAGTGGGGGGTGGGGTAGTAATCAGGACAGACGGAACTCGCGAAACGACCTCTGTCACCCCACACCCAGACAATACTGGGGACCTTGGAAAGATTCTCTGAGGACAAGTTCGAGCCATTAACCAACAAACTGGCGCTTCTGCTGCTATCTGTTGGTTAATCACGGTGAGCTCAATCACGTACGCCCGTATGCTTTTGACTCGCAGTACTGAATCGCCCGTATGTCGTTTCGAGTGACGTGGGACGATCTCCTCGACAACGTGGGAGAACTTCCAGCAGACGCTACACTTCTCACCCCGCTCTCTCAGAAGCCCTTCCACATTACCGATGTTCAGCAACACCGAGTGCTGATCGAGTATCAGGCCAACAGTGAGACCGTCCCGCTCCAGCGAGAGCAGTTTGAGACGCTGTTTGAACGTGTCGGCGATGCGACTGGGTCGTTCGATCTCGATCGCCTCCCACCCGGAGCTGAACCGTATGCCACCGTGATGAGTCTCCATCCGCGATTCACAATCGACGATCGGGAGGGGACCCTCTCTGAAAGCGAGACGCCAACACCGTCGCCGCTTGTCGAGGCGCACACGGTTGAACACGACGATGGTCCACGAGAAGAGCCCGATATCCCGGTCTATGCAGATGCCCTCCTGTTGATCGACGCACTCGAGCAGCACGATGTGACGTCACTCACCGAACTAGACGTGCCGACGCTGGTGAACCTCTATACATTGCTGTCGGATGTCCAGCGCAATGCCAACGATCTTCGACAAGACGTCCGTGGCGTCTTGCTTGACCGTCTCCATCACGACCAGCCGGTCAGTGGGCAATACGGGTCCGTCCAACGAGCTGTCCGTCGGAATCGAACACTCAAAGATGACGAAGAAGTCCTTGAGCTACTGGAGGCGGAAGGGATCGACCCCAAACGCGTGCTGACCGTCGACACGAGCAAACTCGACGATGCACTGGAAGTGACGTCACTCTCTGAATCCGACGTATACGATCTCGAGGAGAGCGAGTATGTACGGAAGGCAGACGTCGACGAAGAGATGAAAGAAACCCGTCTCCAAGGGCTCAAAGACCAGTTGGCTGGAGCCGACGAAGACACAACCGAGCTCCAAGCTGAAATCGAAGAACTGGAAGAGCGTATTACCGAACTCACGAGCTTTGATTCCGGGACATCCTTCCATACCCGTTCAACTGGTGGGTAGCCGGTACCCACATCTGTACCCGTTGAGAGACGACAGACCGGCCACGGGAATTGACTTGATGCTGTGTCCGGACCTTCTTTGAGGCTGGTTTTATCGGTGTGATGGACGAAGCTATCGTATGAGCGACTCGGCGTCTCCAAGCATCTCGGTCTCGTTATCTGAGCCTACTAATGTTTCGACAGTCCTAGACCGGGCCGGAATCGATTACGTCACCGTTCATGAGCAGCGACTGCTGGCGATCTATCATACCGGGATTTTCAATGTGACAACCGAACCGGAGTCGGTGTCGAATGCCCGCACGCTCGAGATCGAATGCTGGGAAGCCCCACTCCCGTCTCGTAGTGATGAGCGATCGCCACAGGAGCTTCTCGAAGACTTTGCGGCCGTGTTTGATGCTGGCGATGAGTCCTGAAGTGGTCTCTCGGGTACTTTGGTCAGACCGGCGCTAATCAGTTGAAAACGCTAGAAACGCTAGAAACAAGTCCGCCGGCACGAGTCAACATAATACACGATTTATGAACATTTCTGAGACGCTCCAGACACTGTATACTGCGACTGTTGAGCAAGACGATGGCACCTATCAGATACCTGTGCCAGACCGTGAGATAGCCACCGGGACACTCTCTGAGGGTGAAACATACCGTGTTGCGCTCATATCGACATCGACGTCGGATACCGAAGCCACCGACACGACTGAGCTCACTCAGTCAGCTGACCACGCTGCTCAGCAACACGAATACGACGGCCCGCCTGTCGAGGAAGGTGAACAACGAGACGTTGAAATCGAGAACCTCGGTGACCAAGGTGACGGGATCGCGAAAGTTGAGCACGGTTACGTCGTGATCGTTCCCGAGACGAATATTGGAGACCGAATCACCGTTGAGATGCAACAGGTGCGTGAGAACGTTGCGTTCGCTGATGTTGTTGATGACACCCCTCGCGGGGAAGTCTAGGACCCGCAGGTTGGCACGAACGGGTGGTTATCGCAAACTTCTCACGCCACTACTCACTTTCTGGCTTACCGACGTACTCCGATTTCATCGTCCCGTTCTCACGATAGTAGCGATAGAGATACGGGCCGTACACATCCGAGGGACTCCCACTTGCGCATTTACAGCTGTCGTCGCCACAGGTGACTTTTTTTTGACGACGGTCCCGCTTCCTGCGCTCTCGGACTCGTTGACGGGCTCGGCAGCCTCGGGAAGCTCGTCGGTGTCGACCGACTGGTCGCGATACTCAATGAGCGCCTCAATATAGTTCTGTACCTCCTGAAGTGTCTCCGTATCCTGTTTGGGGAGCCCCTCCGCGAGATACTTCGGAAGCGAGGTAGGTGGTGACGGCTGCTCCATACCTTATGTAATAATTAGAGGGGTTTTAGTACTCAGATGTAACATAAGGTTTCGTACCCTCTTCGCCAACTGTGAGCTTCAGCAATTACTCAATATTGTAGGTCGCAATCTCGTGAGATCCACACTTTGGGCATTCATCAGTATCGACCGGGCCTGACGAGGAACCGGATACGCATGTCCCCCCCACAAGTAATGTAGATCGAATGACTTGGGGTTTGTAACGAATGTCAGACTCGACGGATCCAGCCTCTCGTATCACGGATCTTTCGTCGATCGAGCCGGAGAACTTCAAATTCCGAAATACGCAATTTCTGAGAGCAGATGGCCATCACTACGACAATCCACACGACGAGTCGTTCCTTGAACAGCGTAAGGAGATCTGGCGAGTGAGAAATGGCGATCTCGAACGGGTTCTCGAGGAGTTCCCAACTGATCGGCCGCTTCCCGAACAGTGCGCGCTCTGGATACACGCGCTCGTAGGGAAACACTTCTTCCCGGATGCGAACCACCGTACTGCGATCGTTACATTGCGAAAGCTGCTGCGTGACAACGGGTTCGAACCGGGAGAATGGTCGACGGAGCGGGTCAAACGGGTGCGAGCTGAGTCACACGACGTTCGAAGAGAGATACCTCCGATCCATCTCGACAGATTGTATGAAACGGACGAGCTGTATCGCGTCTGGCTTCAGTTCTTCGGCGAGGTCCTTCCTGAAGAGTATCTCTGATTACTCTTCGTCGTCGTCGGTGTCGTCGTCTGCGAGCGCCTCGTACAGTTCTTCGTTCTCCTCGACGTCCTTCGCCATCTCTCGCTCACTGTCCCAGTTCATTATATATCCTTATCTAGGTAGCCGTACAGTGAAAAGCGTACCTCTCCCCGGGATGCTCGTTAGTCGATGTCGACCGTGGCGTGTTCTCCTCGTTACGTCGGCCGACTCACCGCTACTCACTTCTTGGCTTCCCGATATACTCCGATTTCATCGTCCCGTTTTCACGATAGTAGCGATAGAGATACGGGCCGTGCATATCCGCGGGGTCTCCGCTGGCGCACTTACAGCCATCGTCGCCACAGGTGACTTTCTCTTTGACGACGGTCCCGCTTCCTGCGCTATCGGACTCGTCGACGGCCTCGGCAGCCTCGGGAAGGTCGTCGGTGTCAACCGACTGGTCGCGATACTCGATGAGCGCCTCGACGTAGTTCTGTACCTCCTGAAGTGTCTCCGTATCCTGTTTGGGGAGCCCCTCCGCGAGATACTTCGGGAGCGAAGTAGGTGGTGACGGCTGCTCCATACCTTATGTAACAACTGGAGCCACGTTAGCGTTTGGGTGATACATAAGGAATTGAACCTTCTCTTCCAACCGTGAGGACCTCAGCAATTACTCGAGATCGTAGGCCGCAATCTCGTGAGAGCCACACTGTGGAAATTCATCGACATCCTTCTCCACGCTGTACCCACAGTGACGGCACTCGTGGTGCGTTGTCGATGGCAGCTCGAGCCTGGCGATCTGCCGGATGAACTGTTTACCTAGCATCGGTGGGGTCAACGATCTCGCCACAGCTTGGACATTCGGCCCACACGCCAGGGTCACCGCCAGCGGTCTCATAGTGGATGATTGCGTGCCGACCCGTGACTGTCTCGCCGCAAAACGAGCAGTCGCCACGGACTGTCTCTGGGTCATCAGGAGTCATTCTCACGAGTTCACGGGCTACTTCGAGGGGGAGAGGGAGCGTGTGACACTGCTTTGGAGCTGCTCCGGTTGTTGAAACCGGGCCAGCGGTGCTCCCTCCCCTCAAGATTTGAGACTCTGTGATTTATACTTCGGGCGAGCGGGGCGAAGGTACTGTTCCGGGACAGCAACGTGACTGTAGGTCGTGAGTAGCCATCGCACGAGGACACTCCGAGAGAGATGCGTGGTGACTACGCGCTCGCGGGAGTCCCATCGGCGTCGCCGCTATCGATGAGCGGGTAGTCGATGTGGACCTCAATGCGGTCGAACGGAACAACGGGTTGAATCGCACCGCTGGGTCCGCCCGCTTCGAGCGTGAGGATGCCTAGTACTTCCAGCTGCTTCAGGTCCGAGTGGACGTCGGACACGTCACGCTCGACGAGACGCGCTGCCTCGCGCATGCTCTCGGGCGCCCCCTCTGCGATCGCCCGGATGAGCTCAAGCCGCAGCGGCGTGAGACTGTCGACGAAGTCGTCGTAGGTGCCGAACTGGAGCGTTGCCTTTCCCTCCTGTTCGTCGAGATCGTCGGCCTCGACGTCTTGGACAAACTGGAGCGCGTCCTCACGGAGCTGTTCTCGGTCGCCGACGGTGATGTGGAGTGTGGTCATGGTCGGGATGTTGTATGTCGGGTGTTGTTCGATCAGTGCGGCCGGGGCGGGTCGCCGCCGACAGCGTCTCAGTACTCGTCCGCACTCGCCCAGAACTCGACAAGCCGGTCCTCCATCCCGGGGAACTCGACGTCGCCGAGGTCGCCGGCATCGATTGCTTCGAGCCGCTCTTCGAGGCCGCTGCGATCCGCGGACTTGATCTGGACGTGGAGTGTTCGGGTCACGATTGTTGTAGTGTCTGGGGTTTCGATTATGCGTCGATCAGCGTGCTCGGGTTACCAGGCCGGCCGCCGTCGTGGTCAGATAGTGGTGAACCACCACCTCGGTTTAACCCTTCACAACGCGCAGAGTAAGACATGAGCCGCGAAGCTCCTGCCGACGCCGACATCATTTCGGACGAGGAACTCACCGCGCTGCTCGCCGAGGCCGAGGGGAGAACGCCCGAGGAGATTGAGCGCGGTGCCGCCGAGATCGAGATCGCTCCCCCCCGAGGAAGCGACTGTCGTCGACGTCGACGAGTAGTGCTACTGTTTTGACGCGGTTTCGGTCCACTGAGAAGCAGCTACAGGTGATCCACTGACTGACGGTCTTGTTCTCGAAAACAACTCAACTCGACTCCATGGCGGCCACTATCGATGGCCTGCGTTTTGGAGATTCAGCGGCCGAATGCTTATCACACTACTCAGGTAATACGCTGATAATGAGCACTGAAACGAGTACGAACGACGATCCTCAGGGTGGGCGAACCATCACGCTCACGCAGGCCGACGACGGCTGGTGGGTTGCCCGTGACGAGGAGACAGGTGTTGCGAGCCAAGGTGAGACGAGGCAGGACGCCCTCGACAACCTCGACGAGGCAGTCGCACTTCACAAGGGGGAGATCGGCGAGTCCATCGATACCCGCGAGGAGGAAGAGAAAGTACTCGAGGATCTCGGTATTGATCCGGATGAGGTAGCGCAGGCTCGTGATGAGCACGATGGCCTCCCCGATTTTATGAAGTAAATCGGATGGCGTCACGCGATTTCTCCGGGCGCGATGTCGTCAAAGCACTCACGAAAAACCACTTCGTCATTGTTGACCGAACTGGTAGCCACGTCAAGCTGCGGTACGAGCACCCGACAAACGACGATGATGTCCGCGTGGTCTCCGTACCGCAACACGACCGGATCCGAATTGGCACATTGCGCAACATCGCAGAGCAGTCCGGGGCAGAGGACTTCGAGAAGTGGTGTCAGTGGATCGAACAGCAGTGCTGATACGCTACTCAGCTAATCCCCCGAAGATATTGGACTGGACTCTCAGGCGGATCTACTGATTCAGACGTTACTATCGTATAGTAACATGAGAGTCGGGTCTTACCGCTCGTTCACGCGGTTGTCTGTCTGTGAGAACGCTTCGGTCGCCATGTCGGCGCGTTCGGCCGCCTCGATGTGCTGGTACGCCTCCCGAACCTGCTCCTCACTGTTGTCGAGGTACCGCGCCGCTGCGGCATAGCCGAACTGCCGGACGAGTACCTCCCCGACGCCCCGGCGTCCGCCGTGAAGTTCGAGATAGTCACCGTCGAGTGTGAGGTCCAGCTCGTCGCGACGTTCGGCAAGCGTATCGTGAGTCCAGAGCCGTTCCATGATCGACCGGGCGCCGTCGGTCGTGAGCGGCTTCGGCGCGTCAAGCTCGTTCTCGGCGGCGACGATCAGGTCAGGAACCCCGTCTCGAATGCGCTCGATTGCGTCATCGTCGAGACCGGCGTCATCCAGGCCCTTAGAGACATGTGAGGCAAGCGACGGCCGGTGGAGCGTCGTGAACACCGGCCACGACTCCGGGACATCAAGCACCTCGGCGTACCGCTTCAACGGCCCGATGACGGGCTCGGGAAGCGAGGCCTCCTTCCACTCGCGACTCTTCCGGAACACCGTCACGCTGCTGTCCGCGAACGACACGTCACGCCACCGGATCCCGTTGCGGCCCTCGCGGTCCTCCTTTGGCGCGGAGAGGAACTCTGATCCGCGCAGGCCGGTGTAGGCGACGACGTACACGAGCGACTGTTCGCGACACCGCTGGTACGCCTCGAACCGCGCTTTCTGTTTGGCCTGCCACGTCTCGCTCTCCGGGTCACCCCGGTCGGCGTGCGAGACCTCGATCGCGCCGAGCGCGTCGAACGCCTCGGAGACACGCTTGTCGACGAACTGCGTGATCAGGTCGCGGTGGAGCGGTTCCCACGCCTGTTGGTCGCCTGGACGTCGGCCATCGTTCTCGGGGAGCGGGTCTTCGGCGTCCGACTCTCGGGCGTAGTGCCGCGGGATGTACCCCTGCGCGTGCGCCCACCCACACCACGACGCGACGTGCGCGTAGTACGTGAGGACGGTTCCGGCGGCGTACCCAGCGGTCGAGAGGTACCGTGCGTAATCCGAGAACACCGTCGTGTCGAGGTCTTCGAACCGGACGGTGTCGCCGTCGACGATGCCTGCCCACGACTCCGGCGGCGATGCGTTCGCCGAGTCGGCGGTTTCGCCCAGACACCAGCTTCGGAATCGATGGAGCTCGCGTTCGGCGTCCGTCCGGTACGCGCCTTGCTCGCCGGCGTCGCCTTTGCCCTTGTCGGTGAGGTACTTCGTGAACGTGTCGTCGATCGCGGTCTCGACGGAGCGGCGGCCCGTCATTGCGCCTCCCAAGGGTGGGGGTTGTGCCGTCGGAACACCGCTGTGAACGCGGTGTTCCTGCTGGAGCGACTGTTTGGGGAAGCGTCGGGCATAGTTCTGGATCTGCCTCATTTGGGGCCACGGGTGGGGGTCACTAAGAGTTTACTCTGTCTTACTCAACTAAGACAAAGTAATTTATTCTGCCGGATATTCGTGGTCCTGTGAGATTATCGGCTGATTTCAGCCGTGAGAGCGGGTTTGCTCCGGTCGAGGCAGGTTTTAAATTGTATGCCGCTATATACAATTAGCTTCAGTGGAGTTCTACAGTTTCGGAGGATAGGCTAGTTTTGGATCGAATCGCCATCAAATCGTGGTGATTCTCAGCGATCGGAAATCGATTTTGAATCCTTATTGTCGAACTACCGGACGAGCGTACGAAATTGCGTGGATTTTGGCGCTGCTGAATACGGTTGTCACTCTTGAGCGGCGGACCCAGCGGGAGCTCAGCTGATTAGTCGTGCGGGATCAACGCCGAGGCAACGAGTTCAACACACTCACCCGCTGTCAACACGGGTGCGTAGTCCATCTCTCCGTCGACACCTGCTTTCAGCAGGAAATCGGTGAGCCGCCAGATATTGTACAAGAGGACCGCGAACACGAAGTAGAACAGACGAACACGGTAGTCTTTCGAGGAGGTCTTCGCGAGAAAGTCGCCCTTGATCGATTTGTACTCGCTCTCGATTTGCCACCGACGACTATACCGTCTACAGAACGCCTCGGCCTCGTCGGGTCCCACTCGGAGATTCGTCGCGAAGACGGCCGTTCCCTCTCCACTCGTCGACGGCACGTACAGGAGCCGCATTGGATGCGATCCAGATTCCACATGGATAGAAGCCGACTCAACGGCCACCTCTTGGTCGTCTTCCTCCATTTGTTCGAGTACATCCTGTTCGGAGCTGGAGACCCGCTTGGGTATGAGGTAGTTCACATCAAGGTTTGAGAGCGTCTGAAACACTTGTATCGAGTCAAACTCTCGATCACACAGCACCGTCTCGATTGGAACGTGTTCTTTCGCTCGTCGAACGAGCCGTCGCACAGTACGATGGATCTGATTCGACGGGTTCTCATCCCACTCAGAGCTCTCTCGGACCGGCTCGACAGCCAAGATCAGCGGAATGTTCTGTCCGATTATCGAAAGCGTCGCAAATTTGAACGCTCGACCGTCTCTGTCCTTCGTCCCGCTAACCATCGGCATCTCTTCGACATCCCCGTAATAGGGGATGGTCGTGATGTCGATCGCCGCAGTGACTGGACGGCGGAATGAGGATTCAGAAGCGATCACGGAAAGCAAGCGATCCGTTGTCTCATTGAAGCCGTTCACGAGCTCTTCAGGATCGAACTGCTTGATGGTGCGAAGGTGGGTGTCGCCATGTGGGCTGTACTCTTCACCGCGCCGGTACTAGAAGCGAGTCGCTCCCTGCGCGGTACCACAGCGGACCATCCCCATGAATGTCTGTAACTCGAAAAATTGCGTGTCCTCGTAGGAGGCATTCGACGCCCGACCAGAGTCGAAGTGTCCGTAGGCGTGATCACGCGCTAGGCGCGTCGTCTGGACAATCTCCTCCTGTGAGAAGGATTCGACTTCTACTGGGTCTGTATCTTCTTGCGTGTCGTCGACGATCTCTGCCTTTGGCCGCACCTCCGGCGCTGAGATGTCGCGATCGTGGACTTCTTTGACAACGAAGTGGGCGGCAACGCGGGCGTATTCGTGGGCTGCGTCGTCAAATCGGTTTCTCCACGCTCGCGAGAACGCTGATTCGTCGGGCACTCGACTGAAGCCGAGGATAGTCGCTACTTCCGGTTGTCGGGTGAGTCGTCGAGTGAAGTTAGCGTATGAGTCACCCGTTATCTCCATGAACACGAACGAGAGCACCATCGCGCGAAACGAGAGTGGCGCAGGATGCCACGCTGGATAACCGTCTTCGATCGCGTCTATCGTGTGATCGAAATCCTCGAACACGGTGACAAGATCGGTTTCTTTGAGATTGTCTCGGATGGTGATCCCGAGCTGGTACGCTTCACACAGAGACTGCATACGGGGTTCATCTTTGGAAGGAGGACTGCCGGAACCACTCATTTAGAAAATGGTGAGGTCGATAGCAAAGTTACCACACCGACATGACTATGAACATATCCTCTTCGTCGTCAAATAGGTTGTAAGCGTGTGGCGAATGGGTGGTTAAGTATCAATCATCAGCCGTGGAGCTTGAGGATCCATCTTCGGTCGTAGTCGTCTCGTCTAGCTGCCCGGTCGTGTATTCCCGCCAGTCGTACCGGTCTTGGAGATACAACGCGACCTTCACCAAGGCGAGCAGCACCGGTACCTCGATAAGCGGGCCGATAACGGTGGCAAACGCGACACCGGAGCCGACACCGAACACCGCGACGGCGACGGCGATCGCGAGCTCGAAGTTGTTTGAGGCGGCGGTGAAGCCGATAGCCGTCGTCGTTGAGTAGTCGGCACCGATTCCACGGCCCATGCCGAAGCTGACGAAGAACATCACAACGAAATAGATCGTCAGCGGCACCGCGATGAGTAGGACGTCACTTGGCTGCGCGACGATTCGCTCACCCTGCATCGCGAACATCACGATCACTGTAAAGAGCAGCGCGATCAGCGTGAGCGGACTGATCGTGGGTTCAAACGTCTCCTCGTACCATTCAACACCTTTCGCCCGCGTACCGACGAATCGGGAGAAGATGCCGGCCGCGAAGGGTATCCCGAGGAAGATCGCGATCGCCTCGAAAACCTGTATCGGTGTAATATTGAATGCGGAAATGCCGGCAACGAGCGATTCCATGCCCAGAATCGGGGGGAGAAATAGAGCGAAGAACCAGATGTACACGCCGTACGTAACGATCTGGAAAACGCTATTGAACGCGACGAGCCCCGCGGCGTACTCGTTCGAACCCTCGGCGAGCTCGTTCCAGACCAGCACCATCGCGATACAGCGGGCCATCCCAATGAACACCAGCCCGAGGAAGAACTCAGGTCGGGCAGGCAGTCCAGGAACGAGACCGCTGAAGAAGATGACCGCCAACCCGAACATTAGCGTGGGACCGATGAGCCAGTTCTGGACGAGGCTCAGCCCGAGTACCTTCACGTTCTTGAAGACAGCGGGGAGTTGCCCGTAGTTGACCTTCGCGAGTGGTGGGTACATCATTAACACGAGGCCGATCTCCACGAGGTGGAGGTCCTGAATCGGACCGGTCACCGACGGCGCAACGTAGCCGAGGCTGATCCCGATCCCCATCGCGCCGAAGATCCAGACGGTGAGGTACTTATCGAGGAAGTCCATCGACCGCGGATCCCCGCAGGCCTCACAGTCGCAGTTCGGGCCGTGCTCGTGAGCGGCGCCGCTCACGCCGGCATCACCCCCGTCGTGTTGGGTGAGTCGGCCGTAGAGCGATACCGGTGTGTGTTCAGGTGAGTGTTCATAATGGGTGTGTCGGCAGCGGTCGTTACTCTTCGGCCGCGATCACGTCGAGCTGGACGTCTGCGCCGCCCGGGAGCGAGCAGACGCCGACGACGGTCCGCGGGGGAAGTTCGACGTCGTCGAACCGGGACTCGTACACGTGGTCGATCGCCTCCGCGGCGCTCGGATCCGTGAGCTGAATTTCAAGCTTCATCACGTCGCCGAACGTCGCGTTTCGGTTGTCGGCGAGTGCGGCTTCGAGGTTGTCGAGCGCGGTCGAGAACTGCTCTTCGATTGAGTGCTCACTTAATATTTCTCCGTCGATCTCAGGGAGTATCCCCTCGAAAAAACGTAGGTCGGACGAGCCCGTTCGCTTTCCGAACGCACCGATGTTGTCCGTCCCTTCGCGCTGGCGCTTGCTCTCCTTACTTAGTGTGGGATCGATATCCATCTCGGTACGCTGCTCCGATTCCGGTTCGACCTCGGTTGTCTGCTGCCCCATAATAGATGAACAGTTGTTCATATATTAAAACTCTTTGGAGCAAGTCGGAAACTGTGATCGGAGTCCGGCTTCGGGGTGCGGAGCGGGGGGTCCAGACTCGTGGTGCCCCGACGACATCACAGCAGACGGTACAGTCCGGCCGCGAGAAGCGCCCCGAGGAGCGGTCCCACGATGGGCACCCAGGAGTATGCCCAGTCCGACGGTCCCTTGTGCGAAAACGGGAGAATTGCGTGGGCGATGCGCGGTCCGAGGTCGCGTGCGGGATTGATCGCGTATCCGGTGGGGCCACCTAACGAGAGTCCGATACCGAGCACGACAAGCGCGATCGGAAGCGCCGACAGTGCCCCTAGACCGAAGCCCACCGCTTGGCCGTCGATGGTAATCGACTGAAGCACCTCACCCGACTGAGCGTCGAAGAATCCGGCAGAATTCAGGTAGAGGACGCCGAATACCAAGACGAAGGTGCCGATGATTTCGGTCAGCAGATTAGCCGAATAGTTTCGGATCTCAGGGCTGGTCGAGAAGATCGCCAGCTTCACCTCCTCGTCTTCGGTCGCGGCGAAGTGGTCTTTATACGCCAGCCACACCACTACGCCGCCCAGGAATCCGCCGACCGTCTGTGCGGCGACGTACGCCGGAACCTGCGCCCAATCGAACAGCCCGGCGGCAGCGAGGCCGACCGTCACGGCGGGATTGATGTGACCGCCGCTGACCTGACTGACGGTGAACACGCCCATGAACACTCCGATGGCCCATCCCCACGTGATGACGATCCAGCCGCCGCCGTTCCCTTTCGTCTCGTTGAGCACGACGTTGGCGACGACGCCCCCGCCGAATATGATGAGGATCGCTGTTCCGATGACCTCGGCAATGTATGGATGCATTCTGCTACTCCAATAGGTTTATATCTATTCATCTATTAAAGTGAATTGGGTCCCTTACACCGAAGATTTTTATTTAATGTAGAATATACGGTCGATAGAGACCGATTAGACAAGTGTATTTTCCACAATATACAGTTTGGACACCAATACGTATGAATAATAACTAAATCAAATGTGCTACCGTAAAGGAGTTTGGTAGCATTTTCTGTGGCTCATTTCGAGATGGATAACGTCGAGAGAGGACTCACAGTAACTCAAACTTTCACGCAACCAGATTCATCCACCCCGTCTCGGTTCCGCTCAACGGTGATTCCATTGCTAGAGTTAACCTCTGTCTGACCCGCTAGAGAACGCACGATTACTGATTTATCGCGTCCGATCAAGTGCCTCCACGAGCGCCTCCGCCCGTTCCGTGGTCGAATAACTGCGCGAGCGTCCATCTTTTTGCTTTTTTACGAGTCCGGCATCACACAGAAGCGTCAACGCGTGACTGACGGCGCTGTCGCTTATGGACACGTAGGGCGTGATCTCGTCGAATCTGACCGCGCCATCCGCGTCGACCAACAGGCGGACGAGTCGATACCGCGTCTCATATCCGAACGCCGACAGCGCTTTGACGTCGACAGTCGTGGTCTCGTCGTCGATCAATTTGTCGAAATCTGTCCCGGCTATCGGATCTGAAGAGGAGTCGGGCATAACTGACGTATTCGCTGCGACCGGAATAATTGTTCTGTCGGGCTTCAAAACGGCAAATACGAGCGAAATGCTTCTATTATCGAACTACACGGACAGCTACAGTTACTCTTCGGCGGCAATCACGTCGAGCTGGACGTCCGCACCGCCAGGCAACGAGCAGACACCGACGACGCTGCGTGGTGGGAACGCCACGTCATCGAATCGCGACTCGTACGCGCTGTCCACGGCCGCCGCCGCACCTGCGTCTGCGAGCTGAATCTCGACCTTCATGATATCCGAGAGCGACGCGTTACGGTTTTCTAACATGAGTTCGAGCCGATCCAAGCACATCTCTATCTGCTTGTCGATCGGCTCCGATCCTCTTATCGTCCCGTTGATCTCCGGGAGAATACCTTGGAAGAAGATCAGATCCGACTCACCGGTTCGCATGCCGAATGCGCCGACGTTGTCGATACTGTCGCGCTGACGTTTGCTCTCCTCGCTCAGCGACTCGTTAATCAATATTTTGTTTTCACGGTCCGTCCGATCGTCTTGAGCCGCTATCTGCTGCGACATACAATTTAGTATTCCCTCATATGTTAAAGGTCCTTTCGGTTCTACTGTGTTGAGATCGAGGTAATCTACTCGGTATCAATACAATCTGTTATAGATTAATACTAGTCAAGCACGGTAGAACCCTTGAATAATCCGGTTTACCACACTATCTCGTATGTAGATAGTTCGGTGGAAGAACTGCGTCGAACAAACACATCTGAACATAGATCCGAGTCGAGTGCTCTCTCGAGTCAGCTGAACACCTGACCAAATGAGTTAAGTCAAATCGGATTATATCGATATGTATGTCGATACTCGACCGACTACTCGGTGGCGAGTCGAACGACGACGAGAGCTGCTGTGACATGCAAATCGAAGAGGTGGACTCGGACGAAAACGAGGCGGACGCGCCGGACGAGCGCGCCGACCGTACGGAGGACTGATCGATAATGTCGCAGGAACCGAACGCGGCGGCTCAAGCGGGCTCCGAATCCGCGAGCGGGACGCTCCGACGGATGGAGGAGGGCGTCTGCTGTGACGGGCCGTTCCCGGAGACTCGACGGGCGGACGACGCGGTCGTCGAGGCGGAGCTGTCGGCGTTCAAGGCGCTGGCCAACGAGAAGCGACTCGCGGTCGTTCACGCGCTCCGAGAGGGCGAGCTCTGCGCCTGCGAGTTGGAGACCGTACTCGACGCGCCCCAGTCGACGGTCGCGTCACACCTCAGGAAGCTCCGCGACGCCGGCATCGTCGCCACGCGCAAGGAGGGAAGGTGGACGTACTACCGGATTGCGGACACAGCGAGCCTCCAGCTGCTCGATCTGGCCGCGGCGTTAGGTGAGGACCGATGACCCCGCCGGGGACCGAAGCGGCGCTGCTCGACTCATGGGACTACTTCCTCCACCTCGCGATGGTCCTCACGCCGCTGTTCATCGGCGCGTCTTTCCTCGTCGGGCTCGCACAGGAGTACCTCCCACCCGAGCGCGTCGAAGAGATGCTTCGCGCACGCGACCACGGCAGCGGGAACGTCCTCGCGGCGGGACTTGGCGCGGTGACGCCGTTCTGCTCGTGTTCGACCGTCCCGGTCTTGGCGGGCCTGTTGGGGGCCGGCGCCCCCACGGGGATGGCGTTCTCGTTCCTGCTCGCCTCCCCGATCGTCAACTGGATTGCCGTGTTCCTACTGTTCGGGCTGTTCGGGACCGGCGTGACCGTCGCGTACGTGACGACGGCGCTGCTCGCGGCGATCGTCGCGGGACTCATCATCGGGACGTTCGAACTCGACGGGTACATCAAGGACGTCCGGATCACCGCGGGCGGTCGCGAGATCGCGACCGACGGCGGAGCGACTCCCTTGGACACCTCAAATGCGGCCGACGCCGGCGGGTGTAGCGAGTGCGGGACGACGGCGACGAACAGAACCCACAAGGAACGCGTGACCGCCGCGGGGGAGGGCGCGCTCTCCTTCTTCCGCGACACACTCCCGTACATCGCGGTCGGGATCGCGATCGGCGCGCTGATCCACGGCGCCGTACCGGCAGAGTTTCTCCAACAGATCGCCGGGCCGGGGAACCCGCTCGCGACCCCGATCGCCGCACTCGCCGGTGCGCCGATCTACGTGAGCATCAGCGGAATGCTGCCGATCGCGCACTCGCTCACTGAGGCGGGGATCCCGATCGGAACGGTGATTGCGTTCGTCATCGGCGGGGCGGGGATCAGCATCCCAAACCTGATCCTCCTGAATAAGCTGTTCGAACGCCGGCTGCTCGCGATCTACGCGACGACGGTCGTGACGATCGGCATTACAGTGGGTGTGCTGTTCAACACCGTCTTCGCCGGCCTCCTCTGAGCCGGGATCTTTCTTACAACGACCGCGACCCGTCGAGCGCAACGAGGACCGCGTTTGCGCGCGGCGTGGCGCGATACATCCGCCACTTGCCTTCCTTTCGGCGCGTGACGAGGCCAGCATCAGTGAGCTGCGAGAGGGCGTGGCTGATTGCGCTGTCGCTCACGTCCAAGAGCGGCGAGAGCTCACACACGCATAGCTCCTCGTCATCAGCCGCGTGAAGCATCCGAACGATCTTGTATCGGGTCTCGTTGCCGAGCGCCGACAGTAGCTCGATATCGGTCTCCAGGTCCGACCCGCCGACGCTCTCGTTCAGTTCTTCTAGCTCCGCTAACCGGTCGGCGAGGTCTTCATCCGTACAGGAGCCACATTCGTCGGCGACGTACCGCTGTAAACGCTCGGTAGATGACATACAGACAATTGAACCAAGCCGGGATTAAACGTTGCGGAGCGCCGTCTCAACTGATAGCTGGACAGCGAAAACAATATAGTAATCTCTCAAACATTGTCTCGTGTGAAAGAGACGAGACTTGTGGCGGGTGTCTGGCGGTCGACAACGACTATCTCGGCAGGCCCGAGCAACGATACGACCGAATGCGCCGCTACAGGGTGTTCGCCGTGACCGGTTCCTACAAACGGGTCAATTATACCGACATCGAGACCACCTCGGGCGCGATGCGGCCGCTTACCGACTCGCTCGATAGCGAGCAGGTCGGCGTGTCAATCGCGCGCTGTGAACCCGGATGGCGGAATAAGTCGCATGACCACGCCGCGGAGGATCACGAGGAGATATACGTCCTCTTAGAGGGTGAAGCTACTGTCGTTATCGACGACGAATCCGTCGAACTCGAAGCCGGCGACGCGGTTTGGATTCCGCCGACTGCGACGCGGCAGATCCAGAACGGTGATGTCGAAAGTGCGCTCGTCCTCGTGAGTGCCCCGGCGTCGAAGTGTCGAACCACGACGTGTGTCGACGACCCAGGATCGTGGGCCACCAACGGATTTATCGGGTGATCGGGGGGTCTCGGCCGTTTAAGATGGAATGACTGTGCGACCGATGTGGAGATATCCGACCGAAGAGCTTATAATTGTATGAGAGTTTGTTCAAATGAATTGGCCACAGAGAGGACAAACAAACGTGTCCTGCTGTGAACGATACATCAGACGTACGACCGCGATCCGACTCAATCATGACCGAACTCACCCTGTACGAAGAAGCGATGTGTTGCTCCACCGGCGTCTGCGGTCCCGACCCCGACGACGAACTCGTCGAGGTCAGCGCGGCGCTTGACCAGCTCGAAGACGCGTTCGACGAGCTCGAAGTCAACCGGGCGAACATGCAGCACAACATCGATCAGTTCCTCGAAACGCAGCGGATCTACGACCGCGTTCAGGAGGACGGACCGTCGATCCTCCCGATCACGGTCGTCGACGACGAGATCGTCGCCGAGGGCGAGTACCTCTCGTACGACGAACTGACCGCGGCCATCGACGGCAACGCCGCACCACAGGAGGCCTAATAAATGGCACAATCACAGTCGACAGCGACGAGCGCGCGTGAGGTCGTCGAACCAAGTAGCGACGACACCGAGTTCGTTTTCTTCAGCGGGAAGGGCGGCGTCGGCAAGAGCACGGTGAGCTGTGCGACCGCGACGTGGCTCGCCGACAACGACTACGAGACGCTCTTGGTGACCACCGACCCTGCCCCGAACCTCTCGGACATCTTCGGGCAGTCGATCGGCCACCAGGTCACCGCGATCGACGGGATCGAGAACCTCTCGGCGATCGAGATCGACCCGGACACCGCCGCCGAGGAGTACCGCCAGGAGACGATCGAGCCGATGCGCGAACTGCTCGGTGAAGAGGAGATCCAGACGGTCGAAGAGCAGCTCAACAGCCCCTGCGTCGAGGAGATCGCCGCCTTCGACAACTTCGTCGACTTCATGGACAGCCCGGAGTACGACGTCGTCGTCTTCGACACTGCACCGACGGGCCACACCATCCGGCTGATGGAGCTCCCCTCTGACTGGAACGCCGAACTCGAGAAGGGCGGCTCGACCTGTATCGGACCGGCGGCCTCGATGGAGGACAAAAAACAGGATTACGAGCGCGCGATCGACACGCTCCAGGACGACGAGCGCACTTCCTTTGCCTTCGTCGGCAAGCCGGAGGACTCCTCGATCGACGAGATCGAACGCAGCGCGAGCGATCTCGGCGACCTCGGGATCGAGTCGCAGCTGTTGATCCTCAACGGCTACCTCCCAGAGTCGGTGTGCGAGGACCCCTTCTTCGAGGGGAAACGCGCGGACGAGCAGGCCGTCATCGAGCGCGCCCGAGAGGAGTTCGACGCGGACGCGACGGCGACGTACCCGCTCCAGCCCGGCGAGATAGCCGGGCTCGACCTGCTCGCTGACGTGGGCGGTGTCCTCTACGACGGCACGGAGGCGACCGTCGACGTCGGGACCGCGACCGACGTGGACGCTGACGGTGCGGTCGAGTTCGATTCGATGGCGGACGCCGACGCGGTTGTCGACCAGCTCACGCCGGGCGAGGAGACGCAGTACCTCTTTTTCACCGGGAAGGGCGGCGTCGGCAAGAGCACGGTCGCCTCGACGGCAGCGACGAAACTCGCTGAGGCGGGCCACGAGACGCTTGTCGTCACGACCGATCCGGCCGCGCACTTAGAGGACATCTTCGGTGAGCCCGTGGGCCACGAACCCACCTCGGTCGGCCAGGAGAACCTCGACGCGGCGCGAATCGACCAAGAAAAAGCGCTTGCGGAGTACCGCGAGCAAGTCCTCGACCACGTCACCGAGATGTACGAGGACAAAGAGGACACGCAGATCGACGTCGACGCCGCGATCGCGAACGTCGAAGAGGAACTGGAATCGCCCTGTGCCGAGGAGATGGCCGCGCTCGAAAAGTTCGTGAGCTACTTCGACGAGGACGGCTACGACGTGGTCGTCTTCGACACCGCCCCCACGGGACACACGCTTCGACTGCTCGAACTCCCCTCCGACTGGAAGGGGTTCATGGACCTCGGCTCGCTGACGAAGGGGGCTGCCCCCGCCAAAGGCGACCAGTACGACGAGGTCATAGAGACGATGAAAGACCCCGAACGGAGCACGTTCGCGTTCGTGATGTACCCCGAGTACACACCTATGATGGAAGCCTACCGGGCCGCCGCCGACCTCAAAGATCAGGTCGGCATCGAGACCTCGCTAGTCGTCGCCAACTACCTCCTCCCTGAGGAGTACGGCGACAACGCCTTCTTCGCGAATCGGCGCGCTCAGCAGGCGCAGTATCTCGACGAGATCCGTGACCGGTTCGACGCGCCGTTGATGTTGGCGCCGCTCCGGCAGGACGAACCGATCGGGCTCGACGAACTCAGCGCCTTCGGTGAGGAGATTACCGGACTCGCAGACGTTGTCGAAGCGGACGCACCGGAGGTGACGCCCTCGTGAGCGACGCACAGGACGTGGAAGGTGCGGCCGAGGACAGCGTGGGCATGTCTACTGAGGAAGACGTAGAAGCCAACATTGAGGCGGCGCTCCACGAGTTCCTCGACACGCTCGACGAGTCTGAGACATATCAGCGGTTCGTCGCGGCCGACGAGGCGTTACAGGACGATGACGACGCGATGGCGCTGCTCCGCGAGTACCAGCGAAAGCAACAGCAGATGCAACGCGGCGGTTTCGACGAGTCGGTGATGGCCGAGCTGAAGCAGCTCCAGACCGAAATGTCGAACAACGAGACGATCCAGCGTCAGCAGGCCGCACAGGCCGATCTGATAGAACTGCTCAAGCGAACGAACGACGCCATCAGCGACGAGATCGGCGAGGAGTTCGCGCGGTCCACCGGAGGTGGGTGCTGTTGAGCGCTTCCGGTCAGGACGCTAGCGAGTCCGAAGTGACGGACGAAGAGGTCGTCGCGGCCGCCGAGGCGCTCGGCGAAGAGCTCGCGACGGCGAAAGAGTCCTCCTCGGAGTTCGCGTTCACCACGATGGTGATGCAGTGTAACGAGGCGATCGGCGACGAGACCGGTGTCGACTACGGGAGCGTCTGCGGCGCCGACGACGACGGCTGCTGTTAGCGGAGGTCGACAGGGGTCATTCCGGCTGACGACCCTGCCAATTGTCACTCCGCGGACGGAGTTTGCGACAGGAGTTCGTCGAACAGCGAGACGACACGTTCTTCGATCTCGTCACGAATGTCGCGGACCTGCTCGATCGGACGCTCGTGGGGGTCGTCGAGCCCCCAATCGCGATTCTCGCCGTTCCACGTCGCCGGGCACACGTCCGACGCCGAACACCCCATCGTGACGACGATATCGACCGCCTGTAGCTCGTCTGGCGTCACCTCTCGCGGCGTTCGGTCGCTGAGATCGATGTCTCGCTCTCTCATTGCTTCGACAACGATCTCGTGGACGCTATCGGCGGGGTGAGTGCCACCGGTAACGATCGTAATCTGATCGCCCACATCGCGACGGTCGCGCTCGCGCTCGGCGAACGCTGCCGCCATTTGGCTCCGTCCTGCGTTTTGGACGCACACGAACGCGATCTGGTGGCCCGTCCGCTCATCGGATTCAGTCACACCTCCACAAGCGAGTGGGATCGGTATAGCTGTTACTTCAGGCACAGCGGCTCTTGATAGGCTATCTGAGAAGTACTCTCAGACCCGTTTTGAGCTATTGAGACGTATATACATCACATATAAGTGCTCAAGTCGACGGCATCGATTCTGCTGTTTGTGAGTGATGAGTTGCCGGTTACTCTAGGATTCGTTTGTGTACAAAATGCTGGTCGCAGTCAGATGGCAACAGCGTTCGCCGAACGCGAGCGTGACCGTCGTGGACTCGAAGACAGTGTTGAGATCATTACTGGTGGGACTCACCCCGCCGATAGCGTCCACGACGAGGTCGTGGCGGTCATGCAAGACCACGAGATCGATCTCTCGGATCGAGTCCCTCGAGAAGTCTCAACGACTGAGCTCGAATCATGTGACGTCGTCGCCACAATGGGCTGTTCGACACTCGAACTCGATGCTGAAGAGATAGATGTTCGCGACTGGGCGCTAACAGATCCTGACGGCCAAGATCTCGATCATGTCCGTGAGATCCGAAACGATATCGAACAGCGGGTTACAGACTTGTTCGACGAAGTTCACGCGAACGGTTCGCAGTGAAACAAGCGCCTGCTGGAGCGGTACTCGAATGACGGACTGTTATTGATTTAGCGAGGTTTTAATCAAGATTTTTGTGAGAAAACAAAGGCACGCATGAGATCTATCCTCCGAAGTTATGGGAGTTCCAGCGCATCGCAATTTGGATTTCTACAAATCAGACGCTGAGTGATAGGTTGGCCAGAGTGCCGGTTAGTCAACACCGGCAATGTAAAAAGTCATACCAAGCGAGCCAACACAGTAGGTAACGATAGATCTCAGTTCAAAACTTTTCTTTAGAGTTGTACCCCGGACTGGAGTAGTGTGAGTTATCTCCGGAGGTGGTGGAAGCGGTCATCGGACGCCTGTTCGCGGATGAGGGCTTTCCAGCTACAACTGCCCTCATTCACCGACGGGCCACGAAGGATCGGCGAACTCGTCTTTAATGTAGATGACTTGAATTCCCAACTCGGCACTAATCCGTTCGTGGTGCCCGTACATATCTGATTTGTCTGCGGTAACCACGGTACTGACAAGATCTCGGTCGTTCTGATGTGCAGCGTCGGATAGGATTACTTTGTCCATATACCCGTTCACGAATCCAAGACGCTGCCTACGCTCTGACTTACTAAGGGATCCGGACGGCCCCTGTGTAACCCGGTTTTGAAGCTCTTGCCTCGTCTCGTGAGCTTCGTCAATCACCGTGTCGCACAGAGTGTCCAAGGCACGTCTGCCCGACGCAGGAGTGACCTCTTCGTCAACGAGTGTATCCTCCAATTCGTTTCGGATATTGGGTTCGATGTGTTCTTCGATCAGCCTTTGCTCGATGCTACCCTTCACGTCCGTCTCTTCGATAAAGGCCTCAACGAGCGTCTCAATGTCCAGCTCGTCGTCATCATAGCCATCCATTCGGAAGTTGAGATTCATTTGGGCGGCGCGAACCTTCGCTAGGATTGCCCCGAAGAGGCCAGCATCCGTGTCCCAGTCCACGACCGTGTCCTCAAGTCTGTTTGAGTTGCTGTTATTACAGTACTCGTAAATGACCGCTCGGCTCGTATAGAGGCCGTTATCGGTATCATATAGTCGTTCGGCGTCATCGTGCCACAGGTCGTGTAGGAACGTTAGGCCAACGAGAACGCCGGTGTCAAGAAAGTAGCGAGCCATTAGTGCTGGAGTAGGTCGTTGTCGACGAATGGCGTGACGAAAGCGTCGGCTGCCTCTTTGGCGACTCGAGTATCCTTCGAATTCCGCCTCGCCTTCTCACGCTCCTTCCGGCGGAGTCGCTCACGAATCTCTTCTTTCGCACTCTCGACGCTGTCGACACCTCTTTCTTCGGCGATTTCCGACCGGGAGAGGTTGTCCTCTCTACACGCGAGTTCGAGACAGTACAGTCGCCAGAATGACTTCGCAAGCGTCTCCGCGACCTGAGGATCGTAGTCTTCTGAGTCCAACTCAGCACTCATCAACCGGTACCAGATGTGGAGATCGTCCTCGTACTGGGAGAAGTCGTCAATCGGGAAGCTCTGGACGAACCTATGGAGCGTTTCCCGGGTACGCTTTTCGTTCCGGTCGAGGGTAAGGGTCATCTGTTTGGAATCGCCAGCTGCGTCAAGTTGCTTGTCCAATTCCCGAAAGTTTCGTTGAACATCGTACGGGGCCTCGTCGTACATTTCGTCGGTTAACCCCTCGATGCCGCGGTCATAGTAGCGATCTAGTGTGCGGGAGACCGCTCGTCGGCCGCGCTGAATGGTGGTACGAGAGGCATCAATGTCGGAAACCTCCATCTCACAGACCACCCGCTGCCCCTCAGTCCCCTCTCTGATTTCGAGAGACGAATCAGACGTCGCAACCACCGCACCCCACATATACCAGTACGTGTCGATGGTTTCATCGACACGTTCTCTCTCTAACTCCTGCTTTGCGAAGTATAGGATCTTGTGGAACGCCTTAGGCCGGATGTCGCTGTTGTAACGCCGCTCGTCGAACAATAGTGCTGCCACGTCGTCCAGATTGAGAGAGTCGGGCATCGCCAAATTTCTGATTGATCGTTAACACGCCTCCGTCTTATCCGCTACGGGAGCGGTTGTTCGCTGCCACCCGACATTTTTTCCTCTGGGCCGCGATATGTAGCGTTAGTGACGTTCGAGAACCTCGATGGGGAACAGGAGTCCAGTCACCACAAAGCGGAGATGTATCGACGCCGGGTTCGGGACTACCTCGAAGCCGGCGAATATTTGGAGGTTGGTGACGGCTATGCGGGCACATCTGATATTGTCTTGTCCCGACCAGCTCACGCAGAGGACAAGAAGTTCCGCGTTGAGACCAAGAACACTAAACTCTCTCTGTTCGACGACGGTTTTATCGACGAGCTAGCACGTCAGTTTATTGACTTTGCGCGCTCTGAGAGTCCAGATTTCGAATTTATGGTGTTCGCTGACGACTACGCCAGTCAGTCGCGGTGGAAGGACATCTTCCATGACCGGATCAGGAAGGAAGACGAGGTGCGGGCATACTATGAGGAACTGGATGAGAGACACAATCTAAACGAAGCGGAAACAGACCAATTCGAGTCACTCGATTTTCGTGACTTCTGGCGGTTTCTGGAGCGGGTCAGTATCAAAAAAGTGGGGTACGGGCGACTCGGCGAACTCATCGAAGATCGCGAGTCACAGAATCGTGGAGACAAGAAGTGGGACTTCTACACTCGTGAGAACGAACCTGTAAAAGAGCGCGGAAATCCCACACCGAACTTCGTCCGAATCGTCGACCTCCCCGACGAGATCTGGACACTGCAGAGTCTGGCCCCCGAGTACCATGATGTATATGATCAAAATCCGCGTTATCTTCCAATCTGGTTCCAGAGTGGCCAGATGTACAGCCTGATACCACCCGGGGAAATGCCCGATTCACTCGTACAGTTCGTGAACACGGACACGTCGGAGTGCCACGACTTTATGGAGTGGATGAGTCAGACCGGCGACCAGCACAACCGCCGAGTTATCGCCCTGTTGAATCGGCAAGTGCTGTGGCGCGGTGTTCGCCGCCACGATCGCTGCGTCAGCATCCGCCACCGTGGTCAACACAAACTCATCATTCAGAGAGACATAGGAGTCAGTCAAGATACCGATGAGACCAGACAACAGGAGTTGTCAGGCACTCTAAGGCCCTCAGAGGAGAACGATTCGGAGGCCAATCAGGAGTTCAAAGGATACGTCGCTCTGAAGGACTGGGGTACTGCCTACGCACACCGGTACGGGATGCCCGTGGTAAAGCAGTACGGCGACCAATACTATGTTTTCGTTGAGACAGGGTGGTTGTTCACCGGGCGCGGTCGTGGCGACTCGTTCATCAGTGGCGACCGTGCCGACGAGCTTCACCACCAACTGGACAAGAACTCACTATCCCGGAACCCCAATCAGAAAAGCCAGTTCAGACAGTGGCGAGCTTACCTCGGTCTGGACGAAGGACGGGGTGGTCACGCGAGCATCCCGGGAACGGGCGGGCAGCGGATGACTTTTGAGGACGCAATCGACGTTCACCCCCGGGAGCGGCCGCCGAAGAACACCGAGGAACGAGACGCACTGATGGCTGGAGAAGCCGTGGTGAAGCGATGAGCGACTTCGACCTCCGCCGGATAAGAGAACCCGGATTGCTATTCGCCGACGGTGAAACGGCCAAGGATCCTCGCGGAGGGCTGCTGAAGTACGGCCCCCGCCCTCGGGCAAATACAGAAGAGGAGGTTGTGAACGTCGGGATCGTCGGAGACAGTCGGTCGATCTCGATGATGGAAGAACTCCTCCGGAAAATGCGAACCGGCATTCCGAGCAACTCGAACCGGAAGCGATGGCGACAACCATTCCCGGGGCTCGGAGTCGAGTCACGCCTCCAGTTCGACTACCAGACGCACGAAAAGTGGAAGGGGCGCATCCGTCAGAAGGATATGGACAAGATTGCCGAGATCCCCGACCGCGAAGAACGCGTCCAACCCTCCATCAGACACCTGAAACACCAAATCGCCGGTCTCGGATCGCAGACACCACCTCCCGACATCACGTTCGTTGCTATCCCCGAGCGTTTCGTGGAACTTTGTGCCGACCCGAATACGGACACTGACCGGATTCAAACAAAGAACAGCGATTTCCGGAGTCAGGTCAAGCTCGCGGGCATGGAAGCTAGCACCCCCACGCAGCTGATGTCACCGAAGGCGCTGCGCGGGGGTTCTGATGTACAGCACCGTTCTGAGTTTGCGTGGAACATCGCTGTCGGGATGCTCTACAAAGCCCGTGAAGGCAGACCTTGGAAGACGGCGAGTTTCGACAGTCAGCAGTGTTACGCGGGCATCTCGTTCTACAGAGAGCGGGGCGCCGACCCAGACGTCAGGGCATCGATCGCACAGGTCTTCATAGAGGGCGGTGAGAACTTCGTCATTCGCGGCGACCCCGTACAAGACATCGCTAGCGACGAAGCGCAGACTCACCTCTCGTACGCAGACGCCAAGCGGTTGGTTGAAAGCATCCTTGAGAAGTACGGCGACTATCGCGACTCGCAACCGAATCGACTCGTCCTTCACAAGTCGTCCAACTTCTGGCCGGAGGAGAGTGAGGGGTTCAGTGACGGTGCCGGCGATGTGAACACGAAGGAATTCGTCACCATCAGGAACCACCACCCACTCCGTCTCTTTCCAGAAGGCGACAATCCGCCGTTGCGGGGGACACTTGCCCTTCCCCCTGACCGGAGTGAGGGGTACCTCTACACAACCGGATACGTACCAGAGCAGTCCGTGTACAATGGGCCGGGCGTACCTACCCCAATCGTTGTCAGACCTCACAAGGAGTATTTTAGCGGCGATTACCGACGCATCTGCCGTGAAATACTCACGTTCACCAAACTGGACTGGAACAGTTCTGATTTCTGTAAGCGACTCCCAGTCACCATCGGCATTGCGAATGCCGTCAGTGAGATTCTTGCCGAACCAAACGCGGACGACATCAACCTACAGACCCACTATTACTATTATATGTGACCTGAGCACCGGCTTCGATTTTTACGCACTATTTCGATTAATATGTGGAGTTAGAGCTTCTTCTCGGTGACGTCCTTTGAGGAAACGAATTGTCGGATGAGTTCGCCGAGTTCCCACGTGCGGTGGATGTCGGCGAGGTTGTGTAGGCAGACAGGAAGCAGGTCACCCTCCCTGTAGTTGGCGGCGGTACTCCCCGAGTCCTCGAAGGGGTCGTACGGCTCCTCGTGATACCACGCGTGTCCGTCCAGTTCGTCCAGTAGCACCGGCAGGCGGTCGTTCTGGTCGAACAAGAGGCTATAAGAGCCGGTGAGCGAGTTGACATCGGTCGACGCACCGTAGGCGGTGTGGGTCGTGTTCAGCCGCTTCTTCAGCGGTTCCCACAGATCGGCGAACAGAATCCCGTCGAACATCCAGTCCACACCCTGCCGGATACACCGTGTGCGGACGAACGGCAGGTCGAGCCCACCCTTCCACGACTCCGCGTTGAACGCGACAAGACGATTGTAGTCGCGGTCGAAGCGGTCGAAAACGACCCGTTGCATCGCTTCGAGAAGGGCCACCTCGTCGTCGGCCACCAGTCCGGTGTATTCGGCGGTTATATCGGCCGCGGGGTGAAGCATCGCTGTTAAGATATTGTGGAATAGTATCCTATTTCAGAATAGTACGCTATTCAGTCGATTCTGAAGAAGCAGATTCGCGGGCTTGTTCGAACCGTTCAGACACTTCGTCCACGAGGTCTTCCTCCACAACGGTTCGGAGAAGAGCATCAGTCATCTCCCGAACGACGATGTTCTGGTAGCCCTGCTGGTTGAGCTCGCGCTCTAATTCGTACTTCAGCCAGGAATCGAAGTCCTCAATCGTAGCCTCACGGGCGTAGAAAGGGCGCTGTTTGGCTGCCTCGTAGCTGAACGCGGCATCGGTCATCGGGTCCTGCGGCTCGACTGAGTCCGGAGCAGAGGTCTCCTCGGTCGTCTCCGATTCAGACGCGTCATCCGTATCCTGGGGTTCGTCATCCGGTTCATCCTCGAGCGTCTCCCCGAGGTCGGCAAACGGATCGTCCTCAGCCATGGCGGACCACCTCCCCGGCCTCGACGATGTGCGCCAGCTCGTCGAAACACTGTAACTGGTCACAGTCAGGGTCGTAGTCTAGCAGGGGTTTGCGCTCGCCGTAGGCCTTCGTGATGCTGGTACGGTCACGGATGCCAGGTGATGGTTTGAGATCGCCGGCGTCGACAGCCTCCCAGTCCGTGATCCGCGCGAAATTCGGGATGCGATCCTGAAGGTTATCGTGCGAGTTGAGACGTTCGAGGAGCTGTCGATCTTGAGTCTGCTGGTCGATACGGCCACTCAACATGTTCGGAACCAGCGACAGGACGTCGACGTCCATATGCTGCCGAAGCGGGGAGATCTGTCGCTCGATGGTTCGCTCCAAGCCGGCCATCGCCTCGTTTCCCGGGGCGAGCGGAAGTACCAAGTTTGCCGTCGCGACCAGCGCGTTGTCCGTGAGTCGGGATCGGTACGCCGGCGAATCCGTGACGATGTAATCGTACGTTCCCCCGAGGAGTGGGTCTACCACTTCCCGTTTGAGCAGCGCAGAGGGTTGAAACACGTCGCCCACGACGATCTCCCGCTCGACCTGTTCTAAGTCCTCGCTGGACGGGAGAATATCGAACTCGTAGCTTGTATCGTAGACAACGGAAGTCGGGTCAGCATCGTCGAAGAAGACATCGCCGATGGTTTCCTCGGTGTTGTGATACTGGTCGTCAAAGCCTAAACCGACGGATGCGTGGCCGTTCGGATCAAGATCAATGAGGAGCACATCGTGGTTCTGCGCGGCCAGCTGTCGAGCGAGGTTGACAGCGATCGTCGATTTGCCGACACCCCCCTTCAGCATACAAACCGACACAGCCCGAGAGTTCCCATCGGTCTGTACCGAACCATACGGGCTATTCGGGATATTCGTTCTATCTATGCTATTCGTGCTGTCTGAGCCACTCATACTATTCAGCAGTATCAACCCCTCTCGACTTAACTCTGTGGTGAATAGTACAAATAGCATTCTATTCGAGAATTTTGAACTATTTCAAGATAGCATACTACTCTGGAATATCCACAATAGAGTTAGCGGCTCAGGCGACGAGCTCCAACATAGAGCGAAGTTCGGATTCGATATCAGTCAGTTCACTCCGTTGCCACTCAAACTGTTCTTCGACGCCGACATCAGTAAACCGGAGTGAAGCACGAACCTGTCGTGCGGGATCGTGCTGGAAGAGCGCGAGAGCGTAGGCAAGCATCTGCGGCCGATAGTGGTCAGCGAGGGCACCAGTCGTCGTCGACGAAAGATCGTTCGTCTTATAGTCGATGATATGATACGCATCAGGAGTGACCAGAAGACGATCAATACCACCCACTATGTGGGAGTCATCAAGACGGGCGACAACTGAGCACTCGTCATAAGTCGCTTCGAGTGGGAGATCCGCGTCAGCTTCATCGACGAACCAGATGGCATCTTGGGCATGACTCCTGCTTGAAGATCGCCATCCGCCGGTTCCTCGCTTTCCCTTACATTTTTAATATAACGACTCAACAGTATTGATGTGAAAGTATCTCCTATCCAAACGCCTTCTGTCGAATCGAAGCTTAGTATTGAGTCGGATTTTCCCAGCACGTGGACGGTATCTAGTCACCCAAGATACGGTCAACTCTTGCGTGAGTTGGCCGTAGCTGGCCATGAAAGGAAGACCTGACATCCAGAGGAATTGGTATAGAAACAACACTGAGCGTCGGTTGACGCTGCGAATTGCCCAACGCAAATATCCAACTAGCCCTCCCGAATCAACTGGATTCGGTTATATACAGAGTTACAACTGTAGCTCACCAAGCCGTAGTGGACTGGTTTGGATTCTGTGGCCAATCCTTGACAAACGAGTCAAAAATAGTGATAACTGTACAAGTAAGGCTGCTGCTCAAAACACGGCAGCAATCTCGACTGGTGGAGCAATATGAAGAATCCGCTCCACTATACCCTCAATATACTCTCAAACCGGCTGGAAATCCCCGGTCTGAAATCATCAAACACCTCGTCTCCCGGAGAAACTCCAGATAGGACAGAAGAGGACTCCAATGACGGTGACACTGTCACCGACAACTTAACCACGCCCGATGGTGAACCACCGGAGACGACTGGCATTCTGGGTTCTGACAGTCCATACAAACGTGGGCTAAAGAACCCCGCCCACTACTCAAGTTACACCTACGACCAGCTTGATACTGACGTGCAACTCCGTTGGGAACCGGGCCTCCAGCGCTACTTCCCGTTCGAGCTCACAGCCACCGCTAGTGGGAACGGACGCGCCCAACCAGGCGATGTCTTCGCCGGGTTCGACGTGCGCGATCGGCTCATTCACTCGCACACCCACCATCCAGACGAACCGATTTGGCTGGGGTATGACACCAACCCGATAGACGGGATTCGGGAAATCGGGCTTGAGCCGTTCTCGTGGTTCCGCCACATGACGATCTTCGGGTCGACGGGGAAAGGCAAATCCACCACCCTGAACATGATGATGAACCAGATTGCCCGGAAGGGCCACGGGTTCGTCTTCATCGACCCGAAGGGCGACACTGTCGACGACCTGATCACGCAGCTGCCCGACGAGCGGATGGACGACATCATCTGGGTTGAGCCGGGCAGCGAGACCTTCGAGAAAGTCGCGGGGATCAACTTCCTCGAGCCCGGCGACTGTGAGACGGAGATCGAATTCGACCGCGAGGTTGAGTCCATCATCAACGACCTCCGGGCGGTCCTGCGTGGCGGTGAATACTGGGGCCCGAAGATGGAGGGGATCACGTCCAACATCGCCCGGGCGATGATTCGGTCGCGACGGAAGTTCACCCTCGTCGATATGTATTATGTGCTGGCCGACAACGAGAGCCGCGCGAAGTTCTCGAACGTCGTCAGCCAAGAGGGGATGAGCTTCATCCACGAGTACACCACGAAAATCGCGGAGATGGACACCGAGGAAATCGACCCGGTTCTCCGCCGGATTCAAGACTGGGTCGAAGACCCCATCAGCCGGGGGATTGTGGCCCACCGGGATGGGACGATCAACCTCTCGCACGCCGTCGAAGAGGGGAAAATCATTCTCGTCCGGAACACGGTGCGGTCTGACGAGATCCGGAAGGTCGTCTCGACGGGGATTATGCGCCGCGTGTGGTCGACCATCCGGAAACGCGAGAAGATTGAGGAGGCCGACCGGGAGCCCTTCTTCGCGTTCATGGACGAGTTTGACGACATCGCCTCGGAGAACATGGCGCTTGACAAGATGCTCTCGAAGGCCCGGTCTGGGAAGATGGGCGTTGTGACGTGTCTCCAGAACCCCTCGCAGGTGCGGGAGATTGCGCCCCAGACGCTCAAGCAGATGTTCGGGAACACGGACACGCTGTTGAGCTTCGGTGTGACAGAAGTTGATGACGCCCGGATCATCGCCGAGCGGTTCGACGACGACGACATCGACTCGGGGACGATTCAGTCGCTGCCTGCCTACACCGCGTTGACGACGATTTCCACGATGGACGAGGATGGGCCGATGCGGTCGGACCCGCTTGCGCCCGACACCTTCGCCCCGTATCCCGCACGGCGGACGCCGGCAGAAGCCGAAGCGATCATCGGGGAGAACCTCAAGGAGTACGGCGTCGACGCGCTCGAGCAGAACCTCGATGAGTCGGAACACGCCTTGATGCACCTTGGGGGCGAACACGACTTGACGAAGTGCTTCCTTGAGGCAGTGTGGGCTGAACAGATCCGGCAGAACGCACTCGATACGTTGCCCGGCGCATACGAGACGCTTGAGCCCGCCCCGGCGTTGAATATCGACCCGCCGGAGATGGACGGCGACGACACACTCTCGGTGAGTGTCGAGGCCGCAAACGAGGGGTTCCACCGCCGGACGTCGACGGACTTCGAGGAGTTGCCTGACGGCATCCTCGTCGATGAGGAGTATGTTGAGCTGGCCGACCCCGAGGATGAAAAAGAGGAAACCAGCGTCCGGGGGACGGGCGGGACGCCGACAGGACAGGTTCGGATCACCGACCCGGAGACAGAGTTGTCGATCACGGACAAAGGGATCCGGTCGGTTCTTGAGCAGGCTGATGAGGATTGGCGGCCTGAGACAGAGAAGCACAACGAAGTGATTCGGCGGTCGTTCGTGATGCTGTCGGCTATCGGGATGGAAGTCACCGTCGTCCGGCAGGACCACGAAGTGAGCTTACCGGACGCGGTTGCCTATCCGCCGATTGAGGGGACTGTGGATACAAAGCGGGCCTCGCGTTTGCTTGAGCAGTTCAAGAAGGATTACCCAATTGCCGCAGACCTCTCTGGGGGCGGTGCGATCACTATCGAAGCAGAGACCTCAACCTACAAGAAGCCAGCCCGGACGCTCCAGAACCTCGCCCGGTCGGTTCGTAGTGACCGGCGGGTTATGTTCGTCACTCCGGAGGAGGGTGGTGAGAAAAGTGCTGAGCTTGCTGCTCGCGTCAACCACATTCTCACAGACCCGAAGCTCATCCGTGGGCACCTTCGGATGCGCCCCAACGAGGACGCAGAAGACGCAGGTGATCTCACAGAGCGCGACCCAATGCCGCTGTACTACAACAAGACCGACTTCCTTGAGTTGGGGACACCCACAGACGGTGAGCGGAAGCACGCGCTCATCAAGAAGGGCAAGCAAGCGGTGTGGGTCAATACCCACGACGACGAGATTCAGCTGTACGACGGCATGGCTGATGGCGCGAAGAAGGGGTCGCTCCGGATGGACGAGGGCTTCGGATCAACAAACGCCTTCGACGTGTGGTGCCGCTATGACACCCACAACAACGAGTGGGTGGTCTACCCCGGCGGCGAGGTCCAACGCTACCCGACACTCGGCGACCTTCGCGAGGACTGGCAACTCGTCTACGAGCCGTTCGTCCCCGAGCGGGAGTTCGAGGAGATACCGACGGAGGAGGACTGGGACATTATCCAAACGGCCCTCCCCGAATTCCTTTCGCCCGCTGAACAACCCACGAGCGAATCGGATACTCAAGCACCTGTTGAGGCCGATTCTCCTGACACCGAGGGGGACTCACCCACCGAGACGTACACGAGTATTGAGCAGGTTCCCGAAGAAGCAAGGGTTGAGCAGGACACGGAAGACGAACCAGACACGAGCGATACCGAGGACGAAGAGATACACATAGAGCGTGCCGGGTTCTCACGCGAAGCCGTCCCTATTCCGGAACGGCTCATCCCGAGCAAAATGCCGAGTCGGGATAGCGACGTGAGTGGAGTCGGCTCCAAACCCGGAGCGAATGTAACCCACGAGGCCCCACCGGATGCGTTTGAGCCGATCGTCCCCGATGAGCAGTTGCCGATATACCGCGAGATGACCGCCCTTGATATTGAGGGCAATAATCGCGACCCGGTCGGGATCCACGATGACGCAGCCTCGGGTGAGGGCGACACACCGGCTACGGACAACGCCGACACGCCTGACGAGGAGCCGTCTCCCAGTGTCGAAACGACCGTGGATGAAGACGACCCGTTCGGTGCCGACAGCGACACGGACGGACCGGTCGGTATCCTTGACGATGACGCGGGCGCCGACGAGACGAGCCCGATCGACGCCGTGACGTTCAGTTACGCAGCCGCCATGACAAACTTGAGTACCTACTACATCGCGAATAGCGACACCGTTGACGAGAATAGTTCGCCGAGTGATATCGACATCGACTACGATGCGGTCACCGACAAATTCGGCGCGAAAGACCCCACAGACGCCGCCTTCTGGCAGGACGTGTGGGACTCTGCGAACGTGAACCAGACCGAGGCCATCTTCCGGGACAATCTCCCCGGTGCGCTTCGGTACGGCCCCGGCATCCGTGGCACGCAAGCCGCTGACGCGATCCGGATCGGGCTCGCAGAAGAAGAGCTCGTGCCTGCCGGTGAGAACGCCGTCCGGCTACCCGGCCCGCGTGACGCTTACGAGGACTACCTCACCGAAGAAGAGGTTGCGAAGATACAGCGCCGGGACAGTTGGGTGCCCGTGTGGGACGCACTCGGTCGCGACCACGACGAGGGGCTGACCGTTCCGCGGACGATGATGGGCCTTCGTGTTGAGTTCGACTTCAAGAAACCGATGGCGCAGGCCGCTATCGGCGCTGGTGTAGAAGCTGGCGTCATCAAAGAATCCGGAAAGAAACTCATCCTCGGCGATCGAACTGTCCCAGCGTTCTGGGCCACTGTTCTTGATGAAGTCGACGCCGACCCGCATGAGCCACTCACGGAGAGCGAGGTAACCATCGGGCTCGAGATGTTCCACGGGCTTGACGGTGAGGAAGTAACCGAGACCATCGAGGCAGCATACAACCACGGGGCCGTGTATCAAGACGCGGACTCTGACCATCTCAAGATCAACACCCCACGCGACGAGAAGGGCCCGGAAATCGACGCCGCAGCGTTCGACCGGGATGCGTACCCCGTAGGTGGAGACGACTCGGACTCCGACGACAGTTCTGGCGACGACGACTCCGGCGACGGCGGGTCCGATGATACCGACGACGGCCCGGACGGTGGGGGAGAGACACCCGCCACGGACGACGGTGAAGATGCGTCCCCCACGCCTGCGGACGCGAACGGTGAGAGCGCCGAGCCAGACACGGCCAGCACACACGAGGAAGCCGCAACCGACACCGAGACGACCGACGCCCCGTCCGAGAGTCGGAATGGCTCAGAGGGGCGCACAGGCACGCACAGCGAGGCCGGAGATCAGGACGACGCAGACACCACGTCCGACGCCGAGACGGAGACACCGAACGTCGACGGCGCCGAGACTGACGCTGGGAGCGAGGACGGCGCCGAGACGGACGCCGGAAGCGACACCGACCCGGACGACCGCGAGACAGAGCCGCCCGGAGACGACGCAGCCGACGCAGAGAGCGACGCCGCCGATACACGCCCGGCAGGACAAACCGCACCCGGCGAACCGCGTGCCGAGCCCAACAGCACGCTCGTCGACGCCGACCCCACCGACCTCCGCTTGAGCCCCACACCGGACCTCGGTGCAGTCCAAGCGTGTCTCGAGGAAGCCGCTCGCTTCTTCCACAGTCAGCTGGATACGACGATCGACAACAACGTTACGTGGAACGACGAGCAGGCGTTCGAAGCGGGCTACCGGAAACCCGAGACACCACGCGAGTACTTCACCGCGCTTGACGAGCCCGACCCGGCGTACCCTGTTGAGCAAGACCCGGATGCGGCTGACGCGATGCCGCCAAGCGAAGACGAACAGACCGCCGGCATCCAGTCCACGGAAGACGCCGCCGAGCGCATTGCTGAGCCCGAGGACTTCGCCGCCGACGAACAGCCGTATCAGTATCTCGGCGCTGACCACCGGGGCTGGAACGACGACCTCGTCGATGACAAGCAGCTCGGGTGGGCACCCGCCTTCGGCAAGAAGTTGTTCTCCCACCTCGAAAGCAAGGGCTTCAGCCACCACACGATGGTCGCGACTGGGCTGTTCACGAAGCCGAACGACGCCTACGGCGAGAACGAGGACGGCGAGGAGTACGTTGATTACACCACAATAGACGATCCTGACGACCCCGACGACCTCTCGTGTCTCTTCCGGGCCCGGTACATCTTCCCGTACTACGACGAGGACGGCAAGGTCGCCTTCTTCATCGGGCGCCAGCCCGACTTCGACACCGAACACGGCACGCACCCTGACGACTTCACGAAGGGGAAGTACGCCAAGCTCGCGACGACGAAGAACTACACTATTGCCGACGAGCCGATCTACGGCCGGGAGACCATCGTCGAGGGCGAACCGCTCGCAATCACGGAAGGGATGGCCGACGCGATTACCGCTCACGCCCACGGCATCCCGTGCATCTCCCCGGTCACGAAGTCGTTCAAAATGAAGCACCGCGACGTACTCGCGGAGATCATCAAGCGCCGGGAGATCCCCGACGTGTACTTCCTCCAAGATTCGGACCCGCCAAAACGGGTGGTACTGGCCGAAGAAGATCGCGACCACGACGAGCGCCAGTGTGAACGGGACATGGCCATTCGGGAGTTGTTCTGTACGGGTTCGTTCCCCGGCGACGAGATGTTCACCCGGAAGCTGGTTCTCGAAGCCGCCCGCGACGGGACGCTTCAAGAGAAGCTCGACGATCAGGACATTCGCGTCGCGCCGCCGGCTGACGCCGACGTCGACGCAGACGAAAAAACGCCGGTCGCTGCGGAGGAAGTCCCGGTTCACCTGTTGGAGTCGGAAGGCGAATTCCACGGGAAGGGCCCGATCAGCGAGGTCATCGAGATTCACCAGTACGGGCCCGGCGTGGATAGCGCCGTCAACATGGGTCGGGTACTGGACACCCACACGCCGTCGCCGGACGATACGTTCACGGGGACGGTCCAAGCCGCCGCCGAGGTGTATCGCGAGGAAGTCCTCGAGGGCGACGCCGACCCCAACGAGGATGATCACGAGCTCTGGGAGGAAGTCGCGACGCGGCTTGGCGTCATTGACGTCGACACCGAGACTGACGAGACCGCTGAGAGCGCTGACGCGGACGGACAGACGGCGCTGACGCCCGATGAGGAGCCGACCCACACTGACTACGGTGGAACCAACGTGTGGCTCTTAGAGCTGCCGCAGTTTGGCGATGAGAAGCGTGACCTTGACGACTTCCTCCAAGAGGGCTGGCTCGCGCTCACGCCGCCGGCTGAGTGGGCACTTCGACTGACGATGGGGAACACTCCAACGCCCGCCGACGACGGGAGTGATGGACCGGCCACGGCCCCTGCGTGGATGCGGGCGCTCGCCGACCGGTCGGACCCGGTTGGTGAGTACCCAACCGGGATGGATCCGGCGTCGCTTGGCTACCCCACAGCCCACGACCTCCCCCAGACTGTCGGGGCGATCGACCGGACAGAAACAGGTGTGGATCTGCCCGTTCGTGACCCCCACATCATCCCGGCTGATCCCGACGCTGACACGGGGGTGCTGACGGCCGCTCACAGGTGGCCTGTTGGCGACGCGAGCACGCTTCGCGGCGAGGGTAATGTTCTCGATCCTGTGCCTGAACAAAACGCGGTGTATCCACCCCTCTCGCTGTTCGGTTTCATCCCCACAATCCACCCGTCACAACACCCCGCCGCGACGGGCAACATTGGGGGGCTGGTGAACGACGCCAGCACCGCGATGGACATCGACCCACAGGAGATCGAAGACCGGATCGAAGAAGGGGATTATCGCGAGCTCACTGGGAGCCACAACCCCCTCTGGAGTCTCGACTTGCGCGACCTTGGACTCACGCCCGGCTCTCGCGGAACAAACCCCTTCGGTCACTTCGGTGAATCGGAGAACTACTTCGTCGTAATCGACGACGAAACTGCCTACTGCCACAAGCGGGAGGCACTCTATAACTTCCAACACTTTGCCCTCTGTGACATGGGCAAGCGCGACCCGAAGGATTCCGCGAGTGGTCAGAATCTCGATGATTTAGAGTACCTCCATCTGTGGACCTACGCGCGGCAGAACAACCTCGTTCCAGAGCACACACCCATCCCCCTGAAGGGGCTTGTGGGATACGCGATCGAGAACGATTATTGCGAGCCTGAGGACCTCGAACAATTCGGCGGGGGTAGCGATGATTCCGACAGTGATTCGGACGAACAGAATGCCGACTCGCCGGGCAGGAACAAAGCCGGGAAGCGCAACCTCAAGCTCCCGGATGATGTGTACTTCCCAGTTCTCAAAGATATCGAGGATACGACAGGATACACGCCCGCACGCCTCGCGGACAGTAGCGGATCTGGTGGTGACTCGGGCGAAGATACGAGTGGCTCGACGACGCCCTCGGTCGACACAGAAGACGTTGCGTTCGACAGCATCCACCGCAAGTATGGCCAGCCGCTCATCGGGGACGACATGCCCGACCCACTGAAGCAGTTCCTCCGTCGTTACACCAACACGGAAGACGAGACGATCACGACCGACACCGACGAGACGGTGTTCGTTCCGAAGGCCGAACTCCGCGATGCGTTCAATTCGTGGGCGCAAATCTGCCTCCGGCACATCCGTAACAGTACTGATATGTCGGTTGATGATGTGGCGATCCAAGAGTACGCGCCGGGTGCGTTCACCGGGCCGCTGAAAGCGCAAGTCGACGTCGAACTGAAGGAAGGTCGGCCCAGTGTCGATGGTGGAAAACAGGTTCGGACGTGGTTCGGTATTGAACTCACAGACGAGGGCGAAACCCTCGCTGAACTCGAAGGGAAGTTCTCGATGGACGGCTAGGAACTTCCTCCGGGCTCCGTTCTCACTACACGATTCGGTTGCTCCGACGGGGCCTACTTGACAGGTTCCTGATTATAAATTAGGTGTACGCTAGTGTGTTTCTCATCAGAGTCAACTACGCCTTCTCGCTGGACCTTTCGATACCGATCGTCGGGCAAAGGCCGAGCTGGGTAGGTGACTGGTTCACTATCTTTGCGCCATATTCCACACTAAACTATTCAACCCGCTGGCGAGGTCACTGACATTGACTTAGCTGGTGTCCAACTCAGGTCCGACCACCGAATATCACCCCCCGGATATGGAATCAAAACCGCAAGACGTGACCGGGTATCCGGGGGGTGCCACAGAAGCAGAACTCAAGCCTGTTTTGTCTCAAAAAGGCCCTGTATTCTCTAATTCACAGCAGATCCCCGATCACCTGTTATTTTCTCTTTTATTCCTCGGAATTTAGCCAAATGCGATTTTTTGAAAATAACCATACGTAGCGGAGTATCCGGGGGGTAGCAAGGTCACTCAAACACCCCCCGGATATGGGATCAAAACCGCATGACGTAGTGGGGTATCCGGGGGGTCAACCGAGAACCTACCAGAGTTTATTTCGCATACAAGTACCACATTTTCGACACACCCGGCGATTTTTGTGAAAATAATCATACGGGGGGTGAATCTGCCCGTTTTCAGTCCACTCTCAGCACCCCCCTCGGATATCAAATCAAAACCGCATGACGGCAAGGCGTATCCGGGGGTCACTACACCAAAATCACTGCTCAATCAAATATGACTCGCTCGCATACCTGAGCGTGTTCTAGAAAGCCGTTTCAGCCGGTTTCCGAGACCGACTTATTTTCACCCTCTCAGAACACCCCCAATTTGACCCGGTACGTCTGTGATATACCGGGTAATACCCCCTCTGGGTGGGGGTGTTCAGGCCCAAGGGCCAAGAGTAAGATGCCTGATACAGCAGGCAACCGGGATCACCCCAGCAGTCCCCTGAAGGGGACATGAAGAGACAGGACCTCAGACAGAAGCATCACCAGCTGGTCGACCACCAAGATCGAGACTAACCTCAGAAGGCAGTCGGCCAGCAAGACGGGGACACCACTACACGGCGGTCGACACTGCCACCGCCTCATCGACACTGTGTGACTCACGAATCCTCTCAGAATCTCGAAATAGCCTCAGCACACTTCCCCACGGGTCAGGTGGACCCCCAGACGCAACACGACTCGTCGTCTCGACGACCACGATCGTCTCGGTAGACTTCCCATCTCCTGACGGTCGATGACCGCCACCGGGACAGTCCCCTTGAGGACCAGTCGACTGCCGTCGACACACTCCTTGATCCACAGACGAGAGACTCCCTCAACACACCGGCTGTCGACCAGTCTCTCACCGCCGAGTCGCGGCTGTGGTGACTGTTTCAGGAACCTGATGCGTCAGCCGACAGTCGGCCCTACCGCAGACGCCGACCGGCTGTCACCATCGCCACGATCACACGCCGTGTGGAACGGCTTCGACCCCGGCGAGATTCTCACCTCCGACGTCGGTGACCGACTTCGCTGATCCCCTCGTCCCGGTGGGCTTGTCGATGCGACTCGACTCGTCGATCTCGACTCGCGGCGTCTCCCAACCGAGGTCACGACGTGGTCACCAATCGGCATCGACACCGGCTCTCCTCGAGGCCACAGACGCGGCGACCAGTCGCCGCTTCACCATCGGTGGCCACCGGCTCGGATCCGACGATCAGGATCCACAGCGAGGTAGACCTCTCAGTATTCTGACTACGACGCTGTCGGCCGTCACCAGCGACGGATCGCCACCACCACAGACACGGCAGGTGACCGCTTCGAGCTTGACAGCCGACGGGGACCGAACGGTGTCGGGTCCACCCCAACAACAGTGGTCGCGACCGACACGCTTCAGGGACAGCTGGTCACTGTTCTGCTGGGTGGGTTGCCCCCACCTCGACGACTCCCTCTTGGCGGGAGTCCTCGCCAGTATCCCCACCGAAAATCTCTCAGCGATCTGGTATACAGAATGGCGTCCACGAGCCACCCACCTCCGGTGGGGCCTCGTTCTGTCTCAACACGGTGAGACGACACCGTCTCAATCCGGACGGAGTGTCGGTAGGCCCCAACCCAGTGATAGCATTATTTCGGTCGAGCCAGCGGTGAGGTTTCCCAAGATGAACACGCTTCTCGCACTCGTCGTTTTCACCGCGTCGTTCGGCACCGCAATCGCCCTGCTCGTCGGCATCGTCTTCGCTGCTCTGTTGTCGATGAATGCCCGAAGTGGATCGGAGGGTTGCGACTTCTGTTCGAGTGAGTCGGCCGCCCGTCTTGGTGGTGGTGATGTGGCGTGTAGTGACTGCAAACGCCGGGTCCTCTGACCGGCTTCTCAGCGGAGGTCGAGACCCCCTTGCTACAGCCCGGTGACTGGTGGGTTCGTTGCGGCGGTTGACGGAACCGCAACCAGCCGGTAGTGGAGACGGGAAACGATCCGGGTTTCTTCGGGGTCGATATCGGGGTCGATCTCGAGGGGTTACCAGTGGGGGAAACTCTCTGTGACTCCCCACTCGTAACGGCCCCAATGGGACGGGTGGTTGTGACGTTAGCAGCACCTACTAACACACCGTTCAGCACGGTGGCGAAGACACCGGCTACGGCCGAGTCTTGACCTCGCTTCAGCTGGCAACATTATTGCCCTCATCCGGAGACGAGGGTTTCCCCCGAGGGGGTGACCCGACCAACCGACTATGAGTGAAACACTTCGCGGTTCGACGCCTCAGTCCGAGTTCACCCTGACGACTACCTCCGACGACGAGACCGAGTGTGCCTGTGAGGGCTGTCACGACGATGTCGACGACCAGCTGAAACTCCTCCTCGGGTGTGACGCCCGTGGGATGGTCGCTGACTACGGGACGGTCGGCTTCTGTTCGCTTGAGTGTGCCCGCCAGTTCGTCTCGGCGGGCCCGTACCAGTCGCTCGAGGAAGACCTGATCGTCTACACCCAGCAGCCGGTCGTCGCGACCGTCGTCCACAACGGCGAGGTCATCGAGGCCACGCTCGGGTTCGACGTCAAGGAGGCGATCGAGGCGGCTGCCGAGATCGTGGCCGACCTCGTCGACGACGTGGAGCTCTCGCCTGACGACCTCTCGATCGACACCGAAGAACTATAGCCAGCCGGTCTCCATTTTTTTCTGCGCTATCGGACCGACGCGACGCTCCAGCCAGCTCGGTGGGTTCGACCACGCGGACAGCGACTCCGTGGTGTTCCGCTTGCGACCTCGCTCGGTCGACGCGGACGCATCACGCGAGTCGCTTCGCTCCACACGCGTTGCGCCCACGGACCAGTCGACAGCGGCGAGGTCGCTTCCGCCCCCCACTGACGGGCTGACAGTCGCGGGGCAACAGGCTTTGTTGAAATCCTATTCCTCAGACAGGTTCTTGTTTGAAACAGCTGGTCGCTGAACGTACCTGTTGGCCATAAAATATTTTTGAACTCGTCGGGTTTGGATCAACTATGGGCCTCTCTCTGTCAGCAACTATCGCCTACAGCTTTGTCGCGTCTGCTATCGTCGGCCTCTCCTTTAGTTTTCTCACCGATCGTGTCTCCGTGAAAATGGGGCTTCTTTTAGCGGTTTCTACTACAGCTGGTCAAGTAGTCGTGCGAATGCTGTGATCAGTATATCGGGCGCAACCTGGGCAGAATATATTACTTCTAGAGAATTTCAACAGAGCAGGGCAACATTATTAACTCCGATCGGGAACACAACGCAGTTCTAATCTTGTGTCCCACCGTTGCGTCGTCTATTCAGCGATTTGCGCCACCAGCGCACACCTGCTCAGAAGCGTCTCACTCAATAAACTCCAGAGGCAACGCAGTACAGTCCTGGTTGGCTGGCCCGCAGCGACCGCATTTATATCTCGTAATGAGTGCGGTCATTCTATGGCCGTGTCTTATGACCAGGAATTCTCGACCAGATGGAACAGATGAATCGGAATTTGATGCGCCAGACTCACGCCAGACGCCGGCGGACGGCCTAGCGATCGCGTACCGCCCGGCACGCCAGCCGTGGCGGCAGATACGGTTCGAAGAACGGCCAGACGCTGACGGCTGGTGGCTGATAAACGAAGAGTGGACAGGCTGCTCATGGCGCACTGTCGGACGGGAACCCGTCGATGAAATCTTCGTCAACGCGGAGTGAGTGCTGCGATTAGTCTTCTACCGTAACAACTCACGGAGTCCCATTTCCGGTGACTGAGCCGTGTACGTCTCAGCGACCGCACCAACAGTCGTCACCTGAGCCTCAACGCTGACAGCAGACTCAACCTGCTGTTCTAGCACCCACTGATACACCTTCGTCTGATGTCTATACCGCCGGCGCAGCATGTCCGTCGCTGGTGCGAGTTGTACTTTGAGCTCCTCAACGTGGTAGTCTCCGTCAGGCATCACGACGACAAGGTCAGCCACTCCCTGAACCTCAACGTCCGCACCGTCAATACGGATAACCGCGTGGAGCGGCTCCTCGGTATAGACGGTTGTTGCCCGCTCGACACGCTCCCACAGCTCACTGGCCGCCAGATCGGAGAGAACGTACTCCGTGAGGAAGGTGTAGAGCTCGTCCCACTCGGGATCACTAACTGCGACGTCGACCTCGTCTTCGAGGACGGCGGCAGCGTGCTCGCGAGCTGCTGGCCCACACAACTCTTCCGCGGAAACCCCCGCATGGACGAGCCGCCCAACAAGTGTGTGGACGAGTTCACCAACCGTCTCGGTCTCAACGGTGTCGAACGACAGCGGGAGATCAGGATCAATGGCGTCAGTCTCCGTGTGGACCGTTTGTTCTCGAAGGGTCGGCACGAGTGTACTACCCGGATCGTCTACGAGTGGCGCTAGCAAACTTGGTCGGAGAAATCGTGGGCACCACGCTTCACCGGCGATGTCGGTCGCCGGCGTCAGACGACGCGGACGCTGTGCGGGGACAGCCGCCGCTGACTCTTCAGTCGTGACTCTTGGTTCGAATTCGCCTCCATCGACAGCAACCCTTGTCGGCTGTGTGGCACCGTCACCATCCGGCAGCGCTACCGTGTGTGTCCCCGTTTCTGTGATCACCTCCTCTCCGAACACGTCACAACACACCTGCGCCCAGTGATCACGCTCTGAGAGGAAGGACTGTGTGCGAGGCAGTGGGATAACGAGGTGCTGTTGTGCCCGAGTCAGCGCAACGTGTAGCGTCCGCCACCACTCAGCTCGGTTTGCGGCGGACGCCGCCCGCCGAACTGGCGGCCCGCGTAGGTCTGCTTGTTCACTTCCTTCTGTGCCCCAATATTCTGAGTCCCAGCGCAGGCCGTGCTTGCCCTGTGTGCCGTCTCTGGACTTAGCGGGGTCAAGCTCGTAAAGGCCACCGTCAACACCCGGAAGCGGTGGCGTATCCGCATCAACAGCGTTCGCCGGCGGTGCCAGGGCAATGCCGTCACCGCTTGCGACGAGCGTCTCCGGTCCTGCTTTCGAGGTCCTAGGCGAGCCCGAACTGGAAGTATCAGCCAGCACGACGATGTCGTCCTGATCGCCTTTCATATCGTGGATAGTGCGAAACACGATGTCGACGGCGTCCGCGTCCACGACCGGTTGGGTGGGGCCGCGCCCGGGCGTCTCGACAAAGGGGCTGAGTAACTCGTGGAGTCGTTTCGGGCTATATCGATCGTCATCTTCCCATTCTTCGACTAACTCGACGAGCGCATCGAGCGTCGCGACACGCTGTGGGCCGTCGGTTGCCGGATCAATGCCAAGCGGGTCGACTTCCAAGCCAAGCCGGTCGATGATCTCACGGACCAGCACTGATGCCGGCTCAACGTGACGTATCGGTCTGTCTTCGCGCAGACTTACCAGTCCCGACACGACACGATCGTGTGGCTCACCAATCTCACCGACCACATCTTCCTGTAGTACTCTAGTTGTGTCCCTCACGGTCTCGGTGACAGCACTCAGTCCGGACCCTGCCTTGGTGTGATCTTCAGTGGACGCAGCGAGCGCAGATTCCTCGAGTAGTCGGCGGGTTCGGGTCTTGTCGGTCGGGTCGATGAGCCATTCGACCACGTCGATAACTGACTTGACGATAGGTGACTCAAACAGGTAGGCGCTGGCGTCAGCGACAGTTAGGCCATAAGACTCGAAGGCCTCAGCATACGCGTCCATGTGGCGTCGACGGGGAAACAGGGCCGTGATGCCTGTATCATCATCGGCTACTGGGAAGCGGCCAGTATTGATCCCGCTGGCAACATATCTCGCAACAGTGTCTGCTTCTCCAGTCCCCTGCTTCGGAGCGACCCAGTCGTCCATGCCAGGCGCTCCCTTCGCATCGAAACTCGCGATGTGAATCGACGATTCATCAGCCGCGTCGCGGGTCGCCGACATCGCCGGCGGCTCTGTCGTAACCGTTCCAAGACCACCCCGTTCGTTATGACCCAGTCCACGCTTGGCGACCGCGTTTACAAACCGGACGATATCCGGGCGCGAACGATAGTTCTTTTTAGCCCGTTCAGTCTTGTGAGGATGCCAGTCACGGTTGAAGTACTCTCCATCTTCGAGTGCTCCCGCAAACAGGTCCGGGGTAGCATCCCGCCACTGGTAGAGACACTGATCGAGGTCGCCCGCTAGTAGGATGCGTGTATCATCGGCAACCAGATGCGATAACGCATCGTGTTGGATCTGACTCACATCCTGTGCTTCATCGATAATTACGCTATCGATCCCCTCATGATAGCGCCGCGTGAGCCGCTCTCGACGGGCAGATTCAAACCGGTCATCACTGAAATACGTCTCAACGAGATACACACAGTCGGTGTGAGTGATGACACCGCGTTCCCTTGTGAGATTGTCATATACACCAGCGTACTGCTCAAACAACTTGGCGAACGTCTCGATGAGCGTACTCCACTCTTCGTGGAGTTCTTGATCTGCCTTGAGAAGTGTGCGTTTTTCCTCGCTTGTGAGCCCGTTCTTGACGTTGGCCGCCGTCGTTTCGTCACGGTAGGCTACAACCGCATCGATGATACTCTCGAAGGAGGTTGTGGACCCGCCACGGTAGTTGGCCGTCACTGCTGCTCGGAGGCGGTCCGCAAGTTCGGCCGATGTCAGTTGTCGCCGGCGAGCGATCTTAAGCGCCTTACGCAGGAGTTTCCGGACTGACGCCGTGTCGCTGCTGGTGTCATACGCCTCACGCACACGGTCAGCGAGACGGGCGCCGGCGTCATTTCCAATGACCCTCTCGTATACATCTTGGTGGAGCTGCTCGATGAGCGCATCGTTGCCAACAGTCGGCATCGAGTCAAACCCCATCTCGGTCACGATTTCTCCACAGACCGTCCTGAGGACGCTATCCAAAGTGCCAATTCGGGGTGCCTCCCGCACCTGCCTACACAGCCGGTCGATGTCAGACCGATCCAGTGCCGCCGGCGTGTCGCCGCGCTCGTATAGCGCCTCGACCCATGCGACAATATCTGGGACGAGATCGGCAGCGTCCCGTTTAGAAAAGGACGCAATTAGCACCCGTTCATGTGGACGAGGGTCGCCGGCTGCCGCCCGCGCAAGCAGGTCTTTCGCTGCGGCCTTCCCGATAACCGAAGATTTCCCTGCTCCTGGGACACTCCCAAGTACTGCGAGCCCCTGGTCCATGCCGAGGTACGCCTTGACCATCCGCTGTTGATCGCGGTCGAGCCGTGGGACGTCGTCACTCATCGTCCATCTCCATAGGAAAATAGTCACTGAGCGGCTCAGGTATGACCGACGGCTCTGTCATGAGTCTTTGCTGTGCCGCTTTGGGTACCCGCGTCGTCTCCACGCACTCAAGAAATGGAGAGGGGCGTTTCTCGACACCGTTGGCACCTGTCGTGTGGCGGGTCGCGACAAACACTTTGGTCGCCGTGTTGGAGGCAACCTCGAACTGGTCACGGTCGCGGGCGGTCGTCCACGCTGAGTGCGGACGGACCCCGTCGATGTCTGTAGTCTCCATCACCGTTCGGGCGGCAGACGGAACCGGTGACGCCGGCGTGGTTGGCCACTCCTCAGCAACCAGCCCGATCGCGATGACGTATGGCACAGAGAGTGCCCACAAGTCGTTTGCCTCTTTGACATCGATAGCGGCCGCTGTCGGTAGCTCACGTTTGCCCGGGACTGTCGTCGCAAACGACTCAAGGAGGTTTCTAACGACGCCCCACTGCTTGTCCGTGCGGCTTGTAGCAAGCCAGCGCGTATACCGCCGGCGGGTCATCCTCAGCAACTCCGTTGTCCGCTCAAATCCCCTAAGAGTAGCTGCGAGCTCGCTTACAGCCCTCTGACCCGGCTTGTCTGGGAGACAGGCATCATCGTACCGTTCAAGTACGGGATTGAGCGTTTCGGCGATGTCTTTGGAGGTGGGCGCGTCGGGCTGTGCGGCGATCCAGTTCAGGTACGCCATCCAGTCTTGTTTCGTCCCGTGCTCGATGTCTCCGGCTGCGATAGTGGCTTGCCACTCGTCGATCGGCTGGTCCGTCCCGGCGTGGCCGCGACCAATCTCGTTGATGGCCGCCGACGCAAGTGGCTCCGACCGGCCAGTTACCGGCACCCATCCAAGGAAGAGTGGTTCTGTAAGCGTCTGGATATTGACGGCACCCTGAGCGCGCTCAACGAGCAGTCTAAGCGTTGCGTCGATGAGTTCGTATGGGACAGTTCGCTTGACTTTTAGAGGCGTCCAGACCGCTAGTGTGTGTCCATAGCGTGCGGTTGCCCGCGTGAGTGCGTCCTCATACCGGTCAACGTCCGCAGTCGCGATCACGATGTCGCTTGGCGAGACGCCCTGTTCGACAAGGCTTGCGGCCGTTGCGACGGCGAGCCTGGCCTCTTCCTGTCGCGTGCGCCCAACGAGTTCGACCGTTGGCGTTGGGGTCGTGTCCGAGGCCACCGCTGATTCGCCGCTGGCGACGTCTTCCGTGTCGCCGTGGGTATCGTTCCGAGCGTTCATCGCCAGCTAAACACCCCCTGTGTGCCGGGCGCGTCGACAGCGGTCGTCTGAGTGAGATGATCGGCGATTGCCGGCCCGCTCGCCGTCCGAAGGTAAAGCTGGACATCGGTGTCTGTTCGTGTGGCGACGACCCGAAGCAAGTCTTCCAACGGAGCCGTGAGCATGCTCGCGCCGGCGACCACGAGTTGCTCAATCGTGGGGTATGCTGCCGCCCAGATGTCCGGGTTGGCCGTGAGTTCGCGGATAGCGCGGGTCAGAACTGCTGTCTCCGAGGCGAGATGTAAAGTCGTCTGCTCAGCCGTAGAGTCCGTAGTGAGGTTGTCAGTAAGGTCATGATGGAGCTGTGACACGCCGGCTAGCAGGTCCAGCGTATCGATCATCGCCGGCTCACTTACCTGCTGGGCATCCGACCGCACGGCGTCTGCGACTTGTTCCATCCGTTGGGGGTGAAACCCAGTAACCAACTCAAGTTCGCCTCGTGCCCGCTCGACGGTTTCGACGTGCTGTGAGAGTGGCTGGCCGATGACGGCAGCAAGGCGATCATAGACGGGCCGTTGCGACTCGACCAAGATGTCGGGGAGGTAGGCAAGCCGGTCAACCCGGTCAGCGGCGATGGCCGGCTCGTCAGTTTCTTTGAGCAACTCCTCAGCAACTCCGCGTAATCGCCGAGATATTAGACTGCTCATTGGCCGTGCCCGCTCGCGGAGTCCCGTCTCAATATTGCGTTGATGTAGCTGGACCGGTGTGACGATGAGCGTCGTCGGCTGGGCTGTCCGTGACGCGTCGGTCCAGAGACTGTCCGGCTCGCCCACAGAGACACGAAACGGCAGCGATGAGGTGGTGAGTTCGTGTTGCATCAGGAGAGAAGCGAGTTACTGCTTCGATGGGTGCCCAAACCGTACGTACCCGTACTACAGGTGTTCCTCACCACGCTAGATACACCTTGGACACTGCCGTAACTGGAGGTAATCGACAATGCTGACACTTTCATCGCAGTTAGGACAGACAACGTTCATTCTGACATCTACTTCGGGCTCGGTGGGTATTTGATCTCGTTCGCTGTGAGATGTGACTACATCTTTCAGCACCGTCTCAACCCTGTTTTGGATCGCGATCATTGATGTAGCAGATTCCTCGCAAGTGTTCCGCCGACGGCCTTGCTTTTTTACATCTCGATAGGTTCGCAGGTAATTCTGGACCGTTCCGTGAGATATCATATCATTGAGTACCGCTTCGCCGTCTATTCCGAGTCTGTTCAGTCGGTCTTTAGTCAGTTCCCGGTCATCTGCTGTAAGCCGATGGCAACAGTCTTCATACTCTGCTTCTGTTGTCAACGCTCCACGCATATTTTGATCTAGAATCTTTATATTGACTTTCTGCTGTAGTTCACGGAGTGTCGCTGGTTTTGGAGGTGTGTACTCTCGTTCAAGTCGATCACCAAGTTCGGTAAATCCGTACTTGTCGATAATCCGCTTGAGCTTTTCCCCAGCTGACGAGGTTTTCTCCGCACAATCCGTCTCTACTACCTCTCCCTCAAGATTCAGCTGTCTAACCTCTTCAGGGTCGGTAGTCTCTTGATATTGGCTCGGATCCGTTGACATGGGGTGTGGTGCCCCGAAGGTCGGTGTTCCAAGCACCGGCCTGTTTCTTCGCTTCAGGCGTCACCTTCGGACATCCACTTATTGATCAATAAGTGGCTTAAATGTTTGCGTCTGAACTCACTTTGAGTTCGGGCTCTATCCGGTGGAGTCATCTATGAAGCCCATGTACGTTCTGCCGTGGACGAGGACCGTCGCGACCCAGAGACGGGACAATACACGCCAGATTTCACTGATGATGAGCTCATACAGGCGCTCGAAGAACGCGAACCAGCTGGGACCGTCGAACTCGCAGATGTATTCAATTGTTCGCAGCCTGGCGCCTATCAACGTCTCACTCAGCTTGAGGAGAAGGGGCTAATTGAAAGTAAGCTAGTTGGCGGAACGAAAGTATGGATGCTGAAGTAAACGGAGAACTACCAGCTGTGAACTGCCCTTAGTTATTATAGTTCAGTCACCTGTCGTGGTCAATATACCCGGCTTCCCATTCAGTCCGGGCTTCAATCTCTCTCGTGCCACGGCGAGTAGTGCTGTACTCGTTGGTCCGTCGGTCGCGCTGACCTTTTTCTATGAGTCCCTTCTCAACGAGCGTGTCGAGGTTGGGATAGAGCCGCCCATGATGGATTTCCTTTTCGTAGTAGTCCTCGAGCTCGTCTTTGATCGCAAGTCCGTGGGGATCATCAAGTCCGGCAACGACGTACAGCAGATCGCGCTGAAAGCCAGTGAGATCGTACATGTCGCAATTTTCGTATTCGAGTTTTGAAATACTACTGATCTGGTGACTGTGTGTTATAGAATGCGTTTTACACCCTCTACGCAGTGATTTTGACTGCTTCATCTCACGCTTGAGCTGGAGAAGTACCGTATACCCGCCCCCATAGTCGGGCTATCGTAGGGGAGATGCTACAGCGAAGACTGGATCTCGGTGGAGAGTGTCTTCAGGTCTGCTGTCGCGAGCTCGTCAGTTGCGATAAGCCGAAGTCGGGGGCGACCGACATCTATTGGGACCTTTTCAGTCTCGATGAGGCCAGCATCTTCGAGTGATGATTTGGCCCGTGAGAAGGTTGCTTTCGAAGCGATATCCGCATCCTCTCCCCATTTCGAGATGTCGTAGAGAAGGATCTCGTTGCGGGCTGCGAGGATGAGCATGACCTCGACGATACTGAGGTATTCGTTGCTGTTGGAAATCTCTTCAGCGTGTGCGAGGACTTCGTCGAGGTCGGCTGCGATATCGTCGCCGATCTCTTCTCGGAGCGTCTGTTTCACTACTGAGAGGGCAGGTGTCCGGAGGTGATACTGCTCGGCAGCCTCGAATCTGGAGTCGAACTCACCGTAGACTGATGAGACCAACTCGGGATCTGAACTCGAGATACTGTGGTTGTCCATCACAGGAACTACAGCCTCAGACTCGGTTGTGAAGATGGTATTCTGGACTGGCTCCGTGAGTGTTCGGAGGCTGAGTTGCTCCCGGTGGATGAGTTCGGCGATCTTTGAGGCCGTGAGGAAGTTGTAGAGGGCGTATTTGATTTCATCTGAGTCTGCGAGCAGCCGGACCCTAGGCTGGTCCTCAACCGTTACTGCTTCCTCTGCGAAGGCTGCGATTTGTTCAGAGCGAGGATTGATATACACTGCTGGCTCGTCTCGTTCGGGGATCATCTGAGTGAAAATATGTTGTTTGGCCATATTTTATAATTTTTCGGACATATACTTAATAGACATGGTATCTGAGAGGTGTTGAGAAAAGATTGGGTTTCTCAGACAACGGTCACAAGGAGGACATCCTAGTCCCGTCTCACACCGCCTACGCAGGATAGTTCCGTGGTAGTGCCGTAGATGCTAGTTTCGAAATACTACTGACTGGCCCTGTCGGGGTTCTCAATATCTGACTAATTCTTACGTAGATTCATCGGGATTCCGACACTCTAGTCTTGTATAGAGCTAAGGGATTCATCACTCTCCCCGTGGATCACCGACTGGTATTTCACCATATTCTGGACATGAGACCCATCCCTGTCCGAATGCCCCACCCATTCCTTGGTCCGGGCTCCATTCGTGTTCATCCCCACAATGTGGACAGTCTACTAGTGGTGGGTCAATCTCCAGTGCCTCTTGCTGGATGAAATGATTTCCTTGGTAAGAATCACAGTGCTGACAGACGTTTCCCCAGACTTTCTTGCCGAGAGTATTGCTGTAGACCCGTTCAACAGGGGTTTGGTAATTCGCTAATATATCTCCGAGGGGCGTATCAAGATGGTCTCCTCGTGGCCAGACCACAGGCGTTTGCTCGCCACACTGCCAGCATTCTGTTTCCCACGTCAGCAATTTCTGGCGATCAACTGGGAGATCGTCTGGGAGCATGATAGCAAATCCTACTCTGATTGACTATTTGATTCTTTGTCTCTAGTTCCCTGTTGAAATCTTTAACAGTCGATAGGATTTGTGTGCGAGGTATAGGAGTATACTCAGCAAGATCTTGGCCACCACCCCCATATATACAACAAGGAGTAGTGCTTCCGCCGGAGGTTGCGCACGATTTTAATATGCTTACACGTGTACTGGACCCATTATAATCGATGGATGACGATACAACCCACCACGAGAGTAATAACCACAAGCCTGAGTGGTATCGGACGCTCGTTGAGGAGGTAAATGATCTCGCGACAGTCGTCGATACTGACGGGACGATAACCTACGTTAGTCCGGCCATCACACGGATTCTCGGCTACGACCCCGGCGAATTGGTTGGCCACGAGGGATTCGAGTTCGTCCATCCCGAGGACCGGGAGCGAAACGCCGACGCGCTGGAAAGCGTTCTCTCAAACCCTTCCGGATCCGAGACTGTTGAAGTCCGATTCCGCCACGCCAACGGCTCGTGGCGCTGGATTGAGGCCACAATGCGGAATCGAGTTGACGACGACATCATCGATGGGATTCTGCTTAGCAGTCGAGACATTACTGAGCGAAAAGAGTACGAACGCGAAGCGCGAGAGCTTGCCGAAGAGTACGAAGCCGTTTTGAACAGCGTGGAGGACGCCATCTTTCTGATGAATGTTGAGGAAGATGGGGATGATGTCCGATTCAAGTTTGAGCGCCTCAGTCCCTCCTATGAGCGCCAGACTGGGATTACTACCGAGGAAGTACAGGGCCAGACACCACAAGCCGTGTTCGGTGAAGAACAGGGCGCTGAGTTAGCGGCGAACTATCACCGCTGTGTCAAGGCTGGCGAACCAATCTCGTATCAGGAGGAACTCCTGGTCAGCGAAGGAGCACGCTTCTGGCAGACAAAACTTGCGCCGGTAGTCTCCGAGGGTGAGATAACTCGTCTCGTTGGGGTCACTCGGAACGTGACTGAACGCGTCGAACGAGAGCGACAACTACGTCAGCAGAACGAGCGGCTTGGAGAGTTTGCGAGTGTTATCTCCCACGATTTGCGCAGTCCGCTCAACGTCGCACAGGGTCGCGCTGCACTCCTTGCTGAGCAGGGAGAAAGCG